>NZ_JBUDHV010000094.1:0-543 GCF_054956795.1 Streptomyces sp. SYSU D01066-1 | reverse complement strand
TGAGTCTGGCGGATGCGTGTGTGCTGGTGTCGGCGCGGGCGCGGTTGATGGACGCGCTGCCGCCGGGCGGGGTGATGGTGGCCCTCGAGGCAGGCGAAGACGAAGTGCTGCCGCTCCTGGACGGTATGACTGATGTGGGTATCGCGGCGGTCAACGGACCGGCCTCCGTCGTGCTCTCCGGTGCGGAGGAGAGCGTCGAGGGGGTGGTGTCGGCGTCGGTGTTCGCGGGGCGGCGTCGGCGCCGGCTGGAAGTGAGTCACGCGTTCCACTCGCCGTTGATGGAGCCGGTGCTGGACCCGTTCCGGGAGGCGATCGCGGGACTCTCCTTCGGTGTTCCGCAGATCCCGGTGGTGTCGTCGGTGACGGGCGGGCCGGTCAGGGACGAGTGGTCCGATCCGGAGTACTGGGTCGGGCATGTGGCGCGCACCGTGAGGTTCGCCGATGCGGTGACCGCCGCCGGGGCGGGTGCGTGGGTGGAGCTGGGCGGTGACGCGGTGCTCTCGCCGCTGGTCGACAGGTGCGTGCCGGCGCTGCGCGCGGACC
>NZ_JBUDHV010000093.1:0-559 GCF_054956795.1 Streptomyces sp. SYSU D01066-1 | reverse complement strand
GACGAGGAGAAGGCCCGCGCCAAGGAACGCGTCTTCTCCCTGCGCGACGAGTTCTCCCAGTGGGACCCCCGCCGCCAGCGGCCCGAACTGTGGAACCTCTACAACGGCCGCCACGCCCCCGGCGAACACGTCCGCGTCTTCCCCCTGTCCAACTGGACCGAACTGGACGTGTGGCAGTACATCGCCCGCGAGGACATCGAACTCCCCCAGATCTACTACGCCCACGAACGCGAGGTCTTCGCCCGGGCCGGCATGTGGCTGACCGCCGGCGACTGGGGCGGCCCCAAGGACGGCGAGAGGGTCGAGAAGCGGCGGGTGCGCTACCGCACCGTCGGCGACATGTCCTGCACCGGCGCCGTCGACTCCGACGCCGACACCATCGAGAAGGTGATCGCCGAGATCGCCGCCTCCCGGCTCACCGAACGCGGCGCCACCCGCGCCGACGACAAGCTCTCCGAGGCCGCGATGGAAGACCGCAAGCGCGAGGGGTACTTCTAGACATGACCACCACCACCGAGATCCTCTCGGAGACCACCCTGCTGCGGTTCGCCACCGCCGG
>NZ_JBUDHV010000092.1:0-611 GCF_054956795.1 Streptomyces sp. SYSU D01066-1 | reverse complement strand
GCTCCGTTCGTGACGCTCACCAAGTACGCCGTTCCTGAGGGGCCGCTGGAGGTGGGTGATGTGGTCACCTACCGGATCGTCGTCAAGAACGAGGGCGGTGGCAACGCCGAGGCGCTGAGCCTGAGTGACGTCGTTCCGGCCGGTGCCACGTATGTGCCGGGGTCGCTGAGGATCGTCAGCGGCCCCAACGCCGGCGCGAAGAGCGACCAGCCGGACGACGACCAGGCATATTTCGACCCGGCGGGTGACCGGGTGGTGTTCCACCTGGGCAACGGTGCCACCAGCGGGCAGGGCGGCGCCCTGCCCAACACCGACACCCTGCCGGACGGTACGACGGTGGAGTACCGGGTCAGGATCGACGAGGCCAGCGCCGGCGGACACCTGGCCAACACCGCCACCGCCGCCTACGAGAACCGCCTCGGTCCCGTCCCCGAGCCGCTGACGGCCACCTCCAACGAGGCCGTCACCCAGGTCAGCCCGGCCGCCGGCCTGTCGGTGACCAAGTCCGCCGACACCACCACCGTCACCGTCGGCCAGACCGTCACCTACCGCGTCACCGTCCGCAACACCGGACCGAACGACGCCACCGGCGTCACCGTCACCGACACCCT
>NZ_JBUDHV010000091.1:0-628 GCF_054956795.1 Streptomyces sp. SYSU D01066-1 | reverse complement strand
CGCAGCCAGGTGCGGATGGCCCGGGAACTGTAGCCCTTGTCGCCCAGCACGTGGGCGGGCCGCACTCGGGGCCGTCCCGGGCCGACGCGGGGGACCCGTATCGCTTCCATCACGGCGGTGAACTGGGTGCAGTCGTTGGTGTTGCCGCCGGTGAGCGTGAAGGCGAGCGGACGGCCGGCGCCGTCGCAGGCCAGGTGGATCTTGCTGGTCAGACCGCCCCGGGAGCGTCCGAGGCCGGGGGCGCGGAGCCCCCTTTTCGGGCGCCGGCGGCGTGCTGGTGGGCGCGGACGACGGTGGAGTCGACCGACACCAGCCAGTCGATGTCCCCGGCGGCGTCCGCCCGGGCCTGGGCGGCCTGGAGCATCCGCTCGAAGGTACCGTCCAGGGCCCAGCGGCGGAAGCGAGTGTGCAGCGTGTGCCAGGGACCGTACCGCTCCGGCACGTCCCGCCAGGCCGTCCCGGTGCGGAACTTCCACACGATCCCGTTGAGAACGGTCCGGTCGTCCAGCCGCTTCCGGCCCCGCGACGACACAGGCAGCAACGGCCGGACGAACTCCCACTCCGCATCGGACAGTTCATGACGACGTATCACCCGACCATGATCCACCATGCAAGATCAATTGAAGAC
>NZ_JBUDHV010000090.1:0-675 GCF_054956795.1 Streptomyces sp. SYSU D01066-1 | reverse complement strand
TCACTCCCGTACCAGTGGGGCGCCCGCGTCCCGCCAGGCGACGATCCCGCCCGCCAGGCTCCGCACGTCCGGATGCCCCATCCGCGCCAGCGCCGCCGCGTACCGCAACGACTTCTCCCCCACCGGACAGGCCAGCAGGACCGGGGTGCTCTTGCTGAACGGCAGCCCGCCCCGCAGGAGTTCCTCGAACACCTCGTCCACGATGTTCAGCGATCCCTCGATGTGCAGCGCCGCGTAGGCGTGCGGACCGCGCAGATCGACCACGAGGGGACGGGGATCACCCGCCGCCACCCATCCCCGGGCCTCCTCGACACCGACCGTCCGGGCCTGCGCCTTCGCCTCCTCGACGCTCGGCACCGAGGACACGCGTGCCCCGCCCGGCCGGCCCAGCAGTTCCGGGCGACGCTGGCGCACATAACTGAGATAGCTCTCCGCACGGTCGCACACGATGAACACCGCGCTCTCCCGCCGCCCCGTCCCCTCCAGCCCGGCGTCCACCTCACGCAACTGACGCACCGCACCGAAATACGCCGCACCACCCGTCGGCCCCGACAACACCCCGCACCGCCGGATCAGCGTCACCATCCCCTCGATCGCCTCACCCGACGTCACCGACGCCATCACGTCATACGTCGCCGGATCGAACAACCCCACCTGACGCACCTCGTCGATCGT
>NZ_JBUDHV010000089.1:0-681 GCF_054956795.1 Streptomyces sp. SYSU D01066-1 | reverse complement strand
GGGTGGCTGGTCGTTGTTTGAGAACTGCACAGTGGACGCGAGCATCTGTGGCCAAGTTTTTAAGGGCGCACGGTGGATGCCTTGGCACCAGGAACCGATGAAGGACGTGGGAGGCCACGATAGGCCCCGGGGAGTCGTCAACCAGGCTTTGATCCGGGGGTGTCCGAATGGGGAAACCCGGCAGTCGTCATGGGCTGTCACCCGCTGCTGAACACATAGGCAGTGTGGAGGGAACGCGGGGAAGTGAAACATCTCAGTACCCGCAGGAAGAGAAAACAACCGTGATTCCGGGAGTAGTGGCGAGCGAAACCGGATGAGGCCAAACCGTATGCGTGTGAGACCCGGCAGGGGTTGCGTATGCGGGGTTGTGGGATCTCTCTTCTGTTGTCTGCCGGCGACAGGACGAGTGAGAAACCGTTGATGTAGGCGAAGGACATGCGAAAGGTCCGGCGTAGAGGGTAAGACCCCCGTAGTCGAAACGTCAGCGGCTCGTTGGAGAGACACCCAAGTAGCACGGGGCCCGAGAAATCCCGTGTGAATCTGGCGGGACCACCCGCTAAGCCTAAATATTCCCTGGTGACCGATAGCGGATAGTACCGTGAGGGAATGGTGAAAAGTACCGCGGGAGCGGAGTGAAATAGTACCTGAAACCGTGTGCCTACAAGCCGTGGGAGCGTCGGA
>NZ_JBUDHV010000088.1:0-805 GCF_054956795.1 Streptomyces sp. SYSU D01066-1 | reverse complement strand
TCGACGGCGTGGCCGCCGAACTGGTTGCGCAGCGCGGCGATCATCTTCATCTGCGGGGAGTCGTCCTGGCGGGAGGAGAACCGGGCGAACAGGGAGGCGGTGATC
The DNA here is from genome assembly GCF_054956795.1 of Streptomyces sp. SYSU D01066-1. Classification (NCBI taxonomy): domain Bacteria; kingdom Bacillati; phylum Actinomycetota; class Actinomycetes; order Kitasatosporales; family Streptomycetaceae; genus Streptomyces; species Streptomyces sp. SYSU D01066-1. Next base: position 700 of record NZ_JBUDHV010000088.1, on the reverse strand, counting down.
GCCGGCAGCGGCACGGCGTTGTCGATGGCCGCCTCGACGGTCCAGCGGCCCTCGCCGGAGTCGGCGGCCCGGCCGCGCAGCTTCTCCAGGTGCGGGTCGTCGTCGAGGGCGTTGACGGCGAGGTCGAGCAGCCAGGAGCGGATGACCGTGCCTTCCTGCCAGGAGCGGAAGACCTCGCGGACGTTGTCCACGGAGTCGACCTTCTCCAGCAGCTCCCAGCCCTCGGCGTAGGCCTGCATCATGGCGTACTCGATGCCGTTGTGGACCATCTTGGCGAAGTGCCCGGCGCCGACCTTGCCCGCGTGGACGTAGCCGTAGGGGCCCTCCGGCTTGAGCGCGTCGAAGATCGGCTTGAGGTGGTCGACGTACTCCTTGTCGCCGCCGACCATCAGCGCGTAGCCGTTCTTCAGGCCCCACACGCCGCCGGAGACGCCGGCGTCGACGAAGCCGATGCCGCGCTTGCCGAGTTCCTCGGCGTGCTTCTCGTCGTCGCTCCAGCGGGAGTTGCCGCCGTCGATGACGATGTCGCGGGGTTCGAGGAGGCCGCCGAGCTGGTCGATGACGGCCTGGGTGGGGCCGCCGGCCGGGACCATCACCCAGACCGCGCGGGGCGCCTCGAGACGCTCGACCAGGCCGGCGAGGCTGTCGACGTCGGAGAGTTCGGGGTTGGTGTCGTAGCCGACGACGTCATGGCCGGCGT
>NZ_JBUDHV010000087.1:0-850 GCF_054956795.1 Streptomyces sp. SYSU D01066-1 | reverse complement strand
GGGGGTGTTGTGTGTGTGGTGGTGGTCGTGGAGTCGGGTGTGGGTGTCGGTGGTGTTTTCGATGGTGGTGAGGTAGCGGAGGGGGATGGGTGTGGTGGGGGTGGTGGTGGCCATGAGGCCGTCGGTGTGGACGGCGGTGGAGTGGGGGTGGTTGCGGAAGAGGTGGTCGTTGTCGTGTTGTTCGTCGGGCAGGCCGAGGTAGTGGAGGAGTTCGTGGAGGAGTTGGGTGTCGGTGTGGTTGAGGTCGAGGTGGCGTTGGTTGGGGCGGGTGGGGTGGGGGGTGTGGGTGAGGGTGATGGTTTCGGGGTGGGTGGGGTCGTTGATGAGGTTGATGTTGAGGTGGAACTGGTCGTGTGAGGTGGGGAGGAGGTAGCGGTTGTTGAGGTGGGTGTCGGCGAGGGTTTTGAGGCGTTGTTGGAGTTGGGTGGTGTGGGTGGGGTCGGTGGTGGTGACGGGGAGGTTGAGGGTGTGGTCGCGGACCCAGTGGCCGGTGGGGGTCTGGATGCGGCGGATCTGGGCGCGGATGAGGGTGGTGGTTCCGGAGAGGGTGCCGGGGCGGGGTGGGTCGGTGAGGGGGTCGGCGTGGGGGTCGAAGCGTTCGGTGTGGAGGGTGGCGGGTGTGGCGTGGGGGCGCAGGTGGTGCCAGGTGTGGGGGTGTGCGGGGGTGGTGGTGAGGGGTGCGGGCTGGTCGTGGGCGGGGTCGCGGTGGGGTGCGGGGCGGTGGCGGCCGGGGGGTCGGGTGCTGGGGGTGTCGTGGGGGCCGCGGGGGGCGTGGGAGGTCGGGTTGGCGTCCGCGCCCGCGTCCGTGCCCGTAGTCGTGCCGGTGCCGGTGCCGGTGCCGGTGCCGGTG
>NZ_JBUDHV010000086.1:0-894 GCF_054956795.1 Streptomyces sp. SYSU D01066-1 | reverse complement strand
GATCCAGGTCGGCTCGGTGGCCGTGGGCGGTGACGCGCCGGTGTCGGTGCAGTCGATGACGACGACGCGCACCTCGGACATCGGCGCGACCCTCCAGCAGATCGCCGAGCTGACCGCCTCCGGCTGCCAGATCGTCCGTGTGGCCTGTCCCACCCAGGACGACGCCGACGCCCTCCCGGTCATCGCGAGGAAGTCCCAGATCCCGGTGATCGCGGACATCCACTTCCAGCCGAAGTACGTCTTCGCCGCGATCGAGGCCGGCTGCGCCGCGGTCCGTGTGAACCCGGGCAACATCAAGCAGTTCGACGACAAGGTCAAGGAGATCGCCCAGGCCGCCAAGGACCACGGCACCCCGATCCGCATCGGTGTGAACGCGGGCTCTCTGGACCGCCGCCTGCTCCAGAAGTACGGCAAGGCCACCCCGGAGGCGCTCACCGAGTCCGCCCTGTGGGAGGCGTCCCTCTTCGAGGAGCACGGCTTCCGGGACATCAAGATCTCGGTGAAGCACAACGACCCGGTCGTCATGGTCGAGGCCTACCGCCAGCTCGCCGCCCAGTGCGACTACCCCCTCCACCTCGGCGTCACCGAGGCCGGTCCCGCCTTCCAGGGCACCATCAAGTCGGCCGTCGCCTTCGGCGCCCTGCTCTCCCAGGGCATCGGCGACACCATCCGGGTCTCCCTGTCCGCCCCGCCGGTCGAGGAGATCAAGGTCGGCATCCAGATCCTGGAGTCGCTCAACCTGCGCCAGCGCGGCCTGGAGATCGTCTCCTGCCCGTCCTGCGGACGCGCCCAGGTCGACGTGTACAAGCTGGCCGAGGAGGTCACCGCGGGGCTGGAGGGCATGGAGGTGCCGCTGCGCGTCGCCGTCATGGGCTGTGTGGTCAACGGTCCCGG
>NZ_JBUDHV010000085.1:0-1104 GCF_054956795.1 Streptomyces sp. SYSU D01066-1 | reverse complement strand
AGTGAGCGTTTGGTTCGCTGGTGTCCGTTTGGTTCGGGGTTAGGTGTCGCGCCAGTTGGTGGTGGTTTCCTGGGTGACTCGGCGGCTCATGAGGTCGATGGCGGCGACGCGGATCATGGCGGCTGATCGGTGTGGGTGGGTTTCGTAGTCGCGGGCCAGGCGGCGGTGGTGCATGAGCCAGCCGAGGGTTCGTTCGATGACCCAGCGGCGTGGTTGGACGGTGAAGGTGTGGCTGCCGGGGGTGCGGTGGACGACTTCGAGGTCGATGCCGTGGGTGGCGGCGTGTTCGACGGCGGCGTTCTTGTATCCGGAGTCGGCCCAGGCTTTGGTGACGCGGGGGTGGCGGGCGGCGATCTGGTCCAGGAGGTGGGTGCCGGCGGTGGAGTCGTGGATGGCCGCGGAGGTGACCAGGACAGTGAGGAGTAGGCCGAGAGTGTCGGTGGCGATGTGTCGTTTGCGACCGGCGATCTTTTTGGCGGCGTCGTAGCCCTGGTCGGCGAGGTGGACGTTGGCGGAGGTCTTGACCGACTGCGAGTCGAGTACGCAGGCGCTGGGGTGGGCATCGCGCCCCTCGCGTTCTCGGACGAGCCGGCGGAGGAGGCCGGTGAGCTGGTCGAAGATGCCGTCGGTCTCCCATTTGGCGAAGTATCCGTAGACGGTTTGGTGAGGGGGGAAGTCGTGCGGGAGGTAGCGCCAGGGGATGCCGGTGCGGTCGACGTAGAGGATGGCGTCCATGAGGTCGCGCAGGTCGTGGGTGGGGCGGCGGATGCCGGCTCGGGCGTCCCGCCAGGCTTGGAGGGTGGGGCGGATGAGTTTCCATCGCGCGTCGGACAGGTCGCTGGGGTAGCGGCGCCTGGGCTGCATACTGCCGGAGTACGGGACCGTGGCCGGCGCGGGGAGAGTGTGCGGGTCGCCGGTGGAAGCATCGGGGCAAGCCGGGGCACTGTTAAATGAGACGGTGCATTGCTGGACGAAAACATGAGCCGGTCAGACTCGCCAACTGGGTCATTGAGGGCTTATCCCCGTATACGGGGTCGTCGTACAGCGACCATGCCGGGGCGCAATCTGCCAAGAACTACCGCGAAAGCGAACCAAACGCTCACT
>NZ_JBUDHV010000084.1:0-1148 GCF_054956795.1 Streptomyces sp. SYSU D01066-1 | reverse complement strand
CCGCGCGGGGCGCCTCGAGACGCTCGACCAGGCCGGCGAGGCTGTCGACGTCGGAGAGTTCGGGGTTGGTGTCGTAGCCGACGACGTCATGGCCGGCGTCGCGCAGGCGCTCGCGCATGTTGCCGCCCATCTTGCCGAGACCGATGAGACCGATCTGCATGATTGCTTCCTTCTCCGAGACCGTGTCTCAGCGCGTCCGGTGGGGGCCGTGGCCGCGCAGGGCGATGGCGTACATCTCGTCCGCGTCGAGGCGCCGCAGCTCCTCGGCGATGAGTTCCGCGGTGGAACGCACCTTCAGTGCCAGGGTGCGCGGCGGCTGGTCGGGCAGGGTCAAGGTGGCCACCGGCCCCTCGGGCCGGTCGATGACGATCTCACCGGCGGCGGTGTCCAGGCGGACGGCGGTGACGGCGGGGCCGTCGCTGACCCGGCGGTCGGCGGCTACGCCGAGGCGGGCCTCCAGCCAGCGGGCGAGGAGTTCGGCGGCCGGGTTGTCGGCCTCGGCCTCCACGACCGCGGCGGTCACCTTCGTCCGGGCCTGGTCCAGGGCGGCGGCCAGCATGGAGCGCCACAGCGTCAACCGGGTCCAGGCGAGGTCGGTGTCGCCGGGGGCGTAGCCGCGCACCCGCTTGCCGAGGGTCTCCATCGGGTTCTCGACCGCGTACAGGTCGGTGATCCGGCGCTGGGCGAGCGCGCCGAGCGGGTCCTTGGCGGGGTTGTCCGGAGCGTCCACCGGCCACCACACGACCACCGGCGCGTCGGGGAGCAGCAGCGGCAGCACCACCGAGTCGGCGTGCCGCGAGACCTCGCCGTACATGCGCAGCACGACCGTCTCACCCGTGCCGGCCTCCGCCCCCAGGCGGACTTCCGCGTCCAGCCGGGGACGTGGCCGGCCATGGGTCCCCCGGCCCTGCCGCCCGATGACCACCAGGGCCCGTGAGGGGTGCTCCCGCGAGGCGTCCTCGGCGGCCTTGACCGCGTCGTAGGCGTTCTCCTCGTCCGTGACGACGACCATCGTCAGGACCATGCCGACGGCCGGGGTGCCGATGGCCCGGCGGCCCTGCACCAGCGCCTTGTTGATCTTGCTGGCCGTGGTGTCCGTGAGGTCGATCTTCATGGCCGGCGCCAGCTCCGTCCGTCTCGCTCCAGCA
>NZ_JBUDHV010000083.1:0-1155 GCF_054956795.1 Streptomyces sp. SYSU D01066-1 | reverse complement strand
CCCACTCCCGAGGACAGGTTCACGTTCGGTCTGTGGACCGTTGGGTGGCAGGGCAGGGATCCGTTCGGGGACGCGACCCGGCCGCAGCTGGATCCGGTGGAGTCGGTGCGGCGTCTGGCGGAGCTGGGTGCCTACGGGGTGACCTTCCACGACGACGATCTGATCCCGTTCGGTGCCGACGAGGCGGGCCGTGAGGCGCGGGTGAAGAGGTTCCGGCAGGCGCTGGAGGCGTCGGGCATGAAGGTGCCGATGGCGACGACGAACCTGTTCACGCATCCGGTGTTCAAGGACGGGGCGTTCACCGCGAACGACCGGGACGTGCGCCGGTTCGCGCTGCGCAAGACGGTCCGCAACATCGATCTGGCGGTGGAGCTGGGGGCCGAGGTGTATGTGGCCTGGGGCGGGCGTGAGGGCGCGGAGTCGGGTGCGGCCAAGGACGTGCGGGATGCGCTGGAGCGGATGAAGGAGGCCTTCGATCTGCTCGCGCAGTATGTGACGGAGCAGGGTTATGACCTGCGGTTCGCGATCGAGCCGAAGCCGAACGAGCCGCGCGGGGACATTCTGCTGCCCACGGTGGGGCACGCGCTGGCGTTCATCGAGCGTCTGGAGCGTCCCGAGCTGTTCGGGGTGAACCCGGAGGTGGGGCACGAGCAGATGGCGGGGCTGAACTTCCCGCACGGTGTCGCGCAGGCGCTGTGGGCGGGCAAGCTGTTCCATCTGGACCTGAACGGGCAGTCGGGGATCAAGTACGACCAGGACCTGCGGTTCGGGGCGGGGGATCTGCGTTCGGCGTTCTGGCTGGTGGACCTGTTGGAGACGGCCGGTTACCAGGGGTGCCGGCACTTCGACTTCAAGCCGCCCCGGACCGAGGACGCCGAGGGGGTGTGGGCGTCGGCGGCGGGCTGTATGCGCAACTATCTGATCCTCAAGGAGCGGGCCGCCGCTTTCCGGGCCGATCCCGAGGTCCGGGAGGCGCTGGCCGCGTCCCGGCTGGACCAGCTGGCCCGGCCCACCGCCGAGGACGGCCTGGCGGCCCTGCTGGCCGATCCCACCGCGTACGAGACCTTCGACGCCGAGGCCGCCGCCGCCCGCGGCATGGCCTTCGAACACCTCGACCAGCTCGCCATGGACCACCTCCTCGGCGCCCGGAACTGA
>NZ_JBUDHV010000082.1:0-1428 GCF_054956795.1 Streptomyces sp. SYSU D01066-1 | reverse complement strand
CGGAGGCGGAAGAGGTGCTCCGGCGCCGGGTGATCGGCCTGGAGCAGTACCTGGAGGCGCTGGCCGAGGTGGACGCGCCCGCCGTGGTGACCGACGGGTCCTCACAGAAAAAGCCGGTGGGACCGCGCCGGGCGGTGCCCCACCGCCATGACGCGGCCGGCACCGAGGTGCTGTCGTTGGACTACCAGGCGTTGATGGCCGCTGCCCTGGAGGGGGGGAGCCGATGGGCTGGGTGCCCGGCGGGCGGCAGTGGTGCTGGGCTGGGACAGCGCTTCCGTCTCCCGCGTCGAAGGCGCGAGGGCCCGGCTGAAGCGGCTGGTGGAACGAGGCTGGCTGGTGGAGGAGAAACCGGGCAGGTTCATCCTGCCCGTGCCGGAGCAAGAGGCTGCTGGTGCCGGGCGGCCAGGCGGCGGCTCATGAGCATGGTCATCGACCACAGGACGACGGCCTCGCTGGTGTCGGGGCGACGCTCGTAGTCACGGACCAGGCGCCGGCTGCGCAGGAGCCAGGCGAAGGACCGTTCCACGACCCAGCGGCGGGGCAGCACCTGGAAACCCTGGACATCGTCGCTGCGGCGGACGATGTCCAGGATCACTCCGAGGTGCTGGCCGGTCCAGTCTGTGAGATGGCCGGTGTAGCCACCGTCGGCCCAGATCCGTGCCAGCCGGCGGAAATGGTTCTTCGCTGCGGGAAGCAGGAGGCGGGCGGCGTCCCGATCGGTCGTGGAGGCCGGCGTACCAGCACGGCCAGCAGAAGCCCGAGGGTGTCGGTGAGCAGGTGCCGCTTGCGCCCGTTGATCTTCTTCCCCGCGTCGAAACCCCGCGTGGCGTGGGCGACGGTGGCGTCCGCCTTCACCGACTGCGAGTCCACCACACCCGCACTCGGCTCCTCCTTGCGACCCTCCGAGCGGCGGACGGCCCCGCGCGGCCGGTCATGCAGCTCGGCCACCAGCCCCGTATCCCGCCAGCGGGCGAAGAAGGCATACACCCGCGGCCAGGGCGGGAAGTCACACGGCATCGCCCGCCACTTGATGCCGTTGTCCACGACATAGCGCACCGCATCGACTATCTGCCGGTGGCAGTAGCCCTCCGGCCGACCGCCCCGGCCCGCCATCCAGGCCGGCACCGGCAGCAGATCCCGTACCAGGTCCCACTCCGCATCACTCATGTCCGAGGCGTACCGGGGTCGACGCTCCGGCCGGTCGGCCGCGTTTCCGAACCGATGGGCGAGACAGTCACACCCAGGAGTGGGCGAGCTGGACTCGGCAACCACGACCACGCGACACTTCGGCACCAGGGCCTCTTGCTCCTCGCTGGACTCGACAACCGCGAGCTACCAAGAGGCCCTTCTTCCATGCGCCTGCACCGGTCAGCTCACCCGAACCAGGACCCCGTTCGAACCCGATCGACTCCACGAGCGGATAGAGAA
>NZ_JBUDHV010000081.1:0-1474 GCF_054956795.1 Streptomyces sp. SYSU D01066-1 | reverse complement strand
AACCCGGCAGCCCGCCATCGGCACCGAACGCTCCGTCGACATCGACGTACGCGTGGACGGCGACTGCCCCAGGAACGTCACCATCGGCGCACGCCTCACGCCGGTGTCCGGGATGTCCTCCCTGACTGGCAACGTCGACCTGTTGACGCGGCCGAACGTCTGGCTCGACCTGCCCGGTACCGACCTGGCACTGCCCGAGCCCGGCGTCTACGCGCTGGACGCCAACGTGCGCGCCTACATCCACTCCCTGCCCCCGCACCACTCCTGGATCACCGCCCGCATCTTCGACGCCACGGCCGGTGCCGTCGTACCCCACGGCACTGTATGGGTGACCTCTCTCGCCAACTGGGAAGGTCCCACCTCTCTGGGGCGGCCACAGGTCTCCGGCGACTCGGGCATCGACAACATGGCGGCCCGCAACACGCTCTACGAGGTGACCAGGCCCACGACCGTGCGCCTCCAGGGCTTCTACAACCCGACACCGCAGCGTACCGATCTCGTACCGGCCGACATCGCACAGATCACCGGTGAGGACTGGACCACCCTCCGGATGATCAAGGTCAGTGACTGACCGGAGCAGACACCGCCCGGCTGACCTCTCCGAGCGAGTCGGTCTCCTGGCTCGGCAACCAGCCTCCGTACCCCGCGGTGGTGCCGACCAGATCACCCTGCTCATGCCACCTTTCGCGTCCGACGGCGAAGACGCGCCCGGAACCGCGCCTGTGCCGCACGAGCCTGCTTCACCGCCTCGGGGATCACCGAACCGGACCAACTACTGCGGCGGTCACCTCCGTGCACCGCCGGCGGCTGCTTCCTGCGACCGCACCCCCCCATCAGAAGGAGAACAAGAACTATGACCACTCCCACACCACTGCGCGTCTCGCTGATCAACGGCAGTTTCGAACTGCCCGCTGTCCCTGCGGGCTGGCACCTGCGCCCGGACGCCTCTCAGACGAGTCGGCCCGACCGGGTCCCGGGCTGGTACACCACGGCCTCCGATCACCTGATCGAGCTGTGGCACACCGGGTACCAGAACGTGAAGGCCGCCGACGGCACCCAGTTCGTCGAGCTCAACGCGAACGAGTTCTCCACGCTGTACCAGGACCTGCCCACCACCCCGGGCACCAAGCTGTACTGGCGGCTGTACCACCGCGGAGTCCGCGGTCAGGACACCATGGCGGTGGAGATCGGCGCGCCGGGCGCGGTGGTCGAACAGAGACGGCTGACCACGGACAAGACCGACTGGTCCCTCTACACCGGCACCTACACCGTCCCCGCCGGGCAGACCACGACCCGTTTCGCCCTCCACTCCCTCACCGTCACCGGCGGTAGCAGTCACACCGGCAATCTGGTGGACGGCGTGGTGCTCATGAGCGCTCCGTTCGTGACGCTCACCAAGTACGCCGTTCCTGAGGGGCCGCTGGAGGTGGGTGATGTGGTCACCTACCGGATCGTCGTCAAGAACGAGGGCGGT
>NZ_JBUDHV010000080.1:0-1522 GCF_054956795.1 Streptomyces sp. SYSU D01066-1 | reverse complement strand
CCGGGGCCGGGTGATCGTGTCCTGGCTGACGACCACCGACCACAAGAAGATCGGCCATCTCTACCTGATCACGTCGTTCGGCTTCTTCGTCGTCGCCGGTCTGCTGGCGATGGTGATCCGGGCGGAGCTGGCCCGGCCGGGACTGCAGATCCTGTCGGCCGAGCAGTACAACCAGGCGTTCACGATGCACGGCACGATCATGCTGCTGCTGTTCGCCACGCCGACCTTCGCCGGGTTCGCCAACGCGATCATGCCGTTGCAGATCGGATCGCCCGATGTCGCCTTCCCCCGGCTGAACATGCTGTCGTACTGGCTGTTCGCCTTCGGCGGGCTCATCGTGCTCTCCAGTTTCCTGACCTCGCAGGGCGCCGCCGACTACGGCTGGACCGCCTACACGCCGCTCAGCGGAGCCTTCCGCTCCGACTACGTCGGCGCCGACCTGTGGGTCATGGGACTGGGACTGTCCGGGTTCGGCACGATCCTGGGCGCGGTCAACTTCATCACCACCATCATCTGCATGCGCGCCCCGGGCATGACCATGTTCCGGATGCCGATCTTCACCTGGAACGTGCTGCTCACCTCGGTACTGGTGCTGCTGGCCTTCCCCGTGCTGGCCGCCGCGCTGCTGGTGCTGGAGGCCGACCGGCGGTTCGGGGCGCAGGTGTTCGCGGCCGAGAACGGCGGGGCGATCCTGTGGCAGCACCTGTTCTGGTTCTTCGGCCACCCCGAGGTGTACATCCTGGCGCTGCCGTTCTTCGGTGTGGTCAGCGAGGTCATCCCGGTCTTCGCCCGCAAGCCGATCTTCGGCTACATGGGCCTGGTCGGTGCCACCATCGCCATCACCGGCCTGTCGGTGACCGTGTGGGCCCACCACATGTTCGCCACCGGCGCGGTACTGCTGCCCTTCTTCTCCTTCATGAGCTTCCTGATCGCGGTGCCGACCGGGGTGAAGTTCTTCAACTGGATCGGCACGATGTGGAAGGGCTCGCTCTCCTTCGAACCGCCCATGCTGTGGGCGGCCGGCTTCCTCGTCACCTTCCTGTTCGGCGGTCTGACCGGCGTGCTGCTGGCCTCACCGCCGATCGACTTCCACGTCACCGACAGCTACTTCGTGGTCGCCCACTTCCACTACGTCGTCTTCGGCACCGTCGTCTTCGCCATGTTCGCCGGCTTCAGCTTCTGGTGGCCCAAGATGACCGGCACCATGCTCGACGAACGCCTGGAGAAGGTCCACTTCTGGTCGCTGTTCACCGGCTTCCACCTCACCTTCCTGGTCCAGCACTGGCTCGGCGCCGAGGGCATGCCCCGCCGCTACGCCGACTACCTCGCCGCCGACGGCTTCACCGCCCTCAACACCGTCTCCTCCATCGGCGCCTTCCTGCTGGGCCTGTCCACCCTGCCGTTCCTCTACAACGTGTGGAAGACCGCCCAGCGGGGCGAGAAAGTCCAGGTCGACGACCCCTGGGGCTACGGACGCTCCCTGGAGTGGGCCACCTCCTGCCCACCACCCCGGCACAACTTC
>NZ_JBUDHV010000078.1:0-1681 GCF_054956795.1 Streptomyces sp. SYSU D01066-1 | reverse complement strand
GTCAGGCGACGGGGCCGAGGGTGAAGCCGCCGTCGGCGACGATCTCGGAGCCGGTGGCGAAGCGTGCCTGGTCGGAGGCGGCGAACAGGATGAAGTCGGCGATCTCGCCGGGCGTGGCGTTGCGCGGGACGGCGAGGTTGTCGACGGGGACGAGTGCGGTGCCGTCGGGGGCGTAGGCGAGGGGGGTCTCGATGATGCCGGGGTGGACGGCGTTGACACGGATGTTGTCGCGGGCCAGTTCCTTGGCGGCGGCGCGCATGAGACCGCGCAGCGCCCACTTGCTGCTGCTGTAGGCGACGAGGCCGGGGGCGGCGGCGAGGCCGGCGATGGAGTTGACGTTGACGACCGCGCCGCCGCCGGCCTTGCGCATCGAGGGGGCGGCGGCCCGGATGCCGAGGAGCGCGCCGGTGAGATTGGTGTCGAGGACGCGCCGGAACTCGTCGAGCGGGATGCTCTCCGTGGTGCCGACGCTCAGGTAGGCGGCGTTGTTGATGAGGATGTCCAGGGGGCCGAAGCGGGCCTCGGTCTGGGTGATGGCGTCGGTCCAGTCGCTCTCACTGGTGACGTCGAGGCGGACACCGAGCGCGGTGCCGTCAAGCTTGGCGGCGAGCTGGTCGGAGCCGGTGCGGGCGGCAGCGACGGTGTTGGCGCCGGCCGCAGAGAACCGGGTGGCCAGTGCGGTGCCCAGGGCACCGGAAGCGCCGGTGACGAGAACGGTCTTACCGGTGAAGTCGAACATGACAGGCTCTTTCTCGATGGCTGTTGCGATGAACGGGATCGGTGGGCAGGAGCGGGACCGATGAGGTCTCAGGAGCCGGTGGGCACGGGGGCGGTGACGTCGTCGGCGTCGGTGGAGTGGGCCAGGTCCCGTCCGGCCTCCAGCGCCGCGAGCCGGTCGCGCAGGGCGGCGGTCGCCATGGCATAGGCGTCGGAGCCCAGGGTCAGGCGGAACGGGGCCTCGGGCCGGTCGGCGCAGGCGATGATGGCGGCCGCGATCTTCGCGGGGTCGCCGGGCGCGGGCAGCGGCGGCAGGTCGCCGGAGAGGACGGCGCGCAACTGTCCCGCGGGGCCGTCGGCATACTCGGGCAGCGGCGTGCCCAGGACCGCGCTGCCGCTGCCGAAGTTGGTGCGGGAGACGCCGGGTTCGACGACCGTCACGCCGATGCCGAACGGTGCGAGCTCGGCGGCGGCCGACTCCCAGAATCCCTCGATGCCCCACTTGGTGGCGTGGTAGAGGCTCATGGCAGGGAAGGCGACCTGGCCGCCGATGCTGGCGATCTGGAGGTAGCGTCCGCCGCCCTGGCGGCGCAGGTGCGGAACGGTGGCGCGGGCGAGCTGGATCGAGGCGGTGAGGTTGGTCGCGATCTGCCGGTCGATCTGCTCGTCGGAGAGCTCCTCGGCCGCTCCGAAGAGCCCGTAGCCGGCGTTGGACACGACGACGTCGATCCGTCCGAGGTCCGCGAACGCCCGGTCCACCACCCGGCGCAGCGCGCTCGTGTCGGTGACGTCCAGGCTCGAGCGCCACAGCCGGTCGCCGTGGCGCTCCGCCAGGTCGTCGAGGGTCTCGGGACGCCGCGCGGTGGCGGCGACCCTGTCGCCCCGGGCGAGCAGCTGTTCGGTGAGGTGACGGCCGAAGCCGGAGGACGTACCGGTGATGAACCAAGTGCGGGTCATGGTGTTC
>NZ_JBUDHV010000077.1:0-2272 GCF_054956795.1 Streptomyces sp. SYSU D01066-1 | reverse complement strand
CGCCTGCGCCGCCACATGCAACGCCACCAACGACGAGGAACACGCCGTGTCCACCGTCAACGCCGGACCCGTAAAGCCGAACGAGTAGGCGATACGGCCCGCGAGGACGCTGGCCGCGTTCCCGGTCATGAGGTAGCCGTCCACGCCGGCCGGAACGCGGGTCATGGAGGTGGCGTAGTCCTGGCCGTTGCCGCCGATGAACACCCCGGTCGCGCTGTTCCGCAGTGCCGCGGGGTCGATGCCGGCGTGCTCGAACGCCTCCCAGGCCGTCTCCAGCAGCTGGCGCTGCTGCGGGTCCATGCCGAGCGCCTCCCGCGGCGAGATGCCGAAGAAGCCCGCGTCGAACTCCGTCGCCTTCTGGAGGAAACCCCCTTCCCTGGTGTAGCTCTTCCCCGGCATGGCGGAGTCAGGGTCGTACAGGTCCTCCAGGTTCCAGCCGCGGTCCGCGGGGAAGGGCGAGATCACGTCGATGCCGTCGGCGACGACCCGCCACAGGTCGTCCGGCGACTCGACCCCGCCGGGGAAACGGCAGGCCATGCCGACGATCGCCATCGGCTCGTCGGTAGCGACGGTCGGGGCGACGGGCACGATGTCGTCGTCCGTACCGAGCAGGACGGACGCCAGATGGTCCGCTACAGCCTCGACGGTGGGCCGGTCGAAGACCAGCGACACGGGCAGTCGCAACCCGGTCCGGCGGTTGAGGCGATTGCGGAGGTCGACGGCGGTCAAGGAGGTCAAGCCGAGTTCGGTGAAGGCGCGGCCGGTGTCCACCGGGTCGGAGTCCTGGTATCCGAGCGCGCCGGCCACTTCGGTGCGTACCAGAGCGATGAGGGCCTGGCGCCGGTCCGTGTCCGTCAGGCCCGTCAGCCGTTCGCGCAGCGCCTGAGAATCCGCGCCGAGAAGGGGCCTGACTTCGGGCAGGGCCGAGATGAGCCGATGGGCGCGTGCCACCGTGGGCGCCGAGACCACTTGCTGCCAGTCGATGTCGGCGACGATGACGTTCTCATGCCCGGCGTTCAGCAGTCCCAGCATCTCTCTCGTGCCGGCCGGGCGGAATCCGAGAGCGCCTTGGCCGTCCGTGTCCGGGCCGATGGCGATCGACATACCGGGGAGTCCGAGGGACCGGCGGTACTGGATCAGGGCGTCCGCCGCGGCCTGCGTCGTGGTGGGTGACGGACCGCCGCCGATGACGCCGGTGGCGGAGGAGAGGATCACCAGCATCCCGTCGCCGGCCAACTCGTGCAGTTCCCGCAGCTGTTCGGTTCGGCTGGTGACCAGGCTCTGCCACTGGCTCGCCGTCAGCGGGCCGGCTTCCGACCGGCCCTCATCAAGGAAGAACACCGTGCTGCCGCTGAGTTCCGCGCGAGTGGTGCTGTTCCACTCCGCGACCTCGACGCGTTCCGGCGCGTCAGTCACTTCGCTCACCAGGACGACCCGGTCGGCTCCGCTGTCGAACAGCCAGTCCGCCAGAGCGCCGGCCCGGGCACCGAGATCGCCGAGAACCGCGACCGTTCCGCTGAGGACCAGGGCGCCGCCCCCGGGCCGCGCGTGCTCCAGCCGCCGGGTGAGGATACGGCCGTCCCGTACCGCGACCTGGTCGTCGCCCTCGTGGCCCGCGGCCAGCAGATCACGGACCCGGTCCCAGTCCCGCTCGCCCGGCGCGGCGGGCAGATCCACGACGCCACCCCAGTTGTCGGCCTGCTCCCAGGCCAGCACCCGCCCGACCGCCCACGCTCCGACCTGGCCCGGATCGACCGTGTCATCGGCGTCGACGGCCACCGCACCGTGCGTCAGACACCACAGCGGTACGGCGTCCAGTGCCTGGGCGACGGCCACGATGGTTCCCGCGTGCGGACCGAGCAACGACACCGCACCGGTGAACGACATGTCGCCGACTTCCCGGCGCACGAGGTCGATGACACTCTGCTCGTCGAGCTCGGCGCCGGGGTCGAAGTCCACCCGGACGACGCTTTCGACGGTGTCCCCGACGCGCCGAGCGGCCTCCGCCAGGACGTGGTCCTCCCCGTGCTCCGACGACGCGAGCACGAGCCATGTTCCCGCCACCACGTTCTGGCGCGGGACTTCGAGGTGCTTCCAAGCCATCTGATAGAGCCAGGAGTCATGGGAAGCCGGCCCGAGGGTCCTGGTGGTCGCGGTGGGTGTGAGCCAGTAGCGCTGACGCTGGAAGGGGTAGGTCGGCAGCGGGACGCGCTGCGGGGTGTGACCGGCGAACAGCGCCGCCCAGTCCACCTGCCCACCGTGCACGAACACG
>NZ_JBUDHV010000076.1:0-2343 GCF_054956795.1 Streptomyces sp. SYSU D01066-1 | reverse complement strand
CTGATGGCCAACTTCTTCGCCCAGACCCAGGCCCTCGCCTTCGGCAAGACCCCCGACGAGGTCCGGGCGGAGGGCGTCGCGGAGGACCTGGTCGCGCACCGGACGTTCCAGGGCAACCACCCCACCACCACGATCCTCGCCCGCGAGCTGACCCCCTCCGTCCTCGGCCAGCTCATCGCCCTCTACGAGCACAAGGTGTTCGTCCAGGGCGCCGTGTGGGACATCGACTCCTTCGACCAGTGGGGCGTCGAACTCGGCAAGGTCCTCGCCAAGCGCGTCGAACCCGCCCTCACCGAGGGCGCGGAGGTGCCGGGGCTGGACGCTTCGACCAAGGCCCTGGTCGGTGCCTACCGGGAGCTGCGCGGACGGCAGTGAGCGCGGGAGAAAAGCGCGGACCCCCGCGCGCCCGGAGGCGACGGGGGTCCGTGTGGCCGAGGCCGGCTACGCCGAGGCCGGCGGGTACAGCGAGCGCGGCAGCCGGGAAGCGGCCGCCGAGTCCAGCAGCCACAGGGTGCGGGCCCGGCCCCGGGCCCCGGCCGCCGGGGCCTGGACCTCGCCCGTGCCGGACAGGGCGATCGCCGCGGCCTGCGCCTTGTCCTCGCCGGCCGCCAGCAGCCACACCTCGCGGGCGGCCCGGATCGCCGGCAGGGTCAGGGACACCCGGGTCGGCGGCGGCTTGGGGGCACCGTGGACGCCGACCACCGTGCGCTCGGTCTCGCGCACCGCCGGCAGCTCCGGGAAGAGCGAGGCGACGTGCGTGTCCGGACCGACGCCGAGCAGCAGGACGTCGAAGGCGGGCACGGGGGCGTGGTTCTCCGGACCGGCGGCCTGGGCCAGCTCCTCCGCGTACGCCGCCGCGGCGGCGTCCACGTCGGGGCCGTACTGGCCGTCGGAGGCGGGCATCGCGTGCACCCGCTTCGGGTCCAGCGGCACCGAGTCCAGCAGGGCCTCGCGGGCCTGCGTGACATTGCGCTCCGGGTCGCCCTCGGGCAGGAAGCGCTCGTCGCCCCACCACAGGTCCAGGCGGCCCCAGTCGACGGCGTCCCGGGCGGGGGAGCCGGCCAGGGCGGCCAGCAGGCCGTTGCCGTTGCGGCCGCCGGTCAGGACCACGGAGGCGTGGCCCCGGGAGGCCTGGGCGTCCACGACGCGGGTGATCAGCCGGGCCGCGGCGGCCTGGGCCATCAGTTCCTTGTCGCGGTGCACGACCAGCTGGGGAGGGTGTGTGCTCACTTCGGCGCCCCCTTCCTCACCGGCGTTTCCTCCTGCGCCGCGTCTTGCGCAGGTGCCTTGGCGGCGTGCTCGACGGGAGTGGGGACCGCGACGGCCTCCCCTCCTTTGCCGACGGCGTCACCGGCCTCGTCACCGGCCTCGTCGCGACCCGGCTTCTCGCGCAGCCGCTCCACTCCGTACCGCAGCGCCGAGGCGTAGGTGTCGTCCGGGTCGAGCCGGCGCAGTTCCTCCGCGATCAGCTCGGCGGTGTCCCGGCGCTTGAGCGCCACCGCCCGGTTGGGCTGCCCCTTGACGGAGAGGTGGGCCAGTGTGCCGTCCGCCCGGTCCAGGGCGATCGGACCGCAGTCCGTGTCCATCCGGACGGCGGTCAGGCCGGGCCCGGCGGAGTGGGTGCGCTTCACCGGCACGCCGAGGCGGTCCGCCAGCCACATGGCGAGCAGCTCGCAGCTCGGGTTGGACTCCTCGCCCTCCACCTCGACGCCCCGCACCTCGCAGTCGACCTGGTCCAGGGCCGCCGCCAGCATCGAGCGCCACGGCGTGATGCGGGTCCAGGACAGGTCGGTGTCGCCGGGGGCGTAGGCGGCGGCGCGGGCCGCCAGCTCCCGTACCGGTTCCTCGGAGGTGTAGGTGTCGGTGACCCGGCGCTGGGCCAGGGCGCCGAGCGGGTCCTTGGCCGGTTCCAGCGGGGCGTTCACCGGCCACCACACCACGACGGGGGCGTCGGGGAGCAGCAGCGGCAGGACCACCGACTGGGCGTGGTCGACGACCTCGCCGTACAGCCGCAGCACCACCGTCTCGCCGGTGCCCGCGTCGGCGCCGAGGCGGACCTCGGCGTCCAGGCGGGACCGGGTGCGGTCCCGGGGGGAGCGCGAGACGCGCTTGATGACCAGGAGCGTGCGCGAGGGGTGTTCGTGCGCGGCGTCGCTCGCGGCCTTCAGGGCGTCGTAGGCGTTCTCCTCGTCGGTGACGATGACGAGGGTGAGCACCATGCCGACGGCCGGGGTGCCGATGGCGCGGCGGCCCTGCACCAGCGCCTTGTTGATCTTGCTGGCCGTGGTGTCCGTGAGGTCGATCTTCATGGCCGGCGCCAGCTCCGTCCGTCTCGCTCCAGCA
>NZ_JBUDHV010000075.1:0-2495 GCF_054956795.1 Streptomyces sp. SYSU D01066-1 | reverse complement strand
AACACAGTGGACGCGAGCAACTGAGGACAAGCCCTCGGCCTATTAGTACCAGTCAACTCCACCCGTTACCAGGCTTCCATATCTGGCCTATCAACCCAGTCGTCTACTGGGAGCCTTACCCCATCAAGTGGGTGGGAGTCCTCATCTCGAAGCAGGCTTCCCGCTTAGATGCTTTCAGCGGTTATCCCTCCCGAACGTAGCCAACCAGCCATGCCCTTGGCAGAACAACTGGCACACCAGAGGTTCGTCCGTCCCGGTCCTCTCGTACTAGGGACAGCCCTTCTCAAGACTCCTACGCGCACAGCGGATAGGGACCGAACTGTCTCACGACGTTCTAAACCCAGCTCGCGTACCGCTTTAATGGGCGAACAGCCCAACCCTTGGGACCGACTCCAGCCCCAGGATGCGACGAGCCGACATCGAGGTGCCAAACCATCCCGTCGATATGGACTCTTGGGGAAGATCAGCCTGTTATCCCCGGGGTACCTTTTATCCGTTGAGCGACGGCGCTTCCACAAGCCACCGCCGGATCACTAGTCCCGACTTTCGTCCCTGCTCGACCCGTCGGTCTCACAGTCAAGCTCCCTTGTGCACTTACACTCAACACCTGATTACCAACCAGGCTGAGGGAACCTTTGGGCGCCTCCGTTACCCTTTAGGAGGCAACCGCCCCAGTTAAACTACCCATCAGACACTGTCCCTGATCCGGATCACGGACCCAGGTTAGACATCCAGCACGACCAGACTGGTATTTCAACGACGACTCCACACGAACTGGCGTCCATGCTTCAAAGTCTCCCAGCTATCCTACACAAGCCGAACCGAACACCAATATCAAACTGTAGTAAAGGTCCCGGGGTCTTTCCGTCCTGCTGCGCGAAACGAGCATCTTTACTCGTAGTGCAATTTCACCGGGCCTATGGTTGAGACAGTCGAGAAGTCGTTACGCCATTCGTGCAGGTCGGAACTTACCCGACAAGGAATTTCGCTACCTTAGGATGGTTATAGTTACCACCGCCGTTTACTGGCGCTTAAGTTCTCAGCTTCGCCCGGACGAATCCAAGCTAACCGGTCCCCTTAACGTTCCAGCACCGGGCAGGCGTCAGTCCGTATACATCGCCTTACGGCTTCGCACGGACCTGTGTTTTTAGTAAACAGTCGCTTCTCGCTGGTCTCTGCGGCCACCCCCAGCTCACGGAGTAAATCCGATCACCAGAAATGGCCCCCCTTCTCCCGAAGTTACGGGGGCATTTTGCCGAGTTCCTTAACCATAGTTCACCCGAACGCCTCGGTATTCTCTACCTGACCACCTGAGTCGGTTTAGGGTACGGGCCGCCATGAAACTCGCTAGAGGCTTTTCTCGACAGCATAGGATCATCCACTTCACCACAATCGGCTCGGCATCAGGTCTCAGCCACACGTGCGACGGATTTACCTACCGCACGGCCTACACCCTTACCCCGGGACAACCACCGCCCGGGCTGGACTACCTTCCTGCGTCACCCCATCACTCACCTACTAACCGCTTGGGCCGGCGGCTCCACCACTTTCCATCCCCCGAAGGGTCCGGAACGGCTTCACGGCCTTAGCATCACGATGCTCGATGTTTGACGCTCCACAGCGGGTACCGGAATATCAACCGGTTATCCATCGACTACGCCTGTCGGCCTCGCCTTAGGTCCCGACTTACCCTGGGCAGATCAGCTTGACCCAGGAACCCTTAGTCAATCGGCGCACACGTTTCCCACGTGTGTATCGCTACTCATGCCTGCATTCTCACTCGTCAACCGTCCACAACTCGCTTACACGGCTGCTTCACCCGGCAGACGACGCTCCCCTACCCATCACAGCCTCCGTTGGGAGTATTTGCTGCAATGACACGACTTCGGCGGTACGCTTGAGCCCCGCTACATTGTCGGCGCGGAATCACTAGACCAGTGAGCTATTACGCACTCTTTCAAGGGTGGCTGCTTCTAAGCCAACCTCCTGGTTGTCTCTGCGACTCCACATCCTTTCCCACTTAGCGTACGCTTAGGGGCCTTAGTCGATGCTCTGGGCTGTTTCCCTCTCGACCATGGAGCTTATCCCCCACAGTCTCACTGCCGCGCTCTCACTTACCGGCATTCGGAGTTTGGCTAAGGTCAGTAACCCGGTAGGGCCCATCGCCTATCCAGTGCTCTACCTCCGGCAAGAAACACACGACGCTGCACCTAAATGCATTTCGGGGAGAACCAGCTATCACGGAGTTTGATTGGCCTTTCACCCCTAACCACAGGTCATCCCCCAGGTTTTCAACCCTGGTGGGTTCGGTCCTCCACGAAGTCTTACCTCCGCTTCAACCTGCCCATGGCTAGATCACTCCGCTTCGGGTCTTGAGCGTGCTACTCAACCGCCCTGTTCGGACTCGCTTTCGCTACGGCTACCCCACCCGGGTTAACCTCGCAACACACCGCAAACTCGCAGGCTCATTCTTCAAAAGGCACGCAGTCACGAGA
>NZ_JBUDHV010000074.1:0-2671 GCF_054956795.1 Streptomyces sp. SYSU D01066-1 | reverse complement strand
GAGCTACCAAGAGGCCCTTCTTCCATGCGCCTGCACCGGTCAGCTCACCCGAACCAGGACCCCGTTCGAACCCGATCGACTCCACGAGCGGATAGAGAAGGGCCAGTTACGCTGCCAGTCACAGGCGGAAGACGAAAGTACGTTGTGGGACTGCCAGTGGCCGGCCTCCCACAGCTCGACGGTCCTTTTCGTCACACCGCGGTGGCTCTCCTGGCCTTGACGGTCAGCGTTGGTTGCGCGGGGTCCGACCGCACACCTGATGATGCCCCTACAGCAAAACCCGCAACCGTGGAAGAGGCAGCGAGCCCTGTGCCGCGGACGCCAACTGTCACCGGTCCAGCGACTACTGCACGGGAGGCGGCGCGGCAGTTCGCACAGGCCCTTTCGCCAGGGGTGACGTCAACAGCCTGCGGCCTGGCGGATGCTCGGTCTGATTAGCGCCGCCCCCGGGCAAGGAGGCAGCGCCGTAGAGGTAGGCGAGGTGGTCAGCGTTTCCGCTGGGGGCGCGGTCGATGAGGTTGGGCCGGCTGCTGGTGGTGGGGAGCCTTCCGCGTCGTCAGGCTGCGTTGCTACCAGCGGCATACCGGCAGTGATGCGAGGGTGCTGGGGGCGGAGGTCGATGCCGCGGGGTGGAGCAGGCTGCTGCGATCCGCTCTGGGTGGCCCGAGAGTTGCATAGGGGAAGGCACTCTCGTGAGCATGATCCAGCCGGTTGTCGACGGGGTACGCACCGACCACCCAGTTCCCGGCTTCCCTGACGTTTGCGGATGCTATTGATAGGACCGCAACAGGATCTTTGACCGCATGTGTCACCAGAATGCCGCTATGTTGTAGTCAGCGTAGTGGCATGCCCTTCGCTGCAAGGGCGTCAGCGAGGATGCGTACTGCCTTTGGACCGACGCCGTGCATTGCGAGGAGGTCGGCCTTGGTGTGAGTTGCGACCTGGTCGAGTGTGGTCAATCCGGCATTGGACAACGCACGTGTCGCGGTCTTACCGATGCTGGCCGGTAGATCGCTGTCTGGCTGAATGGGTGACTCCATGATGGCAGTCAACGTCACAGCCAACCGCCTTGGCGCGCAGTGTTTCCACGCGGCCATTACCAGGGACCACAGGTGCTGGCCGTCGACATCGATCAATGGCGCTTGGAGCCCAACCGGCTTGCCCGCATGGATCAGCCGTTCGGCATTCCGGTAGGTCGCTACGGCCTCCCCAGCCTCCGCTTCGGGGAGTGTCAACCGTATTGTGCCGTCCTTCGTCACCGAGGCGAACTCCTTGCCTCGCACGGAGTAGGTCACCATCCCGTCCGCAGTGTGCTCTTCGACCTCCTGGAAGGTCAGCGCTGTCTTACGCAACTGAGCTCGTGTCGTCATTCCGTGATGCTAGCGAAAGCCACCGACGACAAGGGTTCGTTCGATAGACAGTTCGTCGCGTCCCGGTGTCCCACTCGGCGGGCTACCCGGGGCGAGACGCAGCCACGTCAGCCTCTGCCTCCTCGGCCGGCGTACAAGGTTTCTGAGGCGCGGGGCGGATGTTGTCGGCTCGGATGCCGGTGGCATCCCGGGTGAGGTCGAAGTGCACCCGCCTGCCCGCGACCAACTCGCGCGCCGCGTCACCGCGCACTGCCGAACGGTGGGCGACGGCATCGAAGCCACCGCCATCCGGGGCGATAAGGCCCACGCCCCGGACCGGATCGAACCACTTCACCACGCCACTGGGCATACAACCCCCACAGGTTGACTCAACTGGGGGGGTGTGCACTCAGCATCGCGAACGCCCGTCTGCACGTGCAACCCGCGCCCGGAGAGACGCGCGAGGCAGACATCCGGCGCAATATCCTCGATGCAGCTTCCGATGACGTTCGGTTCATGCGATTGGCGGGTACTTTTCGAACAACCAGCCAGGCCCCCACAGTCGCTGCTGGCCTCGCGCCATGATGACAACAGACGTCCTAGCGGCGCTGCTGGCCATCTTCACAGTTCTGATGGTGCTACTTGGGTTCCGTTCGAAGAGTAGTTCGGTGAGGGCGCGAGTAACGGCTCAACGCGAACTACTTCGCTCCCGAATGCTTTCAACGAAAGCGCTCAGTGGCCTTGCGAGACTTGTGCAGATGCTGGCAATGCGCCGCTACTCGACAGTACGCGACGGTGAAGAGTGGTCCCTGCCCCCCATCCCTGCTGTTCGATAGGTAACGGGTGGGACGCGGCGAGCGCCGCTGACAGGGAGCGCTACAGAGGCTGGCTTAAGTCCCGCCCTCCTGTGAATGGGAGGGGCGGACATGCCTGCGGAACAGCGAAAGAGTAACCGTAGTCGGAAACGCGAGAGGGCCGAGCAGGACATCGACTGTCCTCGTCGGTGGGTGATCGCTGCAGCTATCCGGGGCTTCTTCTCCGGAATCGCTCAAAAGGTCATTGACTTCTTCGTTCACTAACGACTCGTGATAATGGTCCGTCATCGCTTGCGTTGGCGGACCATTATTGCATTCCTCGAAAGCGTCGAATGCACGGCGGATCTGCCGCTCGCGGCCGCCGTGCTCACGTGCCGGCCGCGCGTCGAGCTAACGCCCCTAGGGGGTGTCTTCAATTGATCTTGCATGGTGGATCATGGTCGGGTGATACGTCGTCATGAACTGTCCGATGCGGAGTGGGAGTTCGTCCGGCCGTTGCTGCCTGTG
>NZ_JBUDHV010000073.1:0-4535 GCF_054956795.1 Streptomyces sp. SYSU D01066-1 | reverse complement strand
CGGGGCCTGCTGCTGCGGGGCGGGAGCCGCCGGCGCCTGCGGGGCCGGGGCGGGGGCCGGCTCGGGCTGAGCCGGGGCCGCGGGGGCCGCGGGAGCGGCGGCGGGAGCGGCGCCGGCGGCACCGATGACGGCGAGCTTGGCGCCGACCTCGGCGGTCTCGTCCTCGCCGACCACGATCTCCAGCAGGGTGCCGGAGGCCGGCGCCGGGATCTCGGTGTCGACCTTGTCGGTGGAGACCTCGAGCAGCGGCTCGTCCTCGGTGACCTCCTCGCCGACCTCCTTCAGCCAGCGGGTGACGGTGCCCTCGGTGACCGACTCGCCGAGCGCGGGCAGGACGACGTCCGTGCCCTCGGCGGAGCCGCCGCCGGACGCGGCCTGCGGGGTCGGAGCGGGCGCCGGGGCGGCCTGCTCGGTGGAGGGGGCGGCGGCAGCGGGCTCGGGGGCGGGCTCGGCGACCTGCTCGGCGGCCGGGGCGGGGGCCGCCGCCGGGGCGCCGGTGCCGTCGTCGATCAGGGCCAGCTCGGCGCCGACCTCGACCGTCTCGTCCTCGGCGACCTTGATGGAGGACAGCACGCCGGAGGCGGGGGCCGGGATCTCGGTGTCGACCTTGTCGGTCGAGACCTCGAGCAGCGGCTCGTCGGCCTCGACGCGCTCACCCTCGGCCTTGAGCCAGCGGGTGACGGTGCCCTCGGTGACGCTCTCGCCGAGCGCCGGAAGGGTTACGGAAACCGCCATGGTTTCGGTTGCTCCTTACGAATTGCGGAAGTCTGTGTCGTCGCCCAGTGACCGGGGGAGGTCAGTCGTGGGAGTGGAGCGGCTTGCCCGCGAGGGCCAGGTGGGCCTCGCCGAGGGCCTCGTTCTGCGTCGGGTGGGCGTGGATGAGCTGCGCGACCTCGGCGGGCAGCGCCTCCCAGTTGTAGATCAGCTGGGCTTCGCCGACCTGCTCGCCCATGCGGTCGCCGACCATGTGGACGCCGACCACGGCACCGTCCTTGACCTGGACGAGCTTGATCTCGCCCGCGGTCTTGAGGATCTTGCTCCTGCCGTTGCCCGCCAGGTTGTACTTCAGGGCGACGACCTTGTCCGCACCGTAGATCTCCTTGGCCTTGGCCTCGGTGATGCCCACGGAGGCGACCTCGGGGTGGCAGTACGTCACCCGGGGCACGCCGTCGTAGTCGATCGGCACGGTCTTCAGACCGGCCAGCCGCTCCGCCACCAGGATGCCCTCGGCGAAGCCGACGTGCGCGAGCTGGAGGGTCGGGACCAGGTCGCCGACGGCGGAGACGGTCGGGACGTTGGTCCGCATGTACTCGTCGACGAGGACGTAGCCGCGGTCCATGGCGATCCCGGCCTCCTCGTAGCCCAGGCCCTGCGAGACCGGGCCGCGGCCGATGGCGACGAGCAGGATCTCGGCCTCGAACTCCTTGCCGTCGGCCAGCGTGACCTTGACACCGTCCTGGGTGTACTCGGCCTTCTGGAAGAAGGTGCCCAGGTTGAACTTGATGCCGCGCTTGCGGAAGGCGCGCTCCAGCAGCTTCGAGCTGTTCTCGTCCTCGACCGGGACCAGGTGCTTGAGGCCCTCGACGATGGTGACGTCGGTGCCGAAGGACTTCCACGCGGAGGCGAACTCGACGCCGATCACGCCGCCGCCCAGCACGATCGCGGACTTCGGCACGCGGTCCAGCTTGAGGGCGTGGTCGGAGGAGATGATCCGGTCGCCGTCGATGTTCAGGCCCGGCAGCGACTTCGGCACGGAGCCGGTCGCCAGCAGGACGTGGCGGCCCTGGACGCGCTGGCCGTTCACGTCCACCGAGGTCGGGGAGGAGAGGCGGCCCTCACCCTCGATGTACGTCACCTTGCGGGAGGCGATCAGCCCCTGCAGGCCCTTGTAGAGGCCGGAGATGACCTCGTCCTTGTACTTCTGGACGGCCGGCATGTCGATGCCCTCGAAGGTGGCCTTCACGCCGAACTGCTCGGACTCCCGGGCCTGGTCGGCGATCTCACCGGCGTGCAGCAGCGCCTTGGTGGGAATGCAGCCGACGTGCAGGCAGGTACCACCGACCTTGTTCTTCTCGATCAGGGCGACGTCCAGGCCCAGCTGCGCCCCGCGCAGGGCCGCGGCGTAACCACCGCTGCCACCGCCGAGGATCACTAGGTCGAAAACGGTGCTGGCGTCGTTCGCCACGTCACGTCCTCCATGCATGTGCGCCACGCCGGTCTCCAGTGACCGGTCGGCGGCTGGTGTCCGGCCGCTCGTTCTTCGGCCCTTGGGTGGGGCCCTGTCCTGCCGGGACCCATCTTCGCACCCGCGCAGGGGGTACGAGACGCGGGGCCGGTGTGTGAGACGCCCCACGTTCACTTGAGCACGCCGGTAAGGGCAGCGCCCCGTGAGGGGCGCGGGGCTGTGCTCGATCCGCGGCTCCGCCGCGCGGGCGCGACCGGGCGCCGGGGCGACCGACGCCCCAGGGGCGCGGGGAACTGCGCGACGGGCCACCACGGACCCGCAGCCGCCGATCTCACCCGCACCCCGAGCCCTCAGGCGGACGTCACCCGAGATCGCCGGCGGCGACCCGCTCGGCGAGCCGCACCAGCGTCCGCACCGCGGAGCCCGTACCGCCCTTGGGCGTGTACCCGAACGGCCCGCCCTCGTTGAACGCCGGCCCGGCGATGTCCAGGTGCGCCCAGGTGATCCCCTCGCCCACGAACTCCCGCAGGAATAGTCCGGCGACCAGCCCGCCGCCCATCCGCTCCCCCATGTTGGCGATGTCGGCCGTCGAGGACTCCATGCCCTTGCGCAGGTGCTCCGGCAGCGGCATCGGCCAGGCCGGCTCGCCGGCCTCCTCGGCCGCCTCGTGCAGCGCCGCGCGGAACGCGTCGTCGTTGGCCATGATCCCGAACGTCCGGCTGCCCAGCGCCAGCATCATCGCGCCGGTCAGCGTCGCCACGTCGACGATCGCGTCCGGCTTCTCCTCGGAGGCCGCCCACAGCGCGTCGGCCAGCACCAGGCGGCCCTCGGCGTCGGTGTTGAGCACCTCCACCGTCTTGCCGCTGTACATGCGCAGCACGTCACCGGGGCGGACGGCGGAGCCCGACGGCATGTTCTCGGCCAGCGCCAGCCAGCCGGTGACGTTGACCGCCAGGCCGAGCCGCGCGGCGGCGACCACGGCGGCGAAGACCGCCGCCGCACCGCTCATGTCGCACTTCATCGTCTCGTTGTGCCCGGCCGGCTTCAGCGAGATGCCGCCCGAGTCGTAGGTGATGCCCTTGCCGACGAAGGCGAGGGACTTCTTCGCCTTGGAGGAGGTGTACGACAGCTTCACCAGCCGCGGCGCCGACGCCGAGCCGGAGCCGACGCCCAGGATGCCGCCGTAGCCGCCCTTGGTCAGCGCCTTCTCGTCGAGCACCTGCACCTTGATGCCGTGCTCCTTGGCGGCGGCCTGCGCGATCGCGGCGAACGCCTCGGGGTCCAGGTCGTTGGGCGGGGTGTTGACCAGGTCGCGGGCGCGGTTCAGCTCCTCGGCGACGGCGGTGGCGCGCTCGACGGCGGCCTTGTACGCCTTGTCGCGGGGCTTGCCGCCCAGCAGCGCCGCCTCGGCCAGCGGCGCCTTGCCGTTCTTGGCCTTCTTGCCCTTGCCGCCGCCGTTGTCCTTGTACGCGTCGAAGGAGTACGCGCCCAGCAGCACGCCCTCGCCGACCGCGCCGGCGTCCGCGGCGTCCGCCAGCGGCAGCGCGAAGGCGGCCTTCCTGGTCCCGGCCAGGGCGCGGGCGGCGGCGCCGGCGGCCCTGCGCAGGGCCTCGCCGTCGTAACCGGCGTCCTTCCCGGGCTCGGGGCCCAGGCCCACCGCCACCACGAGCGGCGCCTTGAAGCCGGCCGGCGCGGGCAGCTTCGTCACCTCGCCCTCCGCGCCCGAGGCGCCGAGGGTCTCCAGGACGCCGGCCAGCTTGCCGTCGTACGCCTTGTCCACGGCCTCGGCGCCGGGGGCCACGACCAGGCTCCGGCTGTCGTTCGCGGAGCCCTTGGCGACACCGATCACGATCGCGTCGGTCCGCAGGCCGGGCGCCGCGGCGGTGCTGAGAGTGAGAGCAGTCACGGTGGTGAAATCTCGCTTCCGTCTGTTTTCCGGTTTTCCGGTGAGATTTTCCGGTGGAACCGGGTTGATCCGGTGAATTCGGGTGAAGTCCGGTGTGTGGCCGAACGCGGTGGGTCGACCGGGCCCGGTCCCGACCCTAGATCCCCCCTGCGCCACGGTCTCCATCCGGGCGGTGCCCAAACCCCGCACGAGCCTACGCTCGTGGCCCGGTGTCAGCCGAGGACCAGCACCACCAGGGCCGTCGTGGCCGCGGTCTCGGCGAGGCCGCCGAAGACGTCGCCGGTGACCCCGCCGAAGCGGCGCACGCAGTGCCAAAGCAGCAGTTCGGCGGCGCCGAGGGCGAGCAGCGCGGCGACGGCGGTCCGGGCCGCGCCCGCCGGCCCGAGGAGCGCGCCCGCCGCCGCGGCGGCGGCCACCGTGACGGCGGCGGCCGTGCCCAGCGCG
>NZ_JBUDHV010000072.1:0-6141 GCF_054956795.1 Streptomyces sp. SYSU D01066-1 | reverse complement strand
GCGGCGACCCTGTCGCCCCGGGCGAGCAGCTGTTCGGTGAGGTGACGGCCGAAGCCGGAGGACGTACCGGTGATGAACCAAGTGCGGGTCATGGTGTTCTCCCAGGTGAGTAACCAACTGGTTACATTCATACAGCATGTCGGCGTTCCCCGTAAATAACCAGATGGTTATGTACCGTGAGGGCGTACCTCCCGACGCAACCAGGACCAAGCGGCGCCTGATGAAAGCGGCCGTCGAAAAGTTCGTCGCGTACGGCCTGGCCGACACCCGGATCGACCGCATCGCCGAGACCGCCAAGGCCAACAAGCGCTCCATCTACGCACTTCGGGACCAAGGAGGAACTGTTCGAGCAGGTCATCGCCGACAGCATGCTCGCGCTGGCGAATTCGTTGTCAGGGCGGCGACGGGAAGACCGTCCGGTAGTCGTGGTTGACCGCGGTGTCGATGTCCTTGCAGATCGAGGACACCCCGCCGACGAGGGCTTCGATGCCCTGCGGGGCATCGGCGTGCGCGACGTCGCGCAACACCCCGCCCACGGCGTCGATGGCCTCGTCCGTCGGCGCCTCGTACTTGACTGTGACAGTGAGGTCCGCGGTGGGCCCGGAGATTCCGGCTGTGGCCGGCATGGATTTGCTGGGGCCGCGTTCCGCCAGGCTCGGCAGAACGCAGCCCTCGACGGTTACTTGACCGCCGACCGGCACACGCGAAGCGATCGCCGTGCCGGGGAAGGTTGCCTAGGTGAGAGGGGTGGCGGGGGGAAGGACGAGGATCTTGCCGGAGAGCGCGCCTTCCGCGGCTTCCGTGTGCAGGGCCGGCAGGTCGGCCAGCGGCACCCGCCGGGCGATGTCGACGCGCAGTGCTCCGGAGTCGACCAGCGTCACCAGCCGCGCCAGCTGTGCGGCGTCGCTGTTGACGAAGAGGTTGACGCCGCGCACGCCGCGTTCCTCGTCGCGGGGTGCGGGCATCCAGACCGTGGTGTTGACCACGATGCCGCCGTCGCGGACCACGGAGGTCAGGGCGGTCAATTCCATCGGCTCGACCGGGGCGAGGTTGAGCACGACGTCGACCAGCGCGTCCAGTTCGGGAAGCCCGTGGCCGAAGACCTCGTCGGCGCCCGCGGCCCTGACGCGTTCGCTGCTGCGCGGCCCGGCCGTGGCGATCACGTGGGCGCCGGCGTGCTTGGCCAGCTGCACGGCGTAGCCGCCGACCGCGCCGCCCGCGCCGTTGACCAGCACTCGCTGGCCGGCGGTCAGTTCGGCGTGGTCGAAAAGGGCCTGCCAGGCGGTGAGCCCGGCCAGCGGCAGCCCGGCCGCGTCGGCCAGCGGGATACTCGCGGGCGCCGCCGTCAGCACGCCGGCCGGTGCGAGGACGTACTGCGCCGCCGCGCCGGCGTCGGTCATCGGCAGGAAGCCGATCACCTGGTCACCGGCCCTGACGTTGTCCACACCCTCGCCCAGAGCGTCGGCCGTGCCCGCGACGTCGATGCCGGGGGTGTGCGGCAGGGTCACCGGGATGGGGCCCTGCATGAAGCCCGCGCGGATGGTGCCGTCGACCGGGTTGAACGACGTCGCGGCCACCCGGACCAGGACCTCCCCCGCGCCGGGAACCGGCTGCTCCACGTCCTCGTACCGCAAGACGCCGGGAGCGCCGTACTCATGGAAACGCACTGCTTTCATAACAAATGCCACCTTTCAGGGCAGGGATACGCTTCGAATGTGAAGCATTCTGAGACCTGGGCCTGCCTCGGTCTCGAGGCAGGCCTTCAGATGTGTGAGGGACGACAGCCGTCAGTCGCCGACCGTGCTCAGGCGCTGGAGCTTGTCATGGCTCGGGGAGCCGGGCGTGGCGGTGTAGACCAGCAGTTGCTGGCACTGCTCGGGATCTATCAGCATCTCGGAGTAGAGCTCCAGTTCTCCCAGCTCGGGGTGCAGGTAGCGCTTGAGGTCGTGGTGGTGGGTCACACCCACCTCGTGCAGCCGCCAGATGTTCGCGAACTCGGGACTGATCTCCAGCAGGGCTTCGACGATCTCACCGGCCTTGCCCGTGGGGTCCGCCGTGTACGCCTCCCTGATCTCCGCGGCGAACACCCGGCCCCGTATCGGATGGTCCTCGACAGGGAAGATGCCGCGGATCCGCGGATCATGGGTGAACCAGCGGTAGACCAGGTACCGGGACATGCCCGTGTACTGGGTGAAGTCGCCGAGCAGCGCGACCGCCGGACGCGTCTGCAGCAGCGCCTCGCCGAATCGCGACAGCACGGTGGCGGGCACGTCCGAGAGACCAGCGACGATCCGCATCATCGTGGGACCGACGTGGTCGTCACGTATGATCCGCCGCGGCGCCGCGATGCCGCCGAGGGTGAAGAGGTGGTCGCGCTCGCTCGGGTTGAGCCGCAGCGCCTGGGCCAGTGCGGCGAGCATCCGCTCCGACGGCGCCGGACCGCGTTGCTGCTCGATCCGGCTGTAGTAGTCGGTCGACATCCCGGCCAGCACAGCCACCTCCTCGCGCCGCAGCCCGCCGGTGCGGCGCCGCCGCCCGCGAGGAAGCCCCACCTCCTCCGGCTGCAGTGCCTCACGACGCGCGCGGAGGAAATCCGCCAGCAACGCCCGGTCCATCGTCCGACCTCCTCTGTTCGACAGGACAATCTTGACGCCAACCAGGAACCGGATGAAGGGCAGTTCTAACCGCGGACAAGTTGTCCCTGGCTGAGCTCCGGTCGGCTCACCCGGGCCTGCGCATCTGCCGGTCGGACGGGTACCGTCCCCAACACCCGGACCACTGGCTCGGGACCTACCGGAGCGGCAGGATGAGCTGCCCCGAGTTTCGTAGCGTCCGGTGATCTTGTCTCAGGCGTACCACCAAGTCCCGCGGGCGGGGCATCGACGGCTCCGGCAGGCCCTGCCGCTGGAACCGGGCCGTGCCAGATCCCCGTCGGCGGGCATGATGGTGGCGCGTTTACACTCCGTCAGCCCGGACACCAGGTGCACCCGCAGCCGCGGCAGGGCCGCCCTCAGGTCGGTCAGTGTCTACTGGGGCATCGCCGCGCTGGTGTTGGTGAGCATCCGCAGCGCCTGCGGGGCGCTGTCCTGGCGGTGCCGCAGCAGCGCCGCCAGGTCCTCGGCCAGGGACGGTACGGCAGGCAGGACGGTGGCGCCGCAACCGGCCAGCCGGTCCGGCATCGCCCGGTGTGGCCAGGTGCAAACGCGATCCGCCCAGGGCGCTCAGGAAGATCTGGTACAGCCCGTAGTCGAAGGACAGCGGGAGAGGGCTGTAGACGACGTCGTCATCGCCGTAGCGCAGCACCTGCTGAATTGCCTGGGCCGCGAACACCATCTGCTGGTGGGTGCTGACCACCGCCTTCGGCAGCGAGGTGGTGCCGGAGGTGTAGATCATGCAGACCGGGGCGACCGCGAGGGGCGCGGTGACCGGTTCCGGTTCCACGTCGTGCCGGGAGTCGAGCAAGGCAGTGACGTCGGGGCTGCTGACGGTGTGTACACCCTTGCGTGCGGCGATGTCCAGGGACTGCGGCGTGTCGGAGAAGAAGAGGGCCGGTTCGCTGTCGTCCAGGATGCGCTTCAACTGCACCCCGCGCACCTGCTCGTCGACGTCGCCGAACGCATCGTCACCCCGGTCACCGCGCTGCCCGGCCCGGAGGCCGGAGAGCCGTGCGAGGACACCTTCGCCCTGGGGGCCCTCGGGCGCGTCTTCGTGGCCTCGCTGCGGATCTGGGCGCAGGCCGGACGGGACACGACGGAGGGCATCGCCCGCGCGGTCACCGACTTCGCGCAGCAGTTCCTCACCGACGACCACGAGGACGTCACCGAAACCCACCGTGCCGGGCCGCCGAGCAGTCGCTCCCCGCCGTCGTCGACCAGCAGATGGTGCTGCGCGCCGGACGACGCCCGCTCGGTCCCGGGCCGGACTGCCCCAGCTGACCCGCTCGCCCGGCGGCGAGAGGTGCACTCAACCACCCCGGCCACGCCCGGCGGCGCCGACGACGTCGCGCGGCCGCTGCCCGGTCGGCGCGGCGGGAGAGCGCTCCTCACGGAGACCGTTCACCGCGAGAACGACGGAGGATCCTGATGACGGGCGATCAGCTGAACTTCACGCTTTCGAAGTTCCCGGCCGCGTGGTATCCGCTGCGCACGAGGGTGGGCGATCCCGTGCACTCGATCCCCTTGAAAACGGTGGCGTTGCGGTCGGTGTAGTTCCACACCCCCGTGGCGCCGGCGATGGAGTAGCACCGGAGGTTGACCGGATTGGTGAGGGTCTTCCCCATCCCGCCCGAGGTGTAGTCGAAGTGGCCGCTGGCGGCTCCGGCGGATGTGGGCATGGCCAGCGCGAGCAGGGCGCCGGCGACCAGGGTGGTGATGGCGGTGAGAATGCGAGAACGCATGCACCCCTCCTCGGTTCGTAGTCGTTCCATCACCTACGGTAAGGAAGGGCGCCGGCCGGGGACAGGGCGCGAGGAATCACCCGAAGGCAGGGCCGTACGACGCCACGCCCCCGCCCCGTCACCAGGCCCTGCCCGACGGTGTCCGGCGGTCGGCCCCGGACCGACCCGTGGCGTCCGGCTGGTGCGCAATGCGCACGGCCGCAGTGGGCGGACTCCGAGAGTCCGGCAGTCACGTACTGACAGAGTCACGAAGTCTGGAGGCGCCGACAAGTGGGCTCCATCGAGTAGACGGTTCCGGCATCGTCACCACAGCCAGGCGTTGGAGTGCCGCAGCCGGGACAGGCGCGGACGTCCCAGCGGGCGGCCGCGTTGCCGAGGCGGTCCTGCCGGGAGCGGGGCCGGCGCGTGTTCCCCGCGGTGAGGCGGCGCCTGGCGGCGCCCTGGAGCCGTCGGCGTTGCTCGCGCAGTTCCTTCTCCTTGGCCGCCTTGGACTTCGGCGCTCTGTGAGACAGGGTGATGCGCACGCGGCAGACGTGAGACCGGACTCCATCGAGCTCAGTGGAGGCCATCGGGTGGAGTCCACTGGGTGGAGCCCACCGAGTGGAGGCCACCCGATGTCGTGCATCGCCATTGGATGCTAAACATCGGGGGCTCCACTCGGTGGCCGATGCCCGGCATCGTCACCACAGCCAGGCGTTGGAGTGCCGCACCCGGGACAGGGCTCGGGCATCCCGGCGCGCGGCCGCGTTGCCGATCCGGCTCTGCCGGGAGCGGGGCCTGCGCGAGTTCCCGGCGGCGAGGCGGCGCTTGGCGGCATCCTGGATCCGCCGGCGCTGCTTGTGCAGCTCCCTCTTCTTGGCCGCCTTCGACTTCGGTGTCCGGGGCCGCTTCCAGACCGGCTGCCACCCCACGGGCTCATCGGCCTCGGGCACCTGGTCCTCGTCGAGCGCGGCGGCCATCTCCGCGCGGGCATCGCGGGCGCGGGCGAGGGCCTCTTCGGGGCTGGGCTGGTCTTCCGGGGTACTCACGCGACTCCTCCTGGACTCCGGCCCGGCGCGTGCTGGACGCCGGGCTGCTGGGTATGCGGCGGCGGGACCGCCGCCGGGGCGGACTGCGGACGCAGGCCGTGCGCGGCCTCGCGCGCCCGCCGGCTGTCCTGGATCGTGGCGGCCACCTGCGCGGCGGCGGCTTCGAGGGTCTGGCGGGTCTGCTCCACCGTGTCGACGTCGACGCCGGGCTCCGGCTCCACGGGCAGGCCGGCCTTCCGGCCGGTGTGGAACGGCCGCGGATGCGACGACCTCGAGGCGGGCACCGCGACGGCGTGCGGGCGTGGGCGGGAACCCAGGCGCTCCGCTCGCCGCGCGGCGCGGACCCGGGCGGCCAGGGCGCCGGCGGCAAGGCGGGCCCGCTCGTACGGGGGCGCGGACCGCTTGCGGGTCAGCGGGCGCAGCACGGCCTGGTCCTCGGTGTCGCGGGGGTACAGGGCGCGCAGGTCGGCGGTCATCATCCGGCCGCGCCCGACGGGCCGGGTGTAGTCGTCGACGACCGTCTGCACGATCTGGTCGTCCAGGCCCGGCTCGTGAGGTCGGCCGCGTAGGACGTAGGCGAGGTGGCGGCGGGCTTCGGCGAGCAGGTGCCGGCGCTTGAGTGAGCGTTTGGTTCGCTGGTGTCCGTTTGGTTCGGGGTTAGGTGTCGCGCCAGTTGGTGGTGGTTTCCTGGGTGACTCGGCGGCTCATGAGGTCGAT
>NZ_JBUDHV010000071.1:0-7062 GCF_054956795.1 Streptomyces sp. SYSU D01066-1 | reverse complement strand
GCAGGTCCGTTTCGGCCCGGCCGTCACCTCCCTGCTGGCCGAGGGACACACGGTCTTCGTCGAGTGCAGCGCCCACCCCGTCCTCGTCCAGCCGGTCAGCGAGATCGTCGACGAGACGCGCGCGGACGTGCTGGTCACCGGCTCACTGCGCCGCGAGGAGGGCGGCCTGCGACGGCTGCTGACCTCGATGGCCGAGGTGTTCGTGCGCGGCGTGGCGGTCGACTGGACCGGCGTGTTGCCCGAAGGCGCCGGTGATCCGCACGTCGACCTGCCGACGTACGCCTTCGACCACCGCCACTACTGGCTCAAGACCGCGCCGGCCACGGACGCCGCCTCGCTCGGCCAGGCCGCCGCCGACCACCCCCTGCTGGGCGCGGTCGTTCCGCTGCCCCAGTCCGACGGGCTGGTCCTCACCTCCCGCCTCTCCGCGCGCACCCACCCGTGGCTGGCCGACCACGTCGTCGGCGCAGCGGTCGTCGTCCCGGCCACCGCCCTGGTCGAACTGGCCCTGCGGGCCGGCGACGAGGCCGGCACCACCACCCTGGACGAACTGACCGTCGAGACGCCGCTGGTACTGCCCGAGGAGGGCGGCGTCCGCCTCCAGATCACCGTCGGCGGCCCCGACGGCACGGGCGCCCGCACCGTCGACGTCTACGCCGCCGCGGAGACGGCCACCGACGCCGTATGGACCCGGCACGCCACCGGACGCCTGTCGCCCGCCCCGCCCGCCACCCCCGCGACCAGCACCGACCTGGCCCTGTGGCCGCCCACCGGCGCCCGCCCGGCCGACCCCGACGAGCTGTACGCCGACCTGCTCGCCCTCGGCCACCCCCTCGGCCCCGCCTTCCGGGGCGTACGGGCGCTGTGGCGGCGTGGCGACGAGGTGTTCGCCGAGGTGGCCCTCCCCGAGGAGCAGCGCGCGGGAGCCGACCGGTTCGGCGTCCACCCCGCGCTGCTCGACGCCGCCGTCCAGTCCGGGCTGCGGCACGCGGCCACGGCCGACCCGGACGGCACCGGACAGCGGCTGTGGCAGCCCGCCGAGTGGCAGGGCGTGACCCTGCACGCCACCGGCGCGACCGCGCTGCGCGTGCGGCTCGTCCCGTCCGCGTCCGGCCGGCTCGCGCTGGAGGCGGCCGACGAGGCCGGCGGCCCCGTCGTCACCATGGACAGCCTGGGCTTCCTCCCCGTGGCCGCCGACCGGCTGACGGCGGCCACGGGCGACAGCGACCACTCCCTCTACCGCGTCGACTGGACGGAACTGCCCGCGCCCGCCCCGGAGACGGAACAGGTGCCGCAGTGGGTGCCGCTGTTCCACCCGGACGAGGTCGAGATCCTCGCCGGCGCGGCGACCGGCCCCCTGGTCGCCGTGGTCGAAGCGGTCACCGCCGACCGCACCGCCGCCGGCGCCCGCTCGCAGAGCGACCGGATGCTGGCCGTGCTCCAGGCGTGGTTCGCCGCCCCCGGCCTGGAGGAGTCCCGGCTGGTGATCCTGACCCGGGGGGCGGTGCCCGCCGGCGGTGACGGTGCGGTGACGGACCCGGCCGGAGCGGCCGTCTGGGGTCTGGTCCGGGCCGCCCAGGCCGAGAACCCCGGCCGGATCGTCCTGATCGACACCGACACCGACCCGGACATCGCCTACGGCACCGCGGTCGAGCCGCTGCTCGCCACGGTCCTGGCCTCCGGCGAGCCGCAGGTGGCGGTCCGGGACGGGGCACTGTCGGTGCCGCGCCTGGTACGGGCGACCGAGGGTGACGCGCCGGTGGGGTCCCGTGCCGGGGATGACGCACCGGTGGGGGTCCGTGCCGGGGGTGACGCGCCGGTGTGGTTCCGCGCCGGGGGCACGGTGCTGGTCACCGGCGGTACCGGTTCGCTCGGTTCGCTGGTGGCCCGTCACCTGGTGGAGCGGCACGGCGTCCGGCACCTGGTCCTGGCGAGCCGGCGGGGGGCCGAGGCGGAGGGGGCCGCGGAGCTGGCGGCCGAGCTGACGGAGCTGGGTGCGGAGTCGGTGCACTTGGCGGCCTGTGACGTCTCCGACCGGGCGGCGGTGGCGGAACTGCTGGGCTCGGTTCCGGCGGAGCACCCCCTGACCGGTGTGGTGCACACGGCCGGCGTCCTGGACGACGGCGTGATCGGCGCCCTCACCCCCGAGCGGATGGCGGGCGTCTTCGGCCCGAAGGCGGAGGCCGCCGCACACCTGGACGAGCTGACCCGCGACCTGGACCTGACGGTCTTCGCCGTCTACTCCTCCGGCGCCGGCCTGTTCGGCTCGGCCGGCCAGGGCAACTACGCCGCCGCCAACGCCTACCTCGACGGCCTGATGGCCCGCCGCCGCGCCGCCGGACTGCCGGCCGTGTCGCTGGCCTGGGGCCTGTGGGAGCAGAGCGGCGGCCTGACCGCCCACCTGGGCACCGCCGACCAGGCCCGCATGGGCCGGGGCGGCGTCCGCGCCCTGACCCCCGAGGAGGGCCTCGCCCTCTTCGACACGGCCCTGGGCGCCGGACAGGCCCTCGTCGTCCCCATCAAGCTGGACCTGCGGGCCGCCCGCGCCGACGCGGCCTCCGGCTCCCCCGTGCAGCCCCTGCTGCGCGGCCTGATCCGGGTCACCCGGCAGGCCGCCCGGACGGCCACCGCGGGCCGCGGCGCCGGCGGTCTGGCCGACCGGCTCGCCGGTCTCACCCCCGCCGAGCAGGAGGCGCTGCTGCTGGACGTCGTCCGCGGCCAGGTCGCCACCGTCCTCGGCCACGCGGGCGCCGACCAGGTCAGGGCCGAGAAGGCGTTCAAGGACGCCGGCTTCGACTCGCTCACCTCCGTCGAACTGCGCAACCGCATCCGCGAGGCCACCGGCCTCAGCCTGCCGACGACCGTCGTCTTCGACTACCCGACCCCGCTCGCCCTCGCCCGCCACCTGCACGGCCACTTCGGGCACGTCACCGCGGCACCGGCCACCCCGGAACCGGCCACCGCCACGGCCGACCCCGGCGAGCCCGTCGCCATCGTCGGCATGGCCTGCCGGCTGCCCGGCGGTGCCACCAGCCCCGAGGAACTCTGGGAACTGGTGCGCGAGGGCCGGGACGCGATGTCCGGCTTCCCCTCCGACCGCGGCTGGGACCTGGAGGGCCTGTTCGACGCCGACCCCGGACGCGTCGGGACGTCCTACGTCGACCAGGGCGGCTTCCTCCACGACGCCGCGCTGTTCGACGCCGGCTTCTTCGGCATCTCCCCGCGCGAGGCACTGGCCATGGACCCCCAGCAGCGGCTGCTGCTGGAGACCTCCTGGGAGGCGCTGGAGCGGGCCGGCATCGACCCGGCCTCGCTCAAGGGCAGCGACGTCGGCGTGTTCTCCGGCGTGATGACCCAGGGCTACGGCTTCGGCGGCGAACTCCCGCCGGAACTGGCCGGGTTCACGGCGACCGGCTCCGCCGGCAGCGTGGCCTCGGGCCGGGTGTCGTACGTCTTCGGCCTCGAAGGCCCCGCCGTCACCGTCGACACCGCCTGCTCCTCCTCCCTGGTCGCCATCCACCTCGCCGCGCAGGCCCTGCGGGGCGGCGAGTGCTCGATGGCCCTGGCCGGCGGCGCGACCGTCCTCGCCAACCCCTACACCTTCGTGGAGTTCTCCCGGCAGCAGGCCCTGGCGCCCGACGGCCGGTGCAAGGCGTTCGCGGACGGCGCGGACGGCACCGGCTGGGCCGAGGGCGCGGGCGTCATCGTCCTGGAACGCCTCTCGGACGCCGAGCGGCAGGGGCACCAGGTGCTCGCCGTGCTCCGCGGCAGCGCCGTCAACCAGGACGGCGCGTCCAATGGTCTGACGGCGCCGAACGGTCCGTCGCAGCAGCGGGTGATCCGCAAGGCGCTGGCGAACGCCGGGCTTACGGCGGCGGACGTGGACGCGGTCGAGGCGCACGGCACGGGCACGGTCCTCGGTGACCCGATCGAGGCACAGGCCCTGCTCGCCACCTACGGCCAGGACCGGACGGAACCGCTGTGGATCGGGTCGGTGAAGTCCAACATCGGCCACGCCCAGGCCGCGGCCGGTGTCGCCGGCGTCATCAAGACCGTCGAGGCGATGCGGCACGCGGTACTGCCCCCCACCCTCCACGTCGACCGGCCCTCGACCGAGGTGGACTGGTCGGCGGGGGCGGTGGAGGTGCTCACCGAGGCCCGGCCCTGGCCGGAGACCGGCCGCCCGCGCCGGGCCGGCGTCTCCGCCTTCGGCGTCAGCGGCACCAACGCGCACGTGATCCTGGAACAGGCCCCCCAGAGGGCGGCCGAGACGCCGACGGCCCCCGCCGACGGCGTACTGCCCGTGGTGATCTCGGCACGCGGCACCGCCGCGCTCGCCGGACAGGCCGGCCGGCTGGCCGGGTTCATCGACCGGACCGACGCCTCCCCGGCGGCCGTCGCGGGCGCGCTGGTCACCCGACGGGCGGTGCTGTCCGAACGGGCCGTGGTCGTCGCCGAGAGCCGTGAGGAGGCGGTGACCGGACTGACGGCGCTGGCCGAAGGCGCGTCCTCGCCGCTCGTCGTCACCGGCTCCGACAGCACCGGCGGCACGGTGTTCGTCTTCCCCGGCCAGGGCTCACAGCGCCTCGGCATGGGCCGCGAACTGTACGACCGCTACCCGGTCTTCGCCCGCGCACTGGACGAGGCCTGTGCCGCACTCGACGCACGGCTGGCCGGCTGGGCGGACCACCCCGTCAAGGACGTGGTCTTCGGCGAGGTCGGCAACGCGGGCGGCGGCCTGCTGGACCAGACGGTGTTCACGCAGGCGGGGTTGTTCGCGGTGGAGTCGGCGTTGTTCCGGCTGGTGGAGTCGTGGGGTGTGCGGCCGGATGTGGTGGCCGGGCATTCGGTCGGTGAGGTCGTGGCCGCGCATGTGGCCGGGGTGCTGTCCCTGGAGGACGCGGCGGCGTTGGTGGCGGCGCGGGGCCGGCTGATGCAGGCCCTTGCTCCGGGTGGGGCGATGGTGGCGGTGGCCGCCACGGAGGCGGAGGCCGAGGAGTATCTCGGTGCGGGGGTTGATCTCGCGGCGGTGAACGCGCCTGGTTCGGTCGTCCTGTCGGGTGAGGAGGGCGCGGTCGAAGCGGTGGTGGAGAAGCTGCGTGAGCGGGGCCGCAGGACCAAGCGGCTGGCTGTCTCGCACGCGTTCCACTCGGCGTTGATGGAACCGATGCTGGCCGACTTCGCCAGGGTGCTGTCCGGGCTGACGTTCGACGAGCCGACTGTTCCCGTCGTGTCCAATGTGACGGGCCGGCTTGCCGTGCCGGGGCAGCTGACCGATCCGGCGTACTGGGTGGACCATGTGCGTCGGCCGGTCCGTTTCGCCGACGGGATCAGTGCGGCGGGCGGGTCGTTGTTCGTGGAGCTGGGTCCCGGTGCGGCGCTGGCCGGTGCGATCACGGAGTCGGCGGGCGAGGACGCGGTGTGCGTTCCGGCGCTGCGGGAGGACCGAGGCGAGGCGCGGACGCTTCTGCTGTCGGTGGCCGAGCTGTTCGTGCGCGGCGCGAAGGTGGACTGGGCGGAGACCTTGCCGAAGGGCGTCACCGAGATTCCGGTGGACCTGCCGACGTACGCCTTCGACCACCAGCACTACTGGCTGCGGACGGCCCCTGCCACCGACGCCGTCGCCCTGGGCCAGAGCACGGCGGACCACCCGCTGCTCGGCGCGGTGGTGGAGGTGCCCGAGACCGGCGGCGTCCTGTGCACCTCCCGCCTCTCCCTGCGCACCCACCCCTGGCTGGCCGACCACGCCGTCGGCGGTGTCGTCCTCGTTCCCGGCACCGGGCTGGTCGAGCTGGCCGTACGTGCCGGGGACGAGGCCGGCGGCTGCGGGGTGCTGGACGAACTCGTCATCGAGGCGCCGCTGGTCGTCCCAGCGGAGGGCGGGGTGCGGGTCCAGGTCGCCGTCGGCGGCCCCGACGCCGACGGGATGCGGAGCGTGGCGATCTACTCGGCCCGCGAGAACACCGCCGGCGAGACCGGCGCCGACGCCTGGGCCCGGCACGCCACCGGCACCGTGACCACGTCGGCGACCGGCACGCCCGTCTTCGACACCACGGTCTGGCCCCCGGCCGGCGCCGAACCCGTCGGCCTCGACACCACCGCCTTCTACGAGGACCTGGCGAGCCACGGCTACGCCTACGGCCCCGCCTTCCAGGGCCTGCGCGCGGTGTGGCGGCGCGGAGACGAACTGTTCGCCGAGGTCGCCCTGCCCGACCGGCAGCGCGACGAGGCGACCCGGTTCGGCCTCCACCCCGCCCTGCTGGACGCCGCCCTGCACAC
The DNA here is from genome assembly GCF_054956795.1 of Streptomyces sp. SYSU D01066-1. NCBI lineage: Bacteria > Bacillati > Actinomycetota > Actinomycetes > Kitasatosporales > Streptomycetaceae > Streptomyces > Streptomyces sp. SYSU D01066-1. Next base: position 783 of record NZ_JBUDHV010000071.1, on the reverse strand, counting down.
CGACGCCTTCGTCCAGCCCGACGACGGACACGGCGTCCTGCCGTTCGCCTGGAACGGGCTGGTCCTGCACGCCGCCGGCGCCGCCTCCCTGCGGGTACGGATCGCACCGCGCGGAACCGACGTACTGTCCCTCGTCGCGACCGACGACAACGGCGGTCTCGTCCTGTCCGTCGACTCGGTGACCTTCCGCCCGGTGGACGTCGAGCAGCTCGACGCCGCCGCGACCGCCGACGAGGCCCACGACGCGCTGTTCGGCGTCACCTGGACCGGACTACTGCCCGCACCCGCCGGGACGACGGGGACGCCACCCGTGTGGACGCGGGTCGCCACCGCCGCCGACGTCACCGCGCTGAAGGGGAACGCCCCCGAGGCCACCGTCCTGGCGTCGCTGAGCGACGGGGACGGTGACGAGGAGGCGCTCGCCCGGACCGCCGCCGCCCTGGAGGTCGTCCAGACGTGGCTCGGTGACGAGGAGTTCGAGGACGCCCGGCTGCTGGTCGTCACCCGGGGGGCGGTGCCCGCCGGCGGTGACGGTGCGGTGACGGACCCGGCCGGAGCGGCCGTCTGGGGTCTGGTCCGGGCCGCCCAGGCCGAGAACCCCGGCCGGATCGTCCTGCTCGACCTGGACCCCGCCGCCGACATCGACCCGGACCCCGCCACCGGCACCCCCGTCGACGACATCGCCGCCACGGTCCTGGCCTCCGGCGAGCCGCAGGTGGCGGTCCGGGACGGGGCACTGTCGGTGCCGCGCCTGGTACGGGCGACCGAGGGTGACGCGCCGGT
>NZ_JBUDHV010000070.1:0-7839 GCF_054956795.1 Streptomyces sp. SYSU D01066-1 | reverse complement strand
ACTGCTGGGCTCGGTTCCGGCGGAGCACCCCCTGACCGGTGTGGTGCACACGGCCGGCGTCCTGGACGACGGCGTGATCGGCGCCCTCACCCCCGAGCGCCTCGCCAAGGTGTTCGCCCCCAAGGTGAGCGCCGTACGGCACCTGGACGAGCTGACCCGCGACCTGGACCTGACGACCTTCGCCGTCTTCTCCTCCGCGTCCGGCCTGTTCGGCTCGGCCGGCCAGGGCAACTACGCCGCGGCCAACGCCTACCTCGACGCGGTCGCCCACCAGCGCCGCGCGGCCGGCCTGCCCGCCACCTCGCTGGCCTGGGGCCTGTGGGAGCAGACCAGCGGCATGACCGCCCACCTGGGCACCGCCGACCAGGCCCGGATGAGCCGGGGCGGCGTCCTGCCGATCGGCCCCGCCGAGGGCATGCGGCTGCTCGACGCGGCCCTGGACACCGGTAAAGCCCTCCTCGTCCCCATCAAGCTCGACCTGCGCGCCCTGCGCGCCGACGCGACGGCGGGCCGCCCCGTGCAGCCCCTGCTGCGCGGCCTGCTCCGCACCGCCCGCCCGCCGGCCCGCGCCACGGCCGGGGACGGCACCGGCGGACTCACCCGCCGGCTCACCGGTCTCGCCCCGGCCGAACAGGAGGCGCTCCTCCTGGACCTGGTACGCGGCCACGTCGCGAGCGTCCTCGGCCACGCCGGGGCGGAACAGGTCGACCCCGAGACGGCGTTCAAGGACGCCGGATTCGACTCGCTCACCTCCGTCGAACTGCGCAACCGGCTCCGCGAGACCACCGGACTCAAACTCGCGGCCTCGGTCGTGTTCGACTACCCGAACCCGCTCGCTCTGGCCCGCCATCTCCACGCGGAACTGGGCACCACCAACGACGCCCTGTCACTGGTGCGCGAAAAGATCGAAGACATCGAGTCACTGATCGCCGGACTGCTTTCCGACGAGTCCAAGAAGGCCGACGTCGTGCTTCGCCTCCAGGGCCTGGTCGCGAAGTGCAACGGAGCGGCCGAGGAAACCCCGGATTCCGCGGTGGCGGACCAACTGGAGACCGCCTCCGCCGATGAGGTCCTCGGCTTCATCAACGACGAACTCGGAATCGTCTGACCGTCACGTTCTCGCGGACCGTCAAACCCTCGGTGAGGAATGGAAGATGGCCACAGAGCAGGAACTCCTCAAATACCTCAAGCGCGTCACGACGGAACTGCACGACCTGCGCCGACAGGTCAAGCGGAACGCGGACGAGCCGGTCGCGATCGTCGGCATGGCCTGCCGGCTGCCCGGCGGCGTGACGACGCCGGAGGAGCTGTGGCGGCTGGTCGCCGAGGGCCGGGACGCCGTGTCCGACTTCCCCACCGACCGCGGCTGGGACCTGGACGCGCTGTTCGACGACGACCCCGACAGCGCGGGCACCACCTATGCCCGCCAGGGCGGATTCCTGCGCGACGCCGGCCTGTTCGACGCGGGCTTCTGGGGGATCTCACCCCGTGAGGCGCTGGCGATGGACCCCCAGCAGCGGCTGCTGCTGGAGACCTCCTGGGAGGCGCTCGAACAGGCCGGCATCGACCCGACCTCGCTCAAGGGCACGGACGTCGGCGTCTTCAACGGCATCATGGGCGTCGACTACTTCATCGGCGGCGAACTCCCGCCGGAACTGGAGGGTTACGCCGGCACGGGCGGCGCGGCCAGCGTCGCCTCCGGGCGCGTCTCCTACGTCTTCGGCTTCGAGGGCCCGGCGGTGACCGTCGACACGGCCTGCTCATCCTCCCTGGTCGCCATCCACCTGGCCGCCCAGGCCCTGCGGCGCGGCGAGTGCTCGATGGCCCTGGCGGGCGGCGCCACCGTGATGGCCACTCCGCACACCTTCGTGGACTTCTCGCGGCAGCGGGGGCTGGCCGCCGATGGTCGCTGCAAGTCGTATGCGGAGGCGGCCGATGGTACGGGGTGGGCCGAGGGTGCGGGTGTGGTGGTGCTGGAGCGGTTGTCGGAGGCGCGGCGCAGGGGCCATCGGGTGCTGGCGGTGGTGCGGGGCAGTGCGGTCAACCAGGACGGTGCGTCCAATGGTCTGACGGCGCCGAACGGTCCGTCGCAGCAGCGGGTGATCCGCAAGGCGCTGGCGAACGCCGGGCTGACGGCGGCGGACGTGGACGCGGTGGAGGGCCATGGCACGGGCACGGTCCTCGGTGACCCGATCGAGGCACAGGCCCTGCTCGCCACCTACGGTCAGGACCGCGAACGGCCGCTCTGGCTGGGCTCCCTGAAGTCGAACATCGGACACGCTCAGGCCGCCGCCGGTGTCGCTGGCGTGATCAAGACGGTTCAGGCCCTGCGGCACGGCGTCCTGCCCGCCACCCTGCACGCCGACGAACCCAGCACCCGCGTCGACTGGGAAGCGGGCGCGGTCCGGCTCCTCCACGAGACCATCCCCTGGCCCGAGGTGGACCGGCCGCGCCGGGTGGGCGTCTCCGGGTTCGGCGTCAGCGGCACGAACGCGCACCTGATCCTGGAGCAGGCCCCGGAGGAACCGGTGGCCGAGGAGCCGGTGGTGCCGGCCGGTGGTGTGGTGCCGGTGGTCGTCTCCGCGCGCAGTGGCGGGGCGCTGGCCGGTCAGGCGGGGCGGTTGGCGTCGTTCGTGGGTGGCAGTGATGTTCCGCTCGCGGAGGTGGCGGGGGCGTTGGTGTCCCGGCGGACGGTGTTGCCGGAGCGGGCCGTGGTCGTGGCCGAGGGCCGTGAGGAGGCGGTGGCCGGGCTGCGGGCGCTGGCCGACGGGGAGACCGGGGCCTCTTCGTTGATCACGGGTTCGGCTGTCGGGGGCCGGTCGGTGTTCGTGTTCCCGGGGCAGGGGTCGCAGCGCGCGGGGATGGGGCGTGAGCTGTATGACCGCTATCCGGTGTTCGCCCGCGCGCTGGACGAGGCGTGTGCCGCACTGGATGCGGAGCTGGCCGGGCATGTGGATCGCCCGGTGAAGGACGTGGTCTTCGGCGAGGTCGGCAACGCGGGTGGTGGCCTGCTGGATCGGACGGTGTTCACGCAGGCGGGGTTGTTCGCGGTGGAGTCGGCGTTGTTCCGGCTGGTGGAGTCGTGGGGTGTGCGGCCGGATGTGGTGGCCGGGCATTCGGTCGGTGAGGTCGTGGCCGCTCATGTGGCCGGGGTGCTGTCGTTGGAGGATGCGGCGGCGTTGGTGGCGGCGCGGGGCCGGCTGATGCAGGCCCTTGCTCCGGGTGGGGCGATGGTGGCGGTGGCCGCCACGGAGGCGGAGGCCGAGGAGTATCTCGGTGCGGGGGTTGATCTCGCGGCGGTGAACGCGCCTGGTTCGGTCGTCCTGTCGGGTGAGGAGGGCGCGGTCGAAGCGGTGGTGGAGAAGCTGCGTGAGCAGGGCCGCAGGACCAAGCGGCTGGCTGTCTCGCACGCGTTCCACTCGGCGTTGATGGAGCCGATGCTGGCCGACTTCGCCAGGGTGTTGTCCGGGCTGACGTTCGACGAGCCGGCTGTTCCCGTTGTGTCCAATGTGACGGGCCGGCTTGCCGTGCCGGGGCAGCTGACCGATCCGGCGTACTGGGTGGACCATGTGCGCCGGCCGGTCCGTTTCGCCGACGGGATCGGGGCCACCGACGGCTCCGTCTTCCTGGAACTGGGCCCGGGTGCGGCGCTGACCGGCGCGATCACGGAGTCCGCGGGCGAGGACACGGTATGTGTCCCGGCCCTGCGCGACGACCGAGGCGAGGCCCACACGCTTCTGCTGGCCGTCGCGGAGTTGTTCGTGCGCGGCACCCGGGTGGACTGGGCGGCGGTCCTGCCCGAGGGTGCCACCGAGATCCCGGTGGACCTGCCGACGTACGCCTTCGACCACCAGCACTACTGGCTGCGGATGTCGGAGTCGGTCGTCGACGCGGCGGCCCTGGGGCTGGCTGGTGCCGGGCATCCGCTGCTGGGCGCGGTGGTGCAGTTGCCGCAGTCCGACGGGCTGGTCCTCACCTCCCGGCTCTCCTTGCGCACCCACCCCTGGCTGGCCGACCACACCGTGGGCGGAGCGGTCGTCGTCCCCGGCGCCGGGCTGGTCGAGCTGGCCGTACGGGCCGGGGACGAGGTCGGCTGCGGCGTACTGGACGAACTCGTCGTCGAGGCGCCCCTGGTCGTGCCCGAGCAGGGCACCGTACGCGTGCAGGTCACCGTCGGCGGACCGGACGGGACCGGTACCCGTGGCGTGGAGGTGTACGCGGCCCCCGGTGACTCCAGCGAGGCGGACCGAGCGGTCGCCTGGACCCGGCACGCCACCGGCGTACTCGCGCCGAGCACCGGTGGGACCGCGACGGACGCCTTCGACTTCACCGTCTGGCCGCCGGCCGGAGCGCAGCGGATCGAGACGGACGGCCTGTACACGGAACTGATCGCCCACGGCCACACCTACGGCCCCCTCTTCCAGGGGCTGCGGGGGCTGTGGCGGCGCGGGGACGAACTGTTCGCCGAGGCCGCGCTGACGGAGGAGGACCAGGGCGAGGCCGACCGGTACGGCGTCCACCCGGCGCTGCTGGACGCCGTCCTGCACCCCGCCGTCCGGGAGGCCGTCACCGGCGACGGCGCCGAGGTGTGGCAGCCCCTGGAGTGGAACCGGGTCGTCCTGCACGCCACGGGCGCCACGGTGCTGCGCGCCCGGCTCGTACGGTCCGCCCAGGACGTCCTGTCGGTCGAGGCCGCCGACGAGACCGGCGCCCCGGTCCTGACGGCGGACGCCGTGACCCTGCGGCCGGTCCCCGCGGACACCCTGACGACCACGGACACCGCCCCGGGCGCGGACGACGCGCTGTTCCGCGTGGAGTGGACCGAACTGCCCGCGCCCAGGGCGGCCGGGGCCGTCCCGGAGTGGACGGCGCTGTCCGGGCCGGGCGGGGTGACGGACCTGGCGGGCGGCGCGGAGCCGCCCGCCGTCGCCGTGCTCGACTGCGTCGGGGACGGCGCGGACGGCGACGCGGCGCTCACACTGACCAGCAGGGCACTGGCCGTCGTCCAGGCCTGGCTGGCCGAGCCCCGGCTCGAAGGAACACGTCTCGTCGTACGCACCCGGGGCGCCGTACCGGCGGGCGGGGACGCGGCCGTGACCGATCCGGCGGCCGCGGCCGTCTGGGGCCTGGTCCGGGTCGCCCAGGCCGAGAACCCCGGCCGGATCGTCCTGCTCGACACGGACGGCCCGCTGGACGACGCGGCCTCCGGCCCCCTGCTCGCCGCAGCCCTCGCGACCGGCGAACCGCAACTGGCCGCACGGGGCACCACCCTGTCCGCGCCGCGCCTCACCCGCCCCGAACCGGCCGGCACACCGGTGGCCTTCGACCCCCGGGGATCGGTGCTGATCACAGGCGGCACCGGCTCCCTGGGCGCCCTGGTGGCACGGCACTTGGTGCGGCGGCACGGCGTACGGCACCTGGTGCTGGTCAGCCGGCGCGGCTCGACGGCCGGAGGCGCCGCGGAGCTGGTGGCCGGGCTGTCGGAGCTGGGCGCGGAGACGGTGTCCGTCACGGCCTGCGACGTGTCCGACCGGGCCGCGGTGGCGGACCTGCTGCGCTCCGTGCCGGCGGACCGCCCACTGTCGGGTGTGGTGCACACGGCCGGTGTCCTGGACGACGGTGTGATCGGCGCGCTGACGCCCGAGCGGCTGGCCGGCGTGTTCGCGCCCAAGGTCACCGCGGTCACGCACCTGGACGAGCTGACCCGGGAACTGGCCCCCGGACTCGGCGCGTTCGTGGTGTTCTCGTCGGCGGCCGGAGTGTTCGGCTCGGCGGGACAGGGCAACTACGCGGCGGCCAACGCCTGCCTGGACGCCATGATGCAGCGCCGCCGGGCCGCCGGACTGCCGGGTGTCTCACTGGCGTGGGGCCTGTGGGAACAGACCACCGGCATGACCGCCCACCTGGACGACACCGACCAGGCCCGCATCAGCCGTGGCGGCTTCCAGGCGATCGCCCCCGACGAGGGTCTCGACCTCTTCGACGCGGCCCTGACGACCACGGAGAGCCTCCTCGTCCCCGTCAGACTGGACCTGCGGGCCATACGCGCCGAGGCCGCGGCCGGCGGTGACATGCCGTCACTGCTGCGCACACTCGTCCCGCACAGCAGGCGTGCCGCCGCCCGCATCGCCGCCGGCCGCGGCAGCGGCCTGGCGGCCCGGCTCGCGGGCCTCGCCCCGGCCGAGCGGGAAGCCCTGCTCCTGGACCTGGTCCGGACCCACGTCGCGACCGTGCTCGGGCACGCCGGCCCCGAGCAGATCAAGGCCGGGAAGGCGTTCAAGGACGCCGGCTTCGACTCCCTCACCGCCGTCCAGCTGCGCAACCGGCTCCGCGAGGCCACCCGGATCAGCCTCCCCGCGACCCTCGTCTACGACTACCCGACCCCGCTCGCCCTCGCCCGCTTCCTCCGTGACGAACTGGACGGCCCCGGCGGCGACGCCACCGGTGCGGCGGCCCCCACCGTCGTCGTGGCCGACCCGGACGAGCCGATCGCGATCGTCGGCATGGCCTGCCGGCTGCCCGGCGGCGTCGACAGCCCCGAAGAACTGTGGCGGCTGGTCGCCGAGGGCCGGGACGCCATCTCCGGCTTCCCCGACGACCGCGGCTGGGACGTGGACGACCTCTTCGACACCGACCCCGAGAACATCGGCACCTCCTACGTCGACCAGGGCGGCTTCCTGCACGAGGCGGGCCAGTTCGACGCGGGCTTCTTCGGCATCTCGCCGCGCGAGGCGCTGGCGATGGACCCCCAGCAGCGGCTGCTCCTCGAAACGTCCTGGGAGGCGCTGGAGCGGGCCGGCGTGAACCCGGCCGCCCTGAAGGGCACGGACGTCGGCGTCTTCTCCGGCGTCATGACCCAGGGCTACGGCATCGGCGGTGACATCCCGCCCGAGCTGGGCGGCTTCACGGCCACCGGCTCCGCGGTGAGCGTGGCCTCGGGCCGGGTGTCGTACGCGCTCGGCTTCGAAGGCCCCGCGGTGACCGTGGACACGGCCTGCTCGTCCTCCCTGGTCGCCATCCACCTGGCCGCCCAGGCCCTGCGGGGCGGTGAGTGCTCGATGGCCCTGGCGGGCGGCGCGACCGTGATGGCGACCCCGGGCACCTTCGTCGAGTTCTCCCGCCAGCGGGCGCTCGCCCCCGACGGCCGCTGCAAGGCTTTCTCCTCCACCGCGGACGGCACCGGCTGGGCCGAGGGCGTCGGTGTGGTCGTCCTGGAACGCCTGACGGAAGCGCACCGCAAGGGTCATCGCGTCCTCGCCGTGCTGCGCGGCAGCGCGATCAACCAGGACGGCGCCTCCAACGGCCTCACCGCCCCCAACGGCCCCTCCCAGCAGCGGGTGATCCGCCGAGCGCTGGCCGTGGCCGGGCTGACCGCCACCGACGTGGACGCGGTCGAGGCACACGGCACGGGCACGGCCCTCGGTGACCCCATCGAGGCGCAGGCCCTCCTGGCCACCTACGGACGCGACCGGGAACGGCCGTTGTGGCTCGGCTCGGTGAAGTCCAACATCGGGCACACCCAGGCCGCGGCCGGTGTCGCCGGAGTCATCAAGATGGTGCAGGCGATGCGACACGGCGTCCTGCCCCCGACCCTGCACGTGCAGGAACCCACCCCACAGGTCGACTGGTCGGTCGGCGCCGTGGAACTGCTCACGGAGGCCCGCGAGTGGCCGGAGACTGCGGGCCGTCCGCGCCGGGCCGGCGTCTCCTCGTTCGGACTGAGCGGTACGAACGCCCATCTGATCCTGGAGCAGGCGCCGGAGGAGCCGGAGGCGGAACCGGTGGCCCCGGTGGCGGAGCCGGTGGTTCCGGTGGTCGGTGGTGTGGTGCCGCTGGTGG
>NZ_JBUDHV010000069.1:0-7874 GCF_054956795.1 Streptomyces sp. SYSU D01066-1 | reverse complement strand
TCGTGGGGGCCGCGGGGGGCGTGGGAGGTCGGGTTGGCGTCCGCGCCCGCGTCCGTGCCCGTAGTCGTGCCGGTGCCGGTGCCGGTGCCGGTGCCGGTGGTCGTGGGTGTGGTGAGGGGGCCCGCGTCGCTCGCGCTGTAGTGGTTGCGTCCCGTGTAGTACAGCTCCATCGCCGGCACGGTGGCGTCGGTCCGGCCGTACGGCAGGACGATGCCCCGGGGACCGTCGGCCGGGGTGAGGGCGGTGGTGTCCGACACCGGCTGGAAGACGTGGATCGGGACACCGAGGGTGTCGGCGAGCAGCGGCAGGAAGGCGTCGCCGACCGGGTTGTCCCACTCGTCCGACCAGTTGCGCACCGCCTGTTCGAGGGCGTCGGCCTCGGCCGTGGCCAGCGGTGCGGTGCTGCCGTGGTAGCGCGCGACGAGCAGGTGCCGGCGCTCGTCCGGTGACATGGTGGCGAGCGTCGGCAGGGCGTTGAGCGAGCGCAGGTAGCCGTACATCTGGCGGTTGCTCGGCGGAGCGCCGGACGGGGCCGGTGGCGCCCCCGGCGCGGACACCGCCCGGAGGTAGCGGGACTGGAGGTCGTCCGGGTCCATGTCCTCGGCGCGGGTCACGCCCTGGATGGCGAACTGGGCCAGCCGCGCGTCGACCCAGCCGATGGGCGCGGTCCAGGCCCGCGCCGCGAACTGTCCCACCAGGACGCCCCGGAGCTGGCCGAGCACCTGCGGCGACAGCGGGGCGGCACCGGCGCGGGCCGCCGCCAGCCGGGCCAGCACCAGGTCCTGCAACCGCCGGCGCGTGGCGCGCAGATGTCCGGTGCCCTGGTCGGTGGCCGCGGGGTTCACCGCGAGCGCCGTCAGCGTGCGCCGTACCTGGTCGGGCCGGGCCAGCCAGGCGGCGGTCCCCGGATCGAGGGCGGGGCCGCCGGCCCGCGCCAGGCGGTTGCCCACCACCTGGGGGGCGCTGCCGATGACCGCGTACAGCAGGCAGTAGCCGTCCCCGGGCGTCTGGACGTGGGCGCCGCGCGGGGCGACGTACGGCGAGGAGGCGGGGGGTGGCGGAGGTGTGGGCAGGGCCGTCGGGGGCTTCGGCGGTGCGGTGAGCGGGGCCTTGCCCTTGGTGTCGGGCTTCGTCGCCGGTTTCGGCTTCGTCGCCGGTTTCGGCTTCGGGGCCGTCCCGGTCACCGGCGCCTTCCCGGCTGCCGCGCCCGGCGTGTGCGTCTGGCCGCCGGCCGGGAGGGGGGCGGGGCGGCCGTCGGGGTCGGGCCAGCGGGGCGGGACGGTGGCGAAGGTGGTGCGCAGCGACTGCTCGGGCGCGGGGGCGTCGTCCCGCACGGCACCGGCCAGGTCCGGCAGCGCGTCGGTGGCCGCCGACAGGTCGGCGGCGGCCCGGTGCTGCGCGGCGACGGTGGCGGCGAGCTGCCCCTCGCGGCGGGTGACCTTGCGGCGGGCGCGCTCCGCCCGCAGGCCCGCGCGGTTCTCCCGGAGCTGGGCCACGCGCAGGTTCTCGCCGCGCCGGTCCACGGCGGCGGCGTCCTCCCGGGCCGCGCTCTCGGCCCGGTCGCGGGCCTCTTCGGCGGCGCGGATGCCGGCCGGTGCGATCCCGATGACGCGCCGCGCCTCCGCCAGGGCCCCGCGGTCGGCCGTCAGCCGGTCGGTGGCCTGCTGGACGGCGGTCTCGGCGGCGGTGACCGCCGGGAGGACCGCCTGTACCCGGGGGTCGTCGGCTACGTCGGCGGCCGGTCGGCTGGAGCGCGGCGTCGTGGTGGAGACGGTGGCCTGCGGGCCGGGCGTGTCTTTCCCAACGGCTTTCCCGGCTTCCTTCCCGACGGCTTTCCCGGCTTCCTTTCCGGTGGCCTTCGCGCGGTCCGCGCGCACCGCGTTCTCCGCCTCGGTCAGCCGGGCCAGCGCCGCCCGCAGGTCCGTGCGCCCCCGCGTCTCCGCGCGCTCGTTCGCGGCGATGACGGACGGCAGGGTGGCCGCCGTGCGCTGGGCGTCGGCGTACGACTTCCTCCGCCGGTCGACGAGGTCCCGCGCGTCCCGCGCGTCCCGCGCCGAGGCGGCGGCGTCGGCCCGCGCCCGCCGCAGCGCCCGCGTCGCCTCCGTCACCGCGTCCCGCGCCCGCCCCACCGCGTCCAGGGCGTCGGAGCGGGCGCGGTTGGCGTGCTGGAGGGAGGCGGTGAGGCGGGCCAGCCGGGCGGGCGTGTCGGCGAGGGCGTCGGCGGCGGCGTGCAGCCGCTCGGCCTCGGCGTGGAAGGGCGTCCACGCGGCCGTGAGGGCGGCGTCGGCGGTGACGAGGGCGCCGTCGGGGGTGAACTCCCAGCGGCGCACGCCCTCGGCGTCACGTGTCATCAGCTCGACCGGGCGGTTGCCCAGGACGGCGGCGCGGGAGGCGCCGTAGAGGGCCTGACCCAGCCGGGTGCCGGCCGAGTCGGCGCCGAGAGCCGCCCAGAGCTGCACGCCCTGGTGGCCCGGCGGGATCGCGGCGGTGAGGCGCTCGGCCAGGGCGTGCGGCTCGGCGGTGGCCCAGTCGGGGACGAGCGCGGGCAGGTCGCGGACGCCGTCCGGGGACTCGTCCGGGCCGATGAGACCGTGGCCGAGCAGGTCGCGTTCCTCGACGCGGAGGGTGACGGTGCCGGTGACGTGGCGGGTGCCCGCGGGCCCCTCGACGAGCAGGTGCACGTCGGCGTCGACGGCGTGGCTGCGGGTACCGCGGGCGCCGCTCGCGGGCGCGGCGGTGGAGCCGGACTTCAGCCAGTCACGGCGGCTGCCGGTGGTGGTGCCGCCGAACGCGGACGGCTGGGTCGGGCGCTGGGCGAGCGGCACCGTGAACCCGGCCAGGTGGTGGTTGGCGTCGTCGGCGCTGAGCAGTTCGGTGAAGGCGGTGGCGAGGGAGTGGTCGGCGCCGGCCGAGGTGCTCACCGTGTCGGTGGTGTTGTGCAGCTGGTCGAGGGTGACGTCGTCGGCGTGGGTGGCGCGGCGCGGGTTGTAGAGGGTGATCTCGATGGACGGCGCCTGCGCCGGCGCCCCCTCGAAGGGGCGGGTGCCGGGCATCCGCCGGGTGAGGCCGGCGGCCAGCCGGGTGCGGTCGAGGGAGATCCGGCCCGCCTGGATGAGCTGACCGAGCCGGACCGCGCGGCCCTCCGCCGACACCGAGGTCAGCTGCGCGTGCCAGCGGCCGTCGGCCCGCGGCGCCACCTCGTTCAGCGCGGACTCCAGGTGCGCCCAGCCGTCGAAGGCGAACGCCGGGGTCGGTCCCGTCGGGTGGAACATCTGGTCGTCGGCGAGGTACGGGGCGGCCGCCGGACCGGTCCCGAGCACCCGGTTGCGCGGGTCGGTGGTGGACAGGGCGGACGGCGCGGTCACCGACGCCGGGGAAGTGCGCGCACCGGTCTCGGTGCCGGTGAAGCGCAGGGACAGCCGGACCGGCACGCCGCGGGTGCGCGGCTGCCCGCGCCGTAGCAGTTCGTCCATCCAGCGGCGTACGTCACCGTCCGCGTCGGACCAGGCGATGACACCGTTCTGCACCAGGCCGCCGAGCACGTTGGGCGGCCAGTCGGCGACCAGCGCCGAACGGACGGAGACGACGTAGTCGTACTCCAGGCCGTCGAAGTCGGCGCCGTTGTCGGTGCGCAGCCAGAAGCGGTTGTCGGCGGTGGCCGCCCGCCGGGCCGACCTGCTGGTGGCCGCCTGCGGGGTGAACACCGGCGCCGCCCGGTCCACCTTGCCGCCGCCCGCGCCCTGGCCGGGGCGGGGGTAGCGGGTGGTGAGACTGGCGGCGAGCTGCTTCTGCCGCACCGCGGCCCGGGTCGTGGTGCGGCCCGAGGAGGTGTGCGACTGCCACTGCTCCAGGCCCGAGCCGGGGCGCGAGATGCCGCGCACGCCGGTCAGGTCCTGGGAGCGGCGGGGCACCGCCGTCAGCGTCACCTCGACGAGACGCTCACCGCCGTACCCGTGGTGGCGGAAGTGGAAGCGGGTGGTGGCCCGCCGGGGCGTGCCGTCCGGACCGCGGCCGGGCAGTGCGCGCAGGCCGGCGGTGGAGGCGAGCTGGGCGATCCGGCTGTGCACACCGGGCTGGTAGCCGGGGTGCCCGGGGGTCGTGGCGCCGGGCGCCTCCCGCTCCACCAGGTCGAGCAGCGCCCGCCGCACCTGGCCGCGCCGCTCCCGGGGCCGGACCGGACCGAGCGGGACGGCGCCGCTGTTCGGCCCGGACGACGGCACCGGCGCGGCGGCCGGCATCTCGTACTCGACGACGGACGTGACACCGCCGAGGCCGAGCTGCCGGTCGCGGACGTACGCCGACGGCAGCGGCGCCGTCAGCACCGGGGCGGGCGCGGGAGCCAGGCCCGCCACCGAGCCCATCCAGCGGGCGTCCCGCGCGAGCTGGCCCTGCGTCATCAGGAACTGCAGCCCGTCCGGCACGTCCACGGCGTACGTGACCGGGTCGACGGTGCCGGGCTCGCCGGGGACACCGCCCAGGACGTTGCGGGAACCGGCCCGGACCGTGACGAGGTAGGTGACGTCCGCGACGATCCGGTGCAGCTGGCCGCTCTCGGTGGGGGTGCGGTTGACACCGGTGCTGGAGGCCAGGGTGTCCGCGGTGTCCGTGCGGGCGATGTAGCCGAGGCGCCCGGACGGGTTGAACAGCCCCTTGTACGACGTGCTGGTCGTGCCGGTGGAGGAGGCGGAGCCCTCGGTCTCCGGACTGGTCTGGCCGGCCGCGTTCTCCGGTCCCGCGGGCACCGTCGGCGGGTTCTGCGTGAGCGTGCCCACGCCACCGAACTGGTGCGACTTGCCGAGGGACTTGAGCTGCTGCGCGCTGTCGGTCGCCGAAACGCCGGTCTCCAGGTACTGCTTGGTGGTGTCCAGCAGGCGGGGCCGGTGGGCGACGGCCTGGACCTCCACCGAGTACTGGCCGTCCGCGACCGTCCCCGGCAGCGACAGGCCCTCCACTACGTAGGAGCTCTTGAAGAGGGCGTGCCCGTGCGCGACCAGGCTGCCCGGGGTGAGCGAGGCGTGCCGGATCTCGGCGGCCCGGGTACGGGTGTCGGCGAGACCGTGGCCGGCGAGGGGGGAGAGGCGGACGCCGGACGGTGCGGCGGCGGTGCCGTCCGCGGCGGGGGCGGTCGCCGTGCCCGTGGCCGGGGCCGTCACCGGCAGGATTGGTCCGCCGGCCGGCGTGGCCGTCGGCGGTGTGTTCGCCGTCTCGCGGCGGATGTCGCCGGCCGCCCGCTGGAAGGCCGCCTCGATGGCGGCGGAGCCGCGCACCGTGTCGATCAGCGCGTCGTCGGGGACGCGCACCAGCTCCGGGCGGGGCGTGCCGGCGGCGTCCGTGCCGTCCAGACGGGCGTGGTCGGTGGCGTCGGGACGGCGCGGCACACCGTCCCGGCGCGGCGCGGGCGACGCCGGGGTGCCGTTCGGGGACGGCGCGTGGGTACGGCCGTGGGGCACCGCCAGCCGCAGCGACCCGGCGACCGTCGGCGGGCTGGGGGCCGGCGGCGCGGGCGGCGCTCCGGGCGGGGCCGGAGCGGGCGCGGGGTCCTGTCCGAACCGCTCCGTCGGCCGGGTGCTGTCGTCCGCGTACAGGTCCAGGCCCAGCCGCACCGGCACCTCGAACTCGTGGCTGTCCTGCCCGGTGCCGATGTAGAACTGATCGTGCCCGGTGGCCCCGCCCACGGTGTCCCCGTGCGTGACCTGGTGGCCGTACTGGTAGTCGCCGCCGAACCCGATCGAGCCCCAGCCGCCCAGCGGAGCGGTGACGCTGCCCATCGGGCCGAGCGCGCCGCCGTAGGACTCGCCGCGCTGCTCGGTGTCGCCGCCGGCCGCCTGGGCCAGGCCCATGACCTGGATGCCCGGCAGCACCCGGCGGTGGACGGCCGCCCGGGTGGCGTCCCGCTCGGCGGTGAGCAGCAGCCGGACCCGGCGGACGCCGGTGTCCGTGCTGTTGGGCACCTCGAAGTGCAGGGCGTGCCCGCCGTCGACCATGGCGTCGGTCGCGGCCCGCCGCCCGGTGCGGGAGCGCGCCTCGCGCAGTCGGCGCAGGTTGTTGAGCTGGGCGTGCAACCGGATCTGGTGCTCCGGCTCGTGGTCGCGCACCGCCTGCTTCAGCCGCCCGCCCGGCCCGCCGGACGACGCCGGCGCCGTCGGCGCGGGCGGCAGGAAGCCCTCGCGGCGCAGCCACCGCTCGGCGCGGTCGAACAGCACGTCCGTGCCGGTGACGTCGAGCGGCGCCGCGCTCAGGCCGATGCCGTCCAGCCGCTCCAGCGCGTCCGGCAGCTCCCGCACCTCGTCCCCGGCCGGCGGGTGCCCGGTGGCGTCCGCCTTGCTGAGCACCCGCAGGTCCATGCCGTGTCCGTGGGCCAGCGGCGGCGCCGCGGTCTCGGTGCCGTCGGGCCGGATCAGGGTGACCCGGTAGGTGACGGCGGCCGGGGCGAGGAGGTGGCCGCGGTTGGTGCGGATGGCGTGCATCGTGCCGGAGGAGGAACCGGCGCCGTAGGTGTTGGTCACGGTGGCCGTGGCCTGGCCGCGCAGTCCGAGGCTGCCGCCGATCACCCGCGAGGCGTCCGGGTGGCCCTGCCGGTGGTCGGCGGTGAGCGCGGCGGCCCCGGAGCCGGTGAGGGCCAGACCGCTGGTGTACTTCGAGGACAGGTCCACCTTCGAGGTGTTGACCAGGTGGCTCTCGAGGTTGATCTGGCCCGCGGTGCTCTGCCGCTGCGGGGTGCCGACCGTGGGCGTGGTGACGAGGTGCAGCATGCCCACGGCGTTGCCGGCGGAGTCGGTCAGGACGGGCGAGTAGAGCCCGCCCTCCGACTGCATCGGCAGCGTGCCGCGCAGCACCGGCTCGGAGAGGAAGTCGGCGGCCTGCCCGGCGGCGGCCTCGTCGAGGTCGGCGTGGAAGGACCGGCGCACGTGCTCGTACAGGGCCCGCGGATCGATCACCGAGTCGACGCCGTACAGCGGCAGGTCGGCCGGCGCCGCCGGGGCGGGCAGCGAACCGGGTGCCGGGTCGGCGGTGGTGAGGTGGCGCGGGAACCAGATGGTCGTCGGCCCGTGCGCACGCGGGGTCCCCCAGCCGTCCGGCGCGGGCGCGGGCGTGGCGGTGGCCGACGCGGTCACCGCGGGGGCGTCGACGCGGACCCGCCAGACGGTCGTGAACTCCACCGGATCGGACGGTTCGTTGGAGCGCTGGGCGGAGGTCGTCTGGACGATGTGCGTGACGGTGGTGGAGTCCGACGCCTGGTTGTGGGTGACCGCGCCCGACAGCGTGCCGTCCACGGCCCGCACCGGCGTCGGCGCACCGACCGGCCAGGAGGCGGTCCACGGCACCGTGAACGTCCGGTAGGTGCCCGACGGCTGCCCGGAGAAGTTCTCCCGGGTGCCGATGCCGCGCCGCTCCACGTGCTTGTCGGGGTCCCGCGTGTCGAAGCGGCCCTGGCGCAGGGAGACCCGGGGGTCGGACAGGGTCAGCTGCACGTCGACGGTGTGATCCCGGCCGTCGACGCGGACGGTGACGCGGTGGCCGCCGTTGGCCCGCAGGTAGGGCAGGTTGAGGGCCAGGCCCTCGCGGCCGAGCCGGTCCCGCACCTGGTCGCGCACCGGCTCCGGCGGATCGTCGGGATCCAGGCCCAGCGCCTCGTAGACCTGCCGGTGCAGCCCCTCGGTGACCCGCTCGGTGAACGGTTCCAGGTACACCAGCCCGACCTTGCCGTCCGGGACCGACCCGTAGGTGTTCACGTAGCTCGACGGCAGCGTCGTCCGCGCGGGCGGGTCGGCCGTGGGTGCTTGTGAGGTGGGCCAGGTGGGTGGGTGGGTGGCGGGGAGGGGGGTGGTGTCGGGGTTGGTGGTGGGGGTGGGGTTGGTGGGGGTGTTGTGTGT
>NZ_JBUDHV010000068.1:0-8255 GCF_054956795.1 Streptomyces sp. SYSU D01066-1 | reverse complement strand
GCGACGCACGGGTGGACCTGCCGACGTATGCCTTCGATCACCGTCACTACTGGCTGAAGACGGCTCCTTCGGCGGACGCCGCCTCGCTCGGGCAGGCCGCCGCCGACCACCCCCTGCTCGGCGCTGTCGTGGCGCGGCCCGACTCCGGTGGGTTCATGACGACCTCGCGGTGGTCGTTGCGCTCGCAGCCGTGGCTGGCCGAGCACCTGGTCGGTGACGACGCGGCCCTCGTACCGAACGCGGCCCTGGTCGAGCTGGCGCTCCAGCTCGGCCGGGAAGCCGGCGTGCCGGTGGTGGAGGAGCTGACCGTCGGCAGGCCGGTGGTCCTGCCGGTGCGCGGTGGCCGGGGCGTCCAGGCCGTGGTGGGGGAGCCCGACGACACCGGGCGGCGTACGGTCGAGGTGTACTCGCGTGCCGACGACTCCGCGCTGAACGCGGTCTGGACGCGGCACGCGCACGGCACGCTGGCACCCGCCGCGCCGGCGGCCGACGACCGGCCGGCCGACGGGACCGGCGTCGAGGTGGCCCTGGGTGAAGCCGCCGGAGACGCCGGCCGGTACCACGTACACCCCACCCTGCTCGACGCGGCCGTGCGGACGGTGCTGCCCGCCGGGACCCTCGCGGTCACCTGGCGCGGGGTCGGCGTACACGCGTCCGGCGCGGCCGCCGTCACCGTGCGGTCGGCGAGGGCGGCCGGGGAGGGCACCCGGCTCGACCTGACCGACCCGGCCGGGCGGCCCGTGCTGGCGGTGGAGGCGGTGCTGGCGGAACCGTTCGACCCGGCGCGCGCCGGACTCGCCGAGGCGCTCACCCACGACGCGCTGTTCCGCGTCGACTGGACCGAGCTGGCGCTCGCGGCGGGTGACGGGACGCCGTCCGCCGTCAGCGTCCGGACCGCCGAGGACGTCGCCGCGGCCGGTGCGGCGGGCGACGTGGACGTGCTGCTCCACACGGTCGACCGCGCCGTCAGCGACCCGCGGGCCGCGCTCGCCGCCGTGCTCGCCGTCCTCCAGGCGTGGCTGGCCCAACCGGCCCTGGAGCGGACCCGGCTGGTCGTGGCGGCCGTGGCGGACGGCACGGACGTCGCGTCGGCCGCCGTAGGGGGGCTCCTGCGCTCGGCGCAGTCCGAGCACCCCGGCCGTGTCGTGCTCGTCGAGTTCGACGGGCCGGGCGGGGGCCGGGACGACCGGCGGGATCTCGACGCGGCGGCCCGAGCCGTGCTGCCCGGCCTGCTCACCTGCGCCGAACCGGTGATACGCGTACGGGCGTCGGGCGGTGCCGAAGTGCCCCGTCTCACCCGGGCCGACGCGGCGACGGGGGAGGGCGGCGCCCCGCGGCCGGTGCGGGCCCTGGACCCGGAGGGAACCGTCCTGATCACCGGCGGCACCGGCACGCTCGGCGCGCTGGCCGCCCGGCACCTGGTCACCGAGCACGGTGTCCGCCACCTGCTGCTCCTCAGCCGGCGCGGCCCCGCGGCGGACGGCGCGGCGGAGCTGTCCGGGGAACTGACCGCGCTGGGCGCCACCGTGACCGTCACGGCCTGCGACACCGCCGACCGGGAGCAGCTCACGGCCGCCCTGGACGCCGTACCTGCCGACCGTCCGCTGACCGCCGTCCTGCACACCGCCGGTGTCCTGGACGACGGGGTGATCACCGCGCTCACCCCCGAGCGCCTCGACACCGTACTGCGGCCCAAGCTGGACGCGGCCCTGCTGCTGGACGAGCTGACGCGGGGCCACGACCTGGCGGCGTTCGTGCTGTTCTCCTCGGCCGCGAACGTCTTCGGCAACCCCGGCCAGGCCAACTACGCCGCCGCCAACGCCGCCCTGGACGCGCTGGCCCGACGGCGCCGCGCACAGGGGCTGTCCGGCGTCTCGCTCGCCTGGGGCTACTGGGAGCGGACCAGCGGCATGACCCGGCACCTCGGCGCCGCCGACCTGCACCGCAACCGGCGGCTCGGCATGGCCGCGCTGTCCGAGGCCGAGGGGACGGCGCTGCTGGACCTCGCCCTGCGCCCCGGCACCGGGCTGCCCGCCGCCCTGGTGGCCGCCAAGCTGGACCTGCCCGCCCTGCGCGCGGCGGCCCGCGAGGCCCCGGTGACGCCGCTGCTGCGGGGCCTGGCGCCCGCGCCGCACTCGCCGGCCCGGGCCGCCGGGACCGCCGACCGGGGCAGCCTGCGCGACCGGGTCGCCCGGCTGGACCCGGCGGCCCGGAGCGCACTGCTGCTGGACCTGGTCCGGCGCAACGCCGCCGAGGTCCTCGGCCACAGCACCGCCGACGCGGTCCGCGCCGACCGGGCCTTCAAGGACACCGGGTTCGACTCGCTGACCGCCGTGGAGCTGCGCAACCGGCTGGCGGCCGCCACCGGTCTCACGCTGCCCTCGGCCGTCGTCTTCGACTACCCGAAGCCGACCGCGCTCGCCGAACACCTGCGGGACCGGCTCGTCGGCGACACCGCCGTCGCCGTCGCGCCGGCCGGTGCGGCGCCCGCCACGGCCGGTGAGCCGATCGCGATCGTCGCGATGGCCTGCCGCTTCCCCGCCGGGGTGCACAGCCCCGAGGACCTGTGGCGGGTCGTGGCCGACGAGGTCGACGCCGTCACCGGGTTCCCCGGCGACCGCGGCTGGGACATCGACCGGCTCTACGACGCCGACCCCGACAAGGCCGGCACGACCTACGTGCGGCACGGCGCGTTCCTCGACGACGCGCCCGGCTTCGACGCCGCCTTCTTCGGCATCTCCCCGAACGAGGCCCTCGCCATGGACCCGCAGCAGCGGCTGCTGCTGGAGACGTCCTGGGAGACCTTCGAACGCGCCGCGATCGACCCCACCGGGCTGGGCGGCCGGGACATCGGGGTGTTCGTCGGCGTCAACAGCCACGACTACACCGTGCGGATGCACCACTCGGCCGACGCCGAGGGCTTCCGGCTCACCGGCGGCTCCGGCAGCGTCGTCTCGGGCCGCGTCGCCTACCACTTCGGCTTCGAGGGCCCGGCCGTCACCGTCGACACCGCCTGCTCCTCCTCCCTGGTCGCCCTGCACCTGGCGGCCCAGGCGATCCGCAACGGGGAGTGCTCGATGGCGCTCGCCGGCGGCGTCATGGTGATGGGCAACGTGGAGACGTTCGTCGAGTTCTCCCGGCAGCGCGGCCTGGCGCCCGACGGCCGGTGCAAGGCGTTCGCGGACGGCGCCGACGGCACCGGCTGGTCCGAGGGCGTCGGCGTACTGCTGGTCGAGCGGCTCTCGGACGCCGAGCGGCAGGGGCACCAGGTGCTCGCCGTGCTCCGCGGCAGCGCCGTCAACCAGGACGGCGCGTCCAACGGTCTGACGGCGCCGAACGGTCCGTCGCAGCAGCGGGTGATCCGCAAGGCGCTGGCGAACGCCGGGCTTACGGCGGCGGACGTGGACGCGGTCGAGGCGCACGGCACGGGCACGGTCCTCGGTGACCCGATCGAGGCACAGGCCCTGCTCGCCACCTACGGCCAGGACCGGACGGAGCCGCTGTGGATCGGGTCGGTGAAGTCCAACATCGGCCACGCCCAGGCCGCGGCCGGTGTCGCCGGCGTCATCAAGATGGTGCAGGCGATGCGGCACGGCGTCCTGCCCCGCACCCTGCACGTGGACCGGCCCTCCCCCCACGTCGACTGGTCGGCGGGGGCGGTGGAGGTGCTCACCGAGGCCCGGCCCTGGCCGGAGACCGGCCGCCCGCGCCGGGCCGGCGTCTCCGCCTTCGGCATCGGCGGCACCAACGCGCACCTGGTCCTGGAACAGGCACCCGCGGGGCTTTGGCGGGAGGACGCCGCACCGGGCACGCCCGACGCCCAGGACGGTCCCCCGCTCCTCTTCCCGGTCTCCGCCCGCACCGCCGCCGGCCTGCGCGGCCAGGCCGGCCGGCTCGCGGACTGGGTCGCGGACCGCGCCGGTACGCCGCTGGGGGCGACGGCCCACGCGCTCGGCACGGCCCGGGCCCACCTCGACCACCGGGCGGTCGTCCTGGCCGCCGGCCGGGAGCAGCTCACCAGGTCCCTGCGCGCACTCGCCGAGGGCACCGCCGACGCGGACACCGTCACCGGCGGCCCCGCCGACGGCAAGCTCGCCTTCCTGTTCACCGGCCAGGGCAGCCAGTGGGCCGGCATGGGCCGGGAACTCGCCGCCGCCCACCCCGTGTTCCGCGACGCCTTCGACGCCGCCTGCGCCGCCGTCGAACGGCACCTGGACGACCTCGCCCACCCCGTGCGCGAGGTCGTCTTCGCCGAGCCCGGCACCGACCGGGCCGCCCTGCTCGACCGGACCCTCTACACCCAGGCCGCGCTGTTCGCCCTGGAGACCGCGCTGTTCCGGCTGTTCACCTCCTGGGGCGTACGGCCCGACCTCGTCGCGGGCCACTCCGTCGGTGAGATCACCGCCGCCCACGCCGCCGGCGTCCTCGACCTCGCGGACGCCGGTGAACTGGTCGCCGCCCGCGGCCGGCTGATGCAGGCCCTGCCCGAGGGCGGGGCGATGATCGCCGTCGAGGCGACCGAGGAACAGGTGGCCCCGCTGCTCGCCTCGGCGCCGGGCACCGCCGGGATCGCGGCGGTCAACGGGCCGCGGGCGCTGGTCCTGTCCGGCGCCGAGGACGCCGTGCTCGCCGTCGCCGGACGCCTCGCCCGGGACGGCCACCGGACCCGGCGGCTGTCCGTCAGCCACGCCTTCCACTCCGCCCTGATGGAGCCGGTCCTCGACGAGCTGCGCGCCGTGGCCGCCCGGCTCACCTACCGGCCCGGCACCGTGCCCGTCGTCTCCACCCTCACCGGCACCCTCGCCGGGGACGGCCTGCTCGCCACCCCCGACTACTGGGCCGACCAGGCGCGGCACGCCGTACGGTTCGCCGACGCCGTGACCACCCTGCGCGACCAGGGCGCCGTGACCCACCTCGAACTGGGTCCCGGCGGCGTCCTCAGCGCCATGGCCCTGGGCACGCTCGGCCCCGGCACCCGGGGCTGCGTCAGCACCCTGCGCCACGACACCGCCGAGGACACCGCGGTCCGCACCGCCCTCGCCGAACTGCACGTACGAGGCGTACCGGTCGACTGGACCGCCGTCCTCGGCCGCCCGGCGCCCGCCGTCGGCCCCGACCTGCCCACCTACGCCTTCCAGCACCAGCGGTACTGGGTGCGGGACGGCGCCGCCACCGACGCGGAGGCGCTCGGCGCCCGGTCGGCCGGCCACCCGCTGCTGGGCAGCGTCGTGGAGGTGCCCGGCACGCACGGCGGCACCGGTGTCGTCCTCACCGGCCGGCTCTCCGCACACGGCCCCGTACCGCTCCCCGGCGCGCACGGCGCCGGCGAGGCGACGGTCCCGGCCGCCGTACTGCTGGAGCTGCTGGTCCGGGGCGGCGACGAGGCCGGTGGCGGCACCCTCGAACGGATCACCGTCGACGCGCCCGTCACCGTGCCCGCCCACGGCGACCTCCAGCTGCGTGTCTTCGTGGACGCCCCCGGCCCCGACGGGCGGCGCCGCGCCGCCGTGCACAGCCGGCCCGCCGGACGGGAGGGCGAACCGTGGCTCCGGCACGCCCGCGCCACCCTGGTGCCCGGCGCCGCGCGGCACGCCTTCGACCCGCTCACCCGCCCCACCGGGCCCGCCGACGGCAGCGCCCCGGCCGGGGTGCGCGGCGTGTGGCGGCGGGACGGCCGGACCCTCGCCCACGTCGAGCTGCCCACCGGGCTCGACGGTGAGGCCGACGCGTTCACCCTGCACCCGGTACTGATCGACACGGCCCTGCGGGTCGCCGCCGAGGCCGCCGGCCCCGGCGCGGACCACCGCTCCCTGGCCGAGTGCGCCACCCTCGCGGTGTACGCGGTGGGCGCCACCGAGCTGTGGGTGCGCGTCACGCCCGACGCCGAGGGCCGGCAGCTGGTGGAGCTGACCGACCTGGACGGCGGGCCCGTGGCCCTGCTCGGCCCGGTGACGCTCGCGGCGGGCGACGGGCAGGGGACGACCGAGGGCGGTGACGGGCGGCGGGGGGCCGCGGTCGGCAACGGGCGACCGGGGGCCGTGGACGGTGACGGGCGACCGGGGGCCGTGGACGGTGACGGGCGGCGGGCGAACGCGAACGGTGGGCACCCGGCCACCGACGGCCGGACCCCGGCCCCCGGAACCGGCCGTACGGCGGCCGACCGCCCCGCCCCGGCCCGGCGCGTCATCCGCCGCGAACCGGCCGCCGACGGCAATGAGCTGGCCGCCCGGCTGGCCGGCCTCGCCGACGCCGAACAGCGGCGGCTCCTGCTGGACCTGGTCCGGGAGAGCACCGCGGTCGTCCTCGGCCACCGCGACACGGACGGCTTCGACGAGGGGCAGCCGTTCAAGAACCTCGGCTTCGACTCGCTCACCGCCGTCAAGCTCCGCAACCGGCTGCACGACTTCACCGGCGTCAGCCTGCCCAGCAGTCTGGTCTTCGACCACCCGACACCGGCCCTGCTCGCCGACCACCTGCGCGGCGAACTCCTCGGCACCCGGCCGGAGACCCCCGCCGTCACCCGGCGCGGCACGGCGGACCCGGACGAACCGATCGCCATCATCGCCATGAGCAGCAGGCTGCCCGGCGGTGTCACCAGCCCCGAGGAACTGTGGCGACTCGTCATGGACGGGCGGGACGCCGTCTCCGGCTTCCCCGACGACCGCGACTGGGACGTCGACAAGCTCTACCACCCCGACCCGGCCCACCCCGGCACCAGCTACACCCGGGCGGGCGGCTTCCTGCACGACGCCGCCCGGTTCGACGCCGGTCTCTTCGGGATCTCGCCGCGCGAGGCACTGGCCATGGACCCGCAGCAGCGGCTGCTGCTGGAGACCTCCTGGGAAGCCCTGGAACGGGCGGGTATCGATCCCCTGTCCACCCGGGGCCAGGACATCGGCGTGTTCACCGGCATCGTCCACCACAACTACGTGACCCGGCTGCGCCGGGTGCCCGAGGACGTCCAGGGCTACACGATGACCGGCACGGCCTCCAGCGTGGCCTCGGGCCGGGTGTCGTACGTCTTCGGCTTCGAGGGCCCCGCGGTGACCGTGGACACGGCCTGCTCCTCCTCCCTGGTCGCCATGCACCTGGCCGCGCAGGCCCTGCGGGGCGGCGAGTGCTCCCTCGCCCTGGCCGGCGGCGCCACCGTCATGGCCAGTCCCGACGCCTTCCTGGAGTTCTCCCGGCAGCGCGGACTGTCCGCGGACGGCCGCTGCAAGGCGTACTCCTCCACCGCGGACGGGACCGGCTGGGCCGAGGGCGTCGGTGTGGTCCTGCTGGAGCGGCTGTCCGAGGCCCGCCGCAACGGCCACCGGGTGCTGGCCGTGCTGCGCGGCAGCGCGGTCAACCAGGACGGTGCCTCCAACGGGCTCACCGCCCCCAACGGCCCCTCGCAGCAGCGGGTGATCCGCGGCGCGCTGGCGGCGGCCGGGCTGGAGCCCGCCGACGTGGACGTGGTGGAGGGCCACGGCACCGGCACGGTCCTCGGTGACCCGATCGAGATCCAGGCGCTGCTCGCCACCTACGGCCAGAACCGCGAACGGCCCCTGTGGCTCGGGTCGTTGAAGTCCAACATCGGTCACACCCAGGCCGCGGCCGGTGTCGCCGGAGTCATCAAGATGGTCGAGGCGATGCGGCACGGCATCATGCCCGCCACCCTGAACGTCACCGAGCCCACCTCCCAGGTGGACTGGTCGGCGGGGGCGGTGGAACTGCTCACGGAGGCCCGTGAGTGGCCGGAGACCGGCCGCCCGCGCCGGGCCGGCGTCTCCTCCTTCGGCGCGAGCGGCACCAACGCCCACGTCATCCTGGAGGAGGGGCCCGACCCCGAGCCGGCCGCTCCCGAGCCTGCCGACCCCGACCCGGCCGACCGGCCGACGGTCCCCGACGGCGGGGTCGTACCGCTGGTGGTGTCGGCCCGCAGCACCGCCTCCCTCGCCGCCCAGGCCGGGCGCCTGGCGGCGTTCGTCACCGACACCGGCACGCGGACGTCGCTCGCGGAGGTGGCGGGTGCGCTCGTCTCCCGGCGGGCCCTGCTGTCCGAGCGGGCGGTGGTGGTGGCCGGTTCGCGTGAGGAGGCGGTGGCGGGGCTGGGGGTGCTGGCCCGTGGTGGGAGCAGTCCGCTCGTCGTGACCGGTACCGTCGCCGGTTCTGGTGGTCCGGGGCGGACGGTTCTTGTTTTTCCTGGTCAGGGGTCTCAGTGGGTGGGGATGGGCCGGGAGTTGCTGGAGTCCTCGGCGGTGTTCGCGCAGCGG
>NZ_JBUDHV010000067.1:0-9067 GCF_054956795.1 Streptomyces sp. SYSU D01066-1 | reverse complement strand
GGGCCGAGGGCGCCGAGGAGGCCGCGGGGGCCGACGGCTGCTGGGCGGCCGCGGGCTTGGGGGCGGCCGGCCGCGGGGCGGCCGGACGGTCTCCGGCCGGCTTGGCGGCGCGGGGGGTGCCTCCAGGGGCGGCCTGCGCCGGCGAGGGCGCGGCGGGCCTGGGGGCGGCCTTGCGGGGGGCGCCGGGCTTGCCGGCGGACCGGCCGTTCCCGCTGCCCTGCTGGAAGGCGTCTGTCAGTTTGCGTACGACGGGCGCTTCGATCGTCGAAGACGCCGAACGGACGAATTCACCGAGTTCCTGGAGCTTGGCCATGACGACCTTGCTCTCGACACCGAACTCCTTGGCGAGTTCGTAGACCCGGACCTTAGCCACTTCGCTCCTTTGAGGTCCGGGTTGCGTCCGGACCGTCGCTAGTTCATGGGCGTACTCATCGCGTACTCATCGAGTGCTCATCGCAATCTCGACCTGCTTTCGACTCGCGAGGTACCAAGCCGTACGGGGTTCCGTACGGCACGTCTTACTTGCCGTGGTTGCCCGACCAGCAATCCTGGTCAGCAACCCTCCGTCTGCTCGACGTATCGGCGCAACGCCTTTACGTCGAGCGGTCCCGGGACGCGCAGTGCCCTCGGGAACGCCCGGCGGCGTACCGCCTGGTCGAGACAGACCTGGGTGGGGTGTACGTACGCACCCCGGCCGGGCAGCGTACCGCGCGGATCGGGGGCGCATCCGCCCTCGACCGCCACGATGCGCAGCAGTCCGGCCTTGGCCGCTCGCTCCCGGCACCCCACACAGGTGCGCTCAGGGCATGCACGAGCATGCGTCCGGCCAGACACTCCTAAGTCTACCTCCCCGCGGCGACCTCACCCCTTCGGGGCAAGAATCGAACACATGCCGTCGCGAAGCTGTCAGTGATCTCAGCGTCCCGGCGGCCCGGATCTATTCCCTCACTCGGACGGCTGCTGCTCGGTGTCCGGGCGGATGTCGATGCGCCAGCCGGTCAGCCGGGCGGCGAGGCGGGCGTTCTGGCCCTCCTTGCCGATGGCCAGCGACAGCTGGTAGTCGGGCACGGTCACCCGGGCGGAGCGGGCCGCCAGGTCGACGACCTCCACCTTGGTGACACGGGCCGGCGAGAGCGCGTTGGCCACCATGTCGGCCGGGTCGTCCGACCAGTCGACGATGTCGATCTTCTCACCGTTCAGCTCGCCCATCACGTTGCGGACCCGGCCGCCCATGGGGCCGATGCAGGCGCCCTTGGCGTTGAGTCCGGAGCGGGTGGAGCGGACCGCGATCTTGGTGCGGTGGCCCGCCTCGCGGGCGATCGCGGCGATCTCGACGCTGCCGTCGGCGATCTCCGGGACCTCCAGGGCGAACAGCTTCTTCACCAGGTTGGGGTGGGTGCGGGAGAGGGTCACGGACGGGCCGCGGACGCCCTTGGCGACCCGGACGACGTACGACCGCAGACGGGTGCCGTGCGGGTAGGTCTCGCCGGGCACCTGCTCCTGCACCGGCAGGATGGCCTCCAGCTTGCCGATGTCGACCAGCACGTTCTTCGGGTCGCGGCCCTGCTGGACCACGCCGGTGACGATGTCGCCCTCGCGCCCCGCGTACTCGCCGAGCGTGGCGTCGTCCTCGGCGTCCCGCAGCCGCTGCAGGATGACCTGCTTGGCGGTGGTGGCGGCGATCCGGCCGAAGTCCGACGGGGTGTCGTCGAACTCGCGCGCCTCCTGCCCCTCCTCCAGGTCGTCCGGGTCCTCCTTCGCCCACACGGTCACATGGCCGGTCTCCCGGTCGAGCTTGACGCGCGCGCGGCGGCGGCTTCCCTCGGTGCGGTGGTAGGCGATGAGGAGGGCCGACTCGATCGCCTCGACCAGCAGGTCGAAGGAGATCTCCTTCTCCCGCACCAAGCCCCGCAGGGCGCTCATGTCGATGTCCACGGCTACGCCTCCTCTTCTTCCTTCATGTCGTTCTCGTCATGCTCGTCACGCTTGTCCCTGCGGTTGAACTCGACCTGGACCCGGGCCCTGGCGATCTCGTCGAAGGCGAGCCGGCGGGCGGTGGCCCTGCGGCCCTTCACGCCGGGTACTTCGAGGTCGAGTCCTTCGCCGTCCACACCGAGGATCCGGGCGACCAGCTCGCCGCCTCCGGTGAGCTGGAACCTCACCAGGCGGTCGACGGCGCGTACGTAGTGCCGGTGTCCGGTCAGCTCGCGCTCCGCGCCCGGGGTGCCGACCTCCAGGGTGTACTCCCCCTCGCCCATCGCGTCCGTCTCGTCGAGCCTCGCCGAGAGCGCGCGGCTCACATCGGCGATCGCGTCCAGGTCCGCACCGGTGTCGGAGTCGACGACGACGCGCAGCACCCGCTTGCGTCCGACCGAGTCCACCGCGACCTCTTCCAGATCCAGCCCCCGGGAGGCGACCAGCGGTTCCAGCAGTTCTCGCAGCCTCTCGCTCTGGGTGGTGCTCATCCGGGTGACTCCTCGGCCGCGTGTGCTGTTGTGGAACGGTGCGCGTGTCAGGTCAAAGGGTATCCGGTCGCGGGGGGTGTTGCCGTCCACCCGGGCCCGGTGGTGCCGCTGAGTGGCGCCGGGCGGCCTGCCGGGTACGGTGATCAAGGCGCGCGCCGCCTCCGGTGCCGCCTCCCCCAGCGCTTCCCCCCTGCCGCCTTCCGCCGCTTCCGCACACCGCTTCCCTTCACGTCGCTTCCTTCACACCCCTTCCTTCACACCGCTTCCGTACGAGCCTGCCGAGGACGTCTGCCGTGTCGTCGTTGCCCCCATCGCCTCGCCCGCCCGCGCGCCCGCGCAGAAGGAGCCTGCTCGCCACCGCCGCCGGGACCGCGCTGCTGGCCGGCTGCACCGGATCCGGCGGCTCCGGCGAGCCGGACGCCGCCTCCCGGGCCGCCGAGCGGGCACGCGCGCGTGCCGCGCGGGACAGCGCGGAGCTGGCCGCGCGGTACGCCGCGGTGATCGCCGCGCACCCCGCGCTGGCGGAGCGGCTGCGTCCGCTGCGCGCGGAGGTGGTCCGGCACGCGGCGGCGTTCGGCGGGGCGCGCGCGGCGTCCCCCTCGGCCTCCCCCTCGGAGGCCGCACGGGCCGCGGGGCCGGACGGCGGTTCCGCCGCCGGCTCCGTACCGGCCGCCGAGGAGGACGCGCTCGCCTGGCTGGCCGCCGCCGAGCGGAAGCTGGCCGGCCGGCGGACGACGGCGCTGGAGGAGGTCCCGGGCGAGCTGGCCCGGCTGCTGGCCTCGGTGGCGGCGGCCGGGGCGGGGCACGTGTATCTGCTGACGGAGGGCGACCGGTGAGCGACGAGTCCGGGAAGAACGAGAAGAAGCGGGAGCTGAAGGCGCTCCAGGCGGCCTTGGCCGCCGAGCACGCGGCGGTGTACGGCTACGGGGTCGTCGGCGCCCGGGTGGGTGAGGACCGGCGCACGGAAGCGCGGACGGCGTACGACGCGCACCGGGCCCGGCGGGACGCGCTGGGGCGCGAGGTGCGCGACCTCGGGGCGGCGCCGGTCGCCGCCCAGGCCGGGTACGCGCTGCCCTTCCCGGTGCCGGACGCGGCCTCGGCGGCGCGGCTGGCGGCGGAGCTGGAGGAACGGGTGGCCGGGGTCTACTCGGACCTGGTACGGGCAGCCGGCGGCGAGCGCCGGACGGCGGCGGCCGAGGCGCTGCGGGAAGCGGCGGTCCGCGCGGTGCGCTGGCGCGGCGGAAGCGTAGCCTTCCCAGGGCTCGCCGAGCGGGCCGGTACCGCGCCGTCCCCGGCGACACCGACCGCGTGACACGTACGGGAGCGCCCGTGCGGGAAGGGAACGGCTCGCGCATGGCTTTCGAACCGCCGCGGCGTCTGGTCAGGGCGCTCGGTGAGACGGCACCGGACGGTGACGACTGGCTGGCGAGCCTGCCCGGGGCGGCTCGCCGGGCCGTCGGTCTACGCGGGTTGACCGTCGAGCGGACGGTGGTGCCCGGTGGGCGCGGCAGCCTGGTGGTGCTGGTGCGCCGTCCCGACGGGACGCCCGCGGTGCTGAAGCTGGCCCCGCCCCGGGCGCGGCCGGAGAGCGAGCGGGCGGCGCTGGCGCACTGGGGCGGCCGGGGCGCCGTGCGGTTGCTGGAGCCTTTCGTGACCGAGGGTGTCCTGCTGCTGGAACGGCTGCACCCGGAGGTGTCGGTGCGGTCGCTGCCGGAGGCGCGGGCGCTGCTGGAGGCGGCGGGGACGCTGCGGCGGCTGTGGGTGGCGCCGCCCGCGGGGCATCCCTTCGAGACGGTGGCCGGGCGGACCGGGCGGCAGGCGGCGGCGATGCGCGCGGGGGCCGAGGCCGACCCGGCGGTGGCGCCGCTGGTGGACGCGGCCCTGGCGGTGCGCGCGGAGCTGCTGGCCGCGCCCGCCCAGGAGCGGCTGCTGCACGGCACGTTCCGGCAGAGCAAGGTGCTCGCCGGGGACCGGATGCCGTGGCTGGCCGTGGGCCCCGACCCGGTGGTGGGCGAGCCGGCCTTCGACCTGGCCCGGCTGGTGCGGGACCGGGTGGAGGACCTGATCGCCCAGCCGTCCGGCGCCGCCACGGTCCGGCGCCGGATCAAGCGGCTCGCGGAGTCCCTGGAGGTCGACCGGGACCGGCTGCGCGGCTGGACCCTGTTCCGGGCGGTGGAGTCGGGCGTACGGGCCTCGCGGGTCGGCCGTCCCCGGGACGCGGAACTGCTGCTGGAGTTCGCGGGCTGGCTGTGAGGCGGGGTACGCCGCCTCCGCCCGGCCGCCGCCGGGCCCTGTGCGAGGGGGCGGTGACCGGCGAGCGACCGCCGCCCGCCGCGGCGGACGCGGACGGTACGCGACCGGTGTCCGCCGGCGTCCGCACCGACGCCGGCGCGTGACCGGCCACGGGACGTGACCGGAGCGCCGCCCACACCGGCCCCGCGCGGAAGCGGCGACGACGGGCCATGACGGACCACGACGCACAGCACGAATACCGCGAAAGCACCTACCGAAGCGGCGCACGGGCCGCGCCGGACGACGAGCGGCGGCGACACGCCCGCAGCGACCCCACGCGGATACGACGGCGACCGGAACCCGGCCGCACGGCCGGACACGGCGACGACAGGCTATGACGGACCACGACGCACAGCACGAATACCACGAAGACACCTACGGGAACGGCGCACGGGCCGCGCCGGACGACGAGCGGCGGCGACACGCCCGCAGCGACCCCACGCGGATACGACGGCGACCGGAACCCGGCCGCACGGCCGGACACGGCGACGACAGGCCATGACGGACCACGACGCACAGCACGAATACCACGAAAGCACCTACCGAAGCGGCACGCGAGTCACGCCGGACGGCGAGCGGTGGCGACATGTCACCGCCCCCACCCGCACCGGCCCCACGCGGGAGCGGCGGCGTGGGGGCGGGGCCGGGCGGGTGCTCGTGGTGTCATGCCGTCAGGCGGGTGACGGCCTCCTCGACCGTCAGCTCCTCGCGTTCGCCGGTGCGGCGGTCCTTCAGCTCGACCACGCCCTCGCCGGAGCGGCGGCCGGCGACCAGGATCCGCGGTACGCCGATCAGCTCCGCGTCGGTGAACTTCACGCCCGGGGAGATCCCGGCCCGGTCGTCGACCAGGACGCGGACGCCGGCGGCGGAGAGCTTCTCCGAGACGTCCAGGGCCAGCTCGGTCTGGAGGGCCTTGCCCGCGGCGACCACGTGCACGTCGGCCGGCGCGACCTCCTGGGACCAGATCAGGCCCTTGTCGTCGGCGTGCTGCTCGGCGAGGGCGGCCACCGCGCGGGAGACGCCGATGCCGTAGGAGCCCATGGTGACGCGGACCGGCTTGCCGTTCTGGCCGAGGACGTCGAGCTTGAGGGCGTCGGTGTACTTGCGGCCCAGCTGGAAGATGTGGCCGATCTCGATGGCGCGGTCCAGCCTGAGGCCGGTGCCGCACTCGGGGCAGGGGTCGCCGTCCCGCACGACGACGACGTCGACGTACGCGTCGACCTCGAAGTCACGTCCCGCGACGACGTTCCTGGCGTGGGTGTGCTCCTTGTTGGCGCCGGTGATCCACGCGGTGCCCGGTGCCACGCGCGGGTCGGCGATGTACGTCACCTTCTCGCCCAGGCCCTGCGGGCCGACGTAGCCGCGGACCAGGTCGGGGCGGCCGACGAAGTCCTCGGCGGTGACCAGTTCGACGGCGGCGGGCGCGAAGTGGGCCTCGACCTTGTCCATGTCGACCTCGCGGTCACCGGGGACACCGACGGCGACGATCTCGCCGTCGACCTTGACCAGGAGGTTCTTCAGGGTGGCGGAGGCGGGGACGCCGAGGGAGGCGGCGAGGGTCTCGATGGTGGGGGTGTCGGGGGTGGGGATCTCCTCCAGGGCGGGGACGTCCGCGGCGTCGACCGGCTTCAGCTCGAAGGTGATCGCCTCCGTGTTGGCGGCGTAGTCGCAGTTCGGGCAGTCGGCGAAGGTGTCCTCGCCGGCCTCGGCCGGGGCGAGGAACTCCTCCGACTTGGAGCCGCCCATCGCGCCCGCGGTCGCGGCGCAGATGCGGTAGTCCAGGCCGAGGCGCTCGAAGATGCGCTGGTACGCCTGGCGGTGCAGGGCGTAGGACTCGGCGAGGCCCTCGTCGGCGGTGTCGAAGGAGTAGGAGTCCTTCATCAGGAACTCGCGGCCGCGCAGGATGCCGGCCCGGGGGCGGGCCTCGTCGCGGTACTTGTTGGCGATCTGGTAGAGGATCACCGGGAGGTCCTTGTAGGAGGATGCCTGGTCCTTCACCAGCAGGGTGAAGATCTCCTCGTGGGTGGGGCCGAGCAGGTAGTCGCCGCCCTTGCGGTCCTGGAGGCGGAACAGCTCGGGGCCGTACTCCTCCCAGCGGCCGGTGGCCTCGTAGGGCTCGCGCGGCAGCAGGGCGGGGAGGGTCACCTCCTGGGCGCCGATGGCCTCCATCTCCTCGCGGACGATGCGCTCCACGTTGGCCAGGACCTTCTTGCCGAGCGGCAGCCAGCTCCACAGGCCGGCGGCGGTGCGGCGGACGTAACCGGCGCGCACCAGCAGCTTGTGGCTGAGGACCTCGGCGTCCGCCGGGTCGTCGCGCAGCGTCTTCGCCAACAACTTCGACATGCGCTGGACCGGTGCGTTCGCCATGGTTCTCGTGTCTCCTGCGAAGTAAGGGTGGTGACGAACGAGATTAACCGGGCGGTCGCGGGGGGCGGAAATCGGTTACCTCCGCAGCAGCGGGAGGGGGGCGCCCATCACGGCGTACGGCTTGGGGGCGCTGGGGAAGAGGACCTGGCGGGCGAGGTCCCGGTAGCCGAGGGAGCGGTACAGGCCGCGGGCGGGGCTGTCGGTGTCGATCGCGGAGAGGATCGAACGGGGTTCGGCGGCGCCGTCGGTGATGGTGGTGATCAGGGCGCGGCCCAGGCCGAGGTTCTGGTGGTCGGGGTGGACGTGCAGTTCGGTGATGACGAAGGAGTCGTCGAGCCAGGCGTCGTTGCCCCGGGCGCGCAGGTACGGCTCGACGATCGTGGACCACCAGTGGGCGCGGTCGTTGGGCATGCCGTAGACGAAGCCGGCCAGACGTCCGTCGGGGGTGGTCGCGCCCAGGGCGCGGGCGCCGGGGTGGGTCATGTGGCGCAGGACGATCTGGCGGCGGACGGCGACCTCGTCGGGTCCCAGGCCGAACGCCGCGGCCTGGACTTGCAGGGCTTCGTCGACGTGGGCGGCGAGGTCGAGGGGGCCGATCACTGCGTCCATGGAGCGGAGCCTACAGGGGGGTTCGCGTCGTTTCCGGGGTGCGGGTGGTCGTGGCCGGTCGCGCCCCCGCGCAAAGCCGCGCACCGGTACGGCCCGCGCGCCCCAGGGGCGCGCGGCCGCCTGGGCACCGGTCAGAAGAGCACGCTCATGAACGCGCCGACCTCTTCGAAGCCGACGCGGCGGTACGTCCTCCTGGCCGCCGTGTTGAAGTCGTTGACGTAGAGGCTGGCGACCGGGGCGATGTCCGCCAGGGCGTAGCGCAGGACCGCGGCCATGCCGGGGGCGGCGAGGCCCCGGCCGCGGTGTCCGGGGGCCACCCAGACGCCCTGGATCTGGCAGGCGCGGTCGGTGGCGGCGCCTATCTCGGCCTTGAAGACGACCTTGCCGTCGGCGTCGAAGCGGGCGAAGGAGCGGCCGGAGCCGACGAGTTCGGCGACCCGGGCCTGGTAGAGCAGGCCGCCGTCGCCGGCCAGCGGGGAGACGCCGACCTCTTCGGTGAACATCGCCACGCAGGCCGGCAGGAGCGCGTCCATCTCGTCCTTGTGGACGCGGCGGACGTGCGGGTCGGGGGCGATGTGGGCGGGCGGGCGGTCGGTGACCATCAGGGGCTGGCGGCGCCGGACCTCGCGGGCCGGGCCCCAGGCGGGTTCGAGCAGCCGCCACAGCTGGGCGGTGGCGTCGGCGGGGCCGACGATGGAGGAGCAGCGGCGGCCGGCCCGGCGGGCGCGGTCGGCGAAGGCGCGGACGGCGCGGGGGGTGGCGCAGATGGGGACCAGGTTGGCGCCCGCGTAGCACAGGGACGTCAGTATGCCGTCCTCGTACCAGCCCCACATCTCGCCGCCGAGCCGCCACGGGTCGAGGCCGGCGACCCGTACCCGGGACGTCACGAAGGCGTTCGCGACCGGCTCGCGGTCGAGGACGGCGAGCGCGGCGTTCAGGTCGCTCGGTTCGAGGACCCGGGAGGTGGTCTGCGTCAACACGTGCGGGCCTCACGCTGGGGTCTGCTGATCTCCGCACTGTACCCGCGGAAGCTTTGCGGCGTCGCCCCGTGTTCCGTCGCCGTTCGTTCACCGGTGGCCTTCGGGCGCCGTGGCGCCGGGGGCCGCCGCCCTCGGGCGCCCGCTCGGCCGTGAGCGGGCCTCGTCCCCGGACGCCGGAGGGGCGGGAAGTGCCCGGCCGGCGCCGGGAACGCGCCGGGAGCCTCAGCCCGCGACCGCCACCGAGGGCTCGCCCGACGCCACGCCGTCCTTCTCCATCTGCTCGGCGATCTTCATCGCCTCCTCGATCAGGGTCTCGACGATCTTGGACTCGGGGACGGTCTTGATGACCTCGCC
>NZ_JBUDHV010000066.1:0-9513 GCF_054956795.1 Streptomyces sp. SYSU D01066-1 | reverse complement strand
GTCGCCGCCCGAGGCAAGAGCGGCGACCCGCTCCACCTGCACCTCCAGCGCCTCCGCACTCCGCGCCGACACCACCCACGGAACCACCGGCAACGACACGTCGTCCGAGACCGGGGCGGGCTCCGGGTCTCCCTCTTCCACGATCACGTGCGCGTTCGTCCCGCTGATCCCGAACGACGACACCCCGGCCCGGCGCGGCCGGCCGTTCCTCGCCCATTCCTGCGGCTCCGTGAGCAGTTCCACCGCACCAGCGGACCAGTCCACGTGCGGCGACGGCGCATCAACGTGCAGGGTCCTGGGCAGACGTCCCCGTTGCATCGCCATGACCATCTTGATCACACCGGCGATACCCGCGGCGTGCTGCGTATGACCGATGTTCGACTTCACCGAACCCAGCCACAGCGGCCGGTCCCGGTCCT
Source organism: Streptomyces sp. SYSU D01066-1 (assembly GCF_054956795.1). Classification (NCBI taxonomy): domain Bacteria; kingdom Bacillati; phylum Actinomycetota; class Actinomycetes; order Kitasatosporales; family Streptomycetaceae; genus Streptomyces; species Streptomyces sp. SYSU D01066-1. The sequence continues at coordinate 9,094 of NZ_JBUDHV010000066.1, read as the reverse complement.
GCCCGTAGGTGGACAGCAGTGCCTGGGCCTCGATCGGGTCACCGAGCTTCGTGCCGGTGCCGTGTGCCTCCACCGCGTCCACATCCGCGGCGGACAGTCCCGCACTCGCCAACGCACCCTGGATCACCCGCTCCTGCGACGGACCGTTCGGCGCCGTCAGTCCGTTCGACGCACCGTCCTGGTTCACCGCCGAACCACGCACCACCCCCCACACCCGGTGCCCGTTGCGCCGGGCGTCCGACAACCGCTCCAGCAGCAGCACGCCCGCGCCCTCGGACCAGCCCGCCCCGTCCGCCGCCGCCGAGAACGACTTGCACCGGCCGTCCACCGCGCCCACCCGCTGCCGGGAGAACTCCACGAACAGGGTCGGGGTGGACATGACGATCACGCCGCTCGCCAACGCCAGCGAGCACTCGCCGTTGCGGAGTGCCTGGGCGGCCAGGTGCATGGCCACCAGCGAGGAGGAGCACGCGGTGTCCACCGTCAGCGTCGGGCCGGTGAATCCGAAGTTGTAGGCGATCCGGCCCGACGCGATGCTGCCCGCGCTGCCGGTCAGCAGGTAGCCCTCGAATTCGGGGACCTTGGCGAGGATGCCGCCGTGGTCCTGGCCGCTGACGCCGGCGAACACCCCGGTCTGGCTGCCGCGCAGCGACAGCGGGTCGATGCCCGCGTGTTCGAAGGTCTCCCACGTGGTCTCCAGGAGCAGCCGCTGCTGCGGGTCCATGGCCAGCGCCTCGCGGGGCGAGATACCGAAGAAGCCGGCGTCGAAGCGGTCCACCTCGTCGAGGAAGCCGCCCTCGACCGTGTACGTCTTGCCGGGCGCGTCCGGGTCCGCGTCATAGAGGTCGGCGGTGTCCCAGCCGCGGTCGGCCGGGAAGGGCTCGATGGCGTCGACGCCGTCGACAACCAGCCGCCACAGATCCTCCGGCGACCGGACGCCGCCCGGATAGCGGCAGGCCATGCCGACGATGACGACGGGATCGTCCTCCAGGTCGGCCCTGCGCACGGGGGTGACGTCGGCCGGGGCTGTCGTGCCGCCGAGTTCGGCGTCCAGGTAGGAGGCGATGGCGGCGACGCTCGGATAGTCGAAGACGAGGGTGGCGGACGGCCGCAGCCCGGTCGCCTTCTTGATCCGGTTGCGCAGTTCGACCGCGGTCAGCGAGTCGAAGCCGAGTTCCGTGAAGGGCCGGTCCTGCTCGATGGCGGACGCGTCGTGGTGCCCGAGCACGTCCGCGACCTGGGCGCGGACCAGGTCGGCCAGGGCCCGGGCGCGGTCGGCGGGAGACAGCTCGGCCAGCCTGCGGGCCAGCGAGGAGGCGCTTTCGCCGGTTCCGGCCGTACCGCGGTGCGTGCTCGGCCGGACCAGGCCACGCAGCAGGAAGGGCAGGTCACCGCCGAGGCCGCGCAGCGCGGGCAGGTCGAGCCGGGTGGGCAGGACCCAGGTGTGGCCCTCCCGCAGCGCGGTGTCGAACAGGGCGAGACCTTCCGTGTCGCTGAGCGGGCGCATGCCGGCCCGGGCGATACGGTCCCGGTCGGAGTCGGTCAGCTCGTCCGTCATGGCTCCGTCGGACGCCCACAGTCCCCAGGCCAGGGCCGTCACCGGCAGGCCGCTGCGGACGCGGTGGCGGGCCAGCGCGTCGAGGAAGGCGTTGGCCGCCGCGTAGTTCGCCTGGCCCGCGCCGCCGAAGGTGGCGGCGGCCGACGAGTAGAGGACGAACGCGGTGAGGTCGAGATCGCGGGTCAGGTCGTGCAGGTGCCAGGCGGCGTCGGACTTGGGCCGCAGCACCGTGGCGAACCGGTCCGGGGTGAGCGCGGTGACCAGTCCGTCGTCGAGCACACCGGCGGCGTGCACGACCGCGCGCAGCGGCCGGTCGGCGGGAATGCCGGCCAGCAGCGCGGCGAGCGCGGCCCGGTCGCTGACGTCACAGGCCACCAGGGTGGCCTCGGCTCCGAGACCGGCCAGTTCGGCGGAGAGTGCCTCGGCCCCCGGCGCGGCCGGGCCGGACCGGCTGACCAGCAGGAGGTGCCGTACGCCGTGCTCTCGCACCAGGTGCCGGGCGAGCCGGGTGCCCAGTGCGCCGGTGGCGCCGGTGAGCAGCACCGTGCCCTCGGGGTCGAACGGGGTGGGGCCGGCCGGCGCGCCGGGTACCCGGGCGAGGCGCGGCACCAGGACGGCTCCGGCCTGGACGAGCACTTCGGGTTCGTCGACGGCCAGCGCGCCCGGCACGCCGTCCGCGCTGTCGGTGTCGATGAGCCGGAAACGGTCGGGGTGTTCGGCGCGGGCGGTCCGCACGACGCCCCACACGGTCGCGGCGGCCAGCTCGGTGCCCTGGACGGCGCCGCTGGTGACGACGGCGAGCGTGGTTCCGGCCAGCCGCTCGTCGGACAGCCAGGCGGTCAGCAGCGCGGCCGTGCGGGACGCGGTGAGGTGGGTCGCGGCCAGGGGGTCGTCGCCGTCGGGCACGACACTGGTGAGTACCAGGTCGGGCACGGGGGCGCCGTCGTCCAGCGCCTGCCGCAGGGAGCCCAGGTCCGGGTGCGCGGTACTGCCGGGGAAGGCCGCTGCCAGTCCGTCGGCGGCGATCAGGGTGGGTTTCACCGGTTCCGGCTGCGGGACGGGGACCTCGCGCCAGTCGATCCGGAACAGGTCGTCGTGGTCGCGATGCGCGCCCCGCAGCGCGTCGGGGTTGACGTCGCGCCAGGTCAGGGTGTGCACGGTGGCGACGGGCGCGCCATCGGCGTCGGCGAGCGCCAGGGTGACGGCGTCGGGTCCGGTCGGGGTGAGGCGGACCCGGAGCCGGGTGGCGCCGGAGGCGTGCACCTCGACGCCGCTCCAGGCGAACGGCAGTCCGCCGTGCCGCCCGTCGTCGACGACACCGCGCAGCAGCGGGTGCAGGGCGGCGTCGAACAGGGCGGGGTGCAGCACGTACCGGGGCGCGTCGGCGGCCTGTTCCTCGGTGAGGGCGACCTCGGCGAACAGTTCGCCGCCGCGCTGCCACACCTTGCGCAGTCCCTGGAACTGCGGCCCGTAGCCGTGGCCGAGTCCGGCCAGCCGGCCGTAGACCCCGTCCAGGTCCACCTCGGTGGCGCCGGCCGGCGGCCACTCTCCCACGGGGGCGGGCGCCGTGCCGCCGGCGCTGAGCACTCCGGTGGCGTGGCCGGCCCACTCGGGTTCCAGTCCGTCGGCCGTCTCGGGCCGCGAGTGCACGGACGCCTCCCGCGTCCCGGATTCGTCGGCCGGACCGACCACGACCTGTATCTGCACGGCGCCTTCGGCCGGCAGCAGCAGCGGCGCGGTCAGGGTGAGGTCCTCGATGTGGCCGCAGCCCACCCGGTCGCCCGCGGTGGTGATGAGTTCCACCAGCCCGGTGCCCGGCAGCAGCACGGTGTCCAGGACGGCGTGGTCGGCGAGCCAGGGATGGCTGCTGAGCGAGAGGCGGCCGGTCAGTACGACGCCGCCGCCGGCCAGCTCGACCGCCGCGCCCAGCAGCGGGTGGCCTGCGAGGCCGAGCCCGGCGGCCGTGACGTCGCCGACGGTGCCGTCGGAGGCGAGCCAGTAGTCGGCGTGCTGGAACGGGTAGGTGGGCAGCTCCACCGGTCGGCCCGGGCCGTCGAAGAGCGCCGTCCAGTCGACCGGCACCCCCCGCACGTACAGCTCGGCCGCGTTGGTCAGCAGCTGGTGCAGGCCGCCGTGGTGGCGGCGCAGCGATCCGACCACGACGGCGTGCTCGGCGCCGTGTGTCTCGGCCGTCTCCCCGATGCCCATCGTCAGCACCGGATGGGGGCTGACCTCCACGAAGGCGCTGTGTCCCGAGTCCAGCAGGGCGACGGTCCCCTCGGCGAAGCGCACCGTGCGGCGCAGGTTCTCGTACCAGTACTCGGCGTCCATCAGGGCCGTGCCCAGCCAGTCGCCGGTCACCGTCGACCACAGCGGGGTGTCGGCGGGCCGGGGGGCGATGTCGCGGAGTTCGGCCAGCAGCCGGTCGTGGATCGCCTCGACGTGCGCGGAGTGCGACGCGTAGTCCACCGGGATGCGGCGGACCCGCACGCCCTCGGCGGTCAGTTCGGCGAGCAGTCCGTCGAGCGCGCCGGAGGCGCCGGACACGACCACGGCGCGGGGCCCGTTGACCGCGGCCACGGACAGTCCGTCGTACCGGGCGAGCCGTTCCTCGACGTCGGCGACGGGCAGCGGCACCGACACCATGCCGCCGCGTCCGGCCAGTTCGGTGAGGGCGCGGCTGCGCAGGACCACTACGCGTGCCGCGTCCGCCAGGGACAGCGCGCCGGCGACGCAGGCGGCCGCTATCTCGCCCTGCGAGTGCCCGATCACGGCGGCCGGTGTCACACCGATCGCCCGCCACGCCGCGGCCAGCGACACCATGACCGCGAAGAGGGCGGGCTGCACCACGTCGACCCGGTCCAGGGAGGGTGCTCCGTCTGTCTCGGCCAGCAGGTCGAGCAGGGACCAGCCGGTGAGCTCGCCGAGCACCTGGTCGCACTCGGTCATGGCGGCGGCGAACGCCGGTGAGGTGGCGAGCAGTTCGGTGGCCATGCCGGTCCACTGCGAGCCCTGTCCGGGGAACACGAACACGGTGTCGCCGGGCGTGGCCGCCGCGCCGACGGCCACGCCGGCGGACCCCTCGGCCACGGCGGTCAGCGCGGCGACCAGTTCGGCGTGGTCCCTGCCCACCACGACCGCCCGGTGCTCGAACTCGGCTCGGGTGGACAGCAGCGACCAGGCCACGTCGGTGAGGTCCTGGGCAGGCCACTCGGCAAGCCGGGCCGCCTGGGCCCGCACGGCGGCGGCGCTGCGGCCGGAGAGCACCCAGGGCACCGCGGCCGGCGGGGTCCGGCCGGGCTCCTCGGCCGCCTCCGGTTCGGGTGCTTCCTCCACCACCACGTGCGCGTTGGTGCCGCTGATGCCGAACGACGACACGGCCGCGCGCCGGGGGCCGTCACCCGGTGTCCACTCACGGTCCCGGTCGAGCAGCCGGACCGCGCCGGCCTCCCAGTCGATGTGCGGCGAGGGGGCGTCCACGTGCAGGGTCTTCGGCAGCACTCCGTGCCGCAGCGCCATCACCATCTTGATCACTCCGGCGACGCCGGCGGCGGCCTGGGTGTGCCCGATGTTGGACTTGACGGACCCCAGCCACAGCGGCCGGTCCGGGTCGCGGTCGCGCCCGTAGGTGGCGAGCAGCGCCTCCGCCTCGATCGGGTCGCCGAGCCGCGTGCCGGTGCCGTGCGCCTCGACGACGTCGACGTCGGCCGCCGACAGACCGGCGTTCGCCAGCGCCTGCCGGATCACCCGCTGCTGCGACGGCCCGTTCGGCGCCGTCAGCCCGTTCGACGCGCCGTCCTGGTTCACCGCCGAACCACGCACCACGGCCAGCACCGGATGGTTGTTGCGCCGGGCGTCCGACAGCCGCTCGATCAGGAGCATGCCGACGCCCTCGGACCAGCCGACGCCGTCCGCGGCGGCCGAGAACGACTTGCACCGGCCGTCGGAGGACAGGCCGCGCTGCCGGGAGAACTCCACGAAGACCGCCGGCGAGGACATCACCGTGACGCCGCCGGCCAGGGCCATCGAGCACTCCCCGGAGCGCAGCGCCCGGATCGCCAGGTGCAGTGACACCAGGGACGACGAGCAGGCCGTGTCCACGGTGATCGCGGGGCCGACCGTGCCGAGGTTGTAGGCGATCCGTCCGGAGGCGATGCTCGCCGCGCTGCCGTGTCCGAGGTATCCCTCGAAGCCGTCCGGCGCGGTGAGGAACCGGGACCCGTAGTCGGCGTACATCACGCCGGTGAACACGCCGAGGGGTGTCTCCCGTACGGACAGCGGGTTGATCCCGGCGCGTTCGATGGTCTCCCAGGCGGTCTCCAGGAGCAGCCGCTGCTGCGCGTCGACGCCCGTGGCCTCGCGCGGGCTCATGCCGAAGAACTCGGCGTCGAACTCTCCGGCGCCGTGCAGGAATCCGCCGTCGGTGCTGTACGTCTTGCCCTTGCGGTCCGGGTCGGGGTCGAGCAGGTCGTGCGGCCAGCCGCGGTTGGTGGGGAACGGGGTGATCGCGTCACCGCCGTCGGCCACCAGTTGCCACAGCTCGTCCGGTGAGGTCACTCCGCCGGGGAACCGGCACCCCATGCCGACGATCGCGATCGGCTCCTGGTCCCGCTCCTCGAACTCGCGCAGCCGGTGCTGAGCCTGGTAGAGATCCGCCGAAACCTGCTTGAGGTAGTCCAGCAGCTTCTCGTCGTTCGCCATTGTCTAATGCCCCATTCGGTTTCGCCGTACGGATGGGCTCAGCTGAGGGAGATTCCGAGTTCTTTGGTCACGAAGTCGTAGACCTCGTCCGCGGAGGCGTCGGCCAGCCGTTCGGTGGCCTGGCCCGCCTCGGTGCCGTTCGTCCACTGCGACAGCAGCGCGCGCAGTCGTTCCGCCGCCCGGGTCCGGGTGGACTCGTCGAGTTCGGCTGTGGCCATCTCGGCCTCCAGCTCACCCAGGCGGTCCAGCACGGGATGCCCGTCCGGTGTCCCGTCCCGCAGTTCGGCGCGCAGGTAGCCGACCAGCGCCGCCGGGGTCGGGTAGTCGAACGCCAGTGTGGCGGGCAGGCGCCGCCCGGCCAGGGCGGTGAGCCGGTTGCGCAGGTCCACCGCGGCGAGGGAGTCGACGCCGAGGTCCGCGAAGGTCCGCTCCTTGTCGAGCCCTTCGGCGCCCGCGTGGCCGAGGACGACGGCGATCTCGTGGCTCACCACGTCCTCGATCAGCCGGTCCCGGTCTTCCGGCGCGGTACCCGCCAGCCGGTCCACGAGGGTCTCGCTGTACGCCTCGACGGTCGCGCCGGGCCGCCGCGGGGTACGGACCAGGCCGCGCAGCACCGCGGGCAGTGCCTCGCCCTGGGCCCGCAGTGCCTTGGTGTCCAACCGCATCGGCAGCACCCACGGCCGGCCGGTCCGCAGCGCCGCGTCGAACAGGTCGAAGCCGGTGGTGTCGTCCAGGGCGATGATCCCGGCCCGCGTGAGCCTGCGCAGGTCGGCCTCGCCGAGGCGGCCGGTGATACCGCTGCCCCTCGCCCACAGCCCCCACGACAGGGCCAGCGCCGGCCGGCCCTGGGCGTGCCGGTACAGGGCGAGCGCGTCGAGATAGCCGTTGGCAGCGGCGTAGTTGCCCTGGCCCGGCGCGCCGAACGTGGCCGCGACGGAGGAGAACACCACGAACGCCGACAGGTCCAGGTCCCGGGTGAGTTCGTGCAGGTGCCAGGCGGTGTCCGCCTTGGGGGCGAATACGTGGTCGACGCGCTGCCGGTCCAGGGAGCCGATGACGCCGTCGTCGGCCACCCCGGCCAGGTGCAGGACGGCGGTCAGCGGGTGCTCGGCCGGGATCGCCGCCAGCAGGTCCGCCAACGCCGCCCGGTCGGTCACGTCGCAGGCGACGACTTCCACGTCGGCGCCCGACTCCTCCAGCTCGGCCACGAGTTTCCCGACGCCCGGGGCGTGCGGGCCCCGCCGGCCGGCCAGCAACAGCCGACGCACCCCGTGCGTGTGCACCAGGTGCCGGGCGAACATCCCGCCCAGCACGCCCGTACCACCGGTGATCAGTGTCGTGCCCGAGCTGGGGAACGGGACCGGGTCGGCGTCCTCGACCGGCAGCCGGACGATCCTGGGCACGAGGGCCACGCCGTCGCGCAGGGCCAGCTGCGGTTCTCCCGAGGCGACAGCGCCGGGCAGGAGCGGCCAGGCACCGCCCAGGTCGTCCACGTCGACCAGCACCAGCCGGTCCGGGTGCTCGGTCTGCGCGGACTTCAGCAGGCCCCAGGCGGCGGCACCGGCGAGGTCGGTCACGTCCGGTCCCGTGGCGCCGGTGGTGACGATCACCAGCCGGGTGTCGGTCAGCCGTTCGTCCGCCAGCCATTCCCGCACCATGTCCAGCGCGTCGCCGACCGTGCCGGACGCGGTCGCCGCGTCCGTGGCGGTGAGCGGCGCGAGGACCACGGGCGGCAACGGCTCCCCGCTGTCGAGTGCGGCGCGCAGCGCGGCCACATCGGGGTAGGTCACGTCGGGGAAGGCCACATCGGGGCGGGCCGCATCGGGGTGGGCGGCGGGCAGTCCGGTGCGGCTCGTGCCGAGCGCGGCCCACGACCGGGTGTCGCCCGCTCCGGTGTCGACCGGGTTCCAGACCACTTCGAACAGTGAGTCGTGGTGTCGGGCCCGTACCGCGTCGGCGCTCACCGCGCGCCAGGCCAGGGAGTCGATCCTGGCGACCGTTCGGCCGCTGTCATCGGCCATGTGCAACGACACCGTGTCCGGGCCGACCGGCGCGATCCGCACCCGTACCCGTGACACGTTCGCGGCGAACACGCTCACCCCGCTCCACGCGAACGGCAGCCCGGCCGCGCGTCCGTCGTCCAGGACACCGGGCAGCAACGGGTGCACGGCCGCGTCCAGCAGCGCCGGATGCAGTACGAACTCGCCGGTTCCGCCGGGCTCATTGGTGGGCAGCTCGATCTCCGCGAACACCTCGTCGCCGGACTGCCACAGCCGGCGCAGTCCCTGGAACACCGGGCCGTAGTCGTAGCCCCGCTCGGCCAGCCCCTCGTAGAGGTCGCTCAGATCACGCTCCACGGCGTCGGCGACCGGCCAGTCGAATCCTGCCCCGGGACCGGCGTCGGCGGCCCCCAGCGAGCCAGTCATGTGCTGGGTCCATTCCGGATCGGCCTCGTCGGCAGCCGGCCGCGAGTACACGGCCACGGCCCGGCCGCCCGTCTCGTCCGGCGCCTGGACCACCACCTGGAGCTGTACCGCGCCGGAGCGTGGCAACAACAGCGGGGTGAGGAGCACCAGTTCCTCGGCCCGCGGGCATCCGACGCGGCGTCCGGCCGCCATGACCAGTTCCACGAACGCCGAACCGGGCAGCAGAACCGAGCCCAGCACCGCGTGCCCGGCCAGCCACGGACGGGTCGACAGCGCCAGGGTTCCGGTCAGGACCGTCTCGCCGCTCGGTAGTTCGACGACGGCGGCCAGGAAGGGATGTCCGGCCTCGACCAGCCCGGCCGCCGACACATCACCCGCACTCGGCTCCAACCAGTAACGCTGACGCTGG
>NZ_JBUDHV010000065.1:0-9911 GCF_054956795.1 Streptomyces sp. SYSU D01066-1 | reverse complement strand
GGCGGCGGTCAATGGTCCGTCGTCGGTGGTGGTCGCCGGTGACGCGCAGGCGTTGGACGAGGTGCTGGCCGTGCTGGGGGCGGAGGGGGTGCGGGTGCGTCGGGTGGCGGTGGACTACGCCTCCCACACCCGGCACGTCGAGGCGGTCGAGGGGGCGTTGACGGAGGCGTTCGCGGACGTCCGTGGCCGGGCTCCGCTGGTGCCGTTCTTCTCGACGGTGACGGGTGAGTGGGTGCGTGAGGCGGGTGTGCTGGATGGCGGTTACTGGTATCGCAACCTGCGCCGGCAGGTCCGTTTCGGCCCGGCTGTCGCCTCCCTGCTGGCCGAGGGGCACGCGGTGTTCGTCGAGTGCAGCGCCCATCCCGTCCTCGTCCAGCCGGTGAACGAGATCTTCGACGAGGCCGGGGACGACAACGTCCGGCTCCGGGCCGTCGCCGCCGGATCGCTGCGGCGAGGGGAGGGCGGCCCGCGGCGGCTGCTGGCGTCGATAGCGGAACTGTTCGTCCGGGGCGTCACCGTGGACTGGACGGGACTGCTGCCCGCCGAGGCGCGCGACGCACGGGTGGACCTGCCGACGTACGCCTTCGACCGCCAGCACTTCTGGCTGCGGGAGGCGGACGGCGCCACGGACGACGCCCCGGCCGCCGAGGGCGCCGAGAACGACTTCTGGACCGCCGTCGAAGGGGCCGACGCCGACTCCCTCGCCCAGCTCCTCGACCTGGCCGCGGCCGAACAGCGCGACGCGCTGCGTACGGTCGTACCGGTACTGGCCGACTGGCGTGGCCGGCGGCGCGAGCGGTCGGCGGCGGAGCGGCTGCGCTACCACGTCACCTGGCGACCGCTCGACCAGGAGGGCGCCGGTGTCCCCGGCGGCACCTGGCTGGCCGTCGTACCGGCGGACCGGCAGCCGCACCCGCCGCTGGACGAGCTGCTGCGGGAACTCACCGCCCAAGGACTCGACGTCGTCCCGCTGGAGGTCGCGGCGTGCGACGCCACCCGCGACCGGCTCCGCGAGCGCCTGTCCGCCGCCCTCGACGAGCACCGGCCCACCGGAGTGCTGTCGCTGCTCGCGCTCGGCCCGGCCGGCCAGGACGGGCCGCGGGACCCCGTCCCGCTCACCGCGGCCACCCTCGCGCTGGTGCAGGCACTGGGCGACGCCGGGGCCACCCAGCCGCTGTGGTCGCTGACCCGGGGCGCGGTCGGCACCGGCGTCCAGGACACCGTCACCGCGCCGGCCCAGGCGGCCGTCTGGGGCATCGGCCGGGCCGCCGCCCTGGAACGCGGCGACCGCTGGGGCGGGCTGATCGACCTGCCCGCCACCGTCGACGCCCGCGCCGTCCGTCACCTGCTCGCCGCGCTCAGCACCCCCGGCGACGACGACCAGCTCGCCGTACGCAGGTCCGGCGTGCACACCCGCAGGCTGCTGCGCAAGGCCGCCCCCGACCCGGCCGCCGGCTCCGCCCCGCGCCCCCGTGGCACCGTCCTGGTGACCGGCGGCGCCGAGGGCCTCGGCCGGCACGCCGCCCTGTGGCTCGCCCGGTCCGGCGCCCAGCGGCTCGTCATCACCACGACCGCCGCCGCCGGCGAGGACGCGCTCGCCCGGCTCACCGCCGACGTGGCCGACCTCGGCACCGGCACCACCGTCGTGGCGTGCGCCGACACCGACCGGGCCGCGATCGAACGGCTGCTGGCCGAGACCCCCGGCGAACAGCCCCTCACCGCCGTCGTGCACACCGCCGACATCGCCCGGACCAGCTCCGTGGACGACACCGGCGTACCCGAACTCACCGAGGTGTTCGCGGCCAAGGTGGACACGGCCCGCTGGCTCGCCGAACGGTTCGCGGACACCCCGCTCGACGCGTTCGTGGTGTTCTCCTCGATCGCCGGCGTCTGGGGCGGTGGCGGGCAGGGCCCGTCCGGCGCGGCCAACGCCGTCCTCGACGCCCTCGTGGAGTGGCGCCGCGGCCGGGGCCACCCCGCCACCGCGATCGCCTGGGGCGCCCTGGACGAGACCGGCGTCGGCATGGACGAGGACACCCTCGTCCAACTGCGCCGGCGCGGCGTGCTGCCCATGGCCCCGCAGCTCGCCGTCACCGCCTTCGAGCAGGCCCTCCAGGCCCAGGAGAAGGCCGTCACGGTGGCCGACATGGACTGGGACGCCTTCATCCCGGCGTTCACCTCCGTCCGGCCCAGCCCGCTCTTCGCCGACCTGCCCGAGGCGCGGGCCGCTCTGCGGGCCGCCCAGCCGGACACCGAGAACGGCGACACCACCGCCGGCCTCGTGGACTCCCTGCGCGACGTCCCCGAGGCCGAGCAGAACCGCGTCCTGCTCCGGCTGGTGTGCGGGCACGCCGCCGCGGTCCTCGGACACAGCGGCGCCGAGAGCATCGCACCCCTGCAGGCCTTCCAGGACGTCGGCTTCGACTCGCTCGCCGCCGTCAACCTGCGCAACAGCCTGCACGTGGCGACCGGCCTGCGGCTGCCCGCCACGCTCATCTTCGACTACCCCACGCCGGACGCCCTCGTCGGCTACCTCCGCTCCCAGCTGCTGCGGGACGCCGACGACGGGCTCGACGGGCGGGAGGACGACCTCAGGCGAGCCCTCGCCACCGTCCCCCTCGCCCGGTTCAGGGAAGCCGGCGTCCTGGACACCCTGCTCGGCCTCGTGGACACCGACGACGCATCCGCTTCCGCACCCCCCGGAGCGGCCGAGGACCCGGCCGAGGACGACGAGACCCTGATCGACGCCATGGACGTTGCCGATCTCGTGCAGCGTGCTCTGGGCAGGACGAGCTGACCCCATGACAGCGGACGCACCACGGAGGACGGATATGTCGGGCCCGGACGACCAGATCGTCAACGCGCTGCGCGCCTCCCTCAAAGAGAACGCGCGCCTGCAGCAGGAGAACAGCAAACTCGCGGCGGTCGCCGCCGAGCCCATCGCCATCGTCTCCATGGGCTGCCGGTACGCGGGGGGCATCCGCACCCCCGAGGACCTGTGGCGGGTGGTGACCGACGGCACGGACGTCTACACGACGTTCCCGGAGGACCGCGGCTGGGACCTGGAGGGCCTCTACCACCCCGACCCGGACAACCCCGGCACCACCTACGTCCGCGAGGGCGCCTTCCTGCACGACGCCGGCGAGTTCGACGCCGCCTTCTTCGGCATCTCCCCGCGCGAGGCCCTCGCCATGGACCCGCAACAGCGCCAGCTGCTCGAAGTGTCCTGGGAGACCCTGGAACGGGCCGGCATCGACCCGCACTCCGTGCGCGGCGGCGACATGGGCGTCTTCGCCGGCATCGTCCACCAGGACTACGCCCCCGACCTCAGCGGCCACGAGGGCTACCTCAGCCTGGAACGGGCCCTGGGCACGGCGGGCGGCGTCGCCTCCGGCCGGGTCGCCTACACCCTCGGGGTGGAGGGCCCCGCGGTCACCGTCGACACCATGTGCTCCTCCTCCCTGGTCGCCATCCACCTCGCCATGCAGGCGCTGCGCCGCGGCGAGTGCTCCATGGCGCTGGCCGGCGGCTCCACCGTGATGTCCACCCCCGGCGGCTTCGTCGGCTTCGCCCGCCAGCGCGGCCTCGCCTTCGACGGCCGCTGCAAGTCCTACTCCGCCTCGGCCGACGGCTCCAGCTGGGCCGAGGGCGTCGGCGTCGTCCTCCTCGAAACGCTGTCGCGGGCCCGCGAGCGCGGCCACCGCGTACTGGCCGTCATCCGCGGCTCGGCCGTCAACCAGGACGGCGCCTCCAACGGCCTCACCGCCCCCAACGGCCCCTCCCAGCAGCGCGTCATCCGCAAGGCGCTGGACGGCGCCGGACTGACCACCGCCGACATCGACATGGTGGAGGGCCACGGCACCGGCACCGTCCTCGGCGACCCCATCGAGGCCCAGGCCATCCTCGCCACCTACGGCCAGGACCGCCCCGCCGGACAGCCGCTGCGCCTCGGCTCCGTCAAGTCCGTCATCGGCCACACCCAGGCCGCCTCCGGTGTCGCCGGCGTCATCAACATGGTCCAGGCGCTGCGCCACGGCCTGATGCCGGCCAGCCGGCACATCGACGCCCCCACCCCGCAGGTCGACTGGTCCTCCGGCGCCGTGGAACTGCTCACCGAGGCACAGGCGTGGCCCGGCACCGGCCGCCCGCGCCGCGCCGGCGTCTCCTCCTTCGGCGCCAGCGGCACCAACGCCCACCTGATCCTGGAACAGGCACCCGAGGAGGACCGCGAGGAACAGGCACCGGCCCCCTCCGCGCCGGCCGACGCCGCCGTGCCGCTGGTCGTGACGGCCGCCTCCGCCACCTCGCTCACCGGCCAGGCCGGCCGCCTCGCCGCCTTCCTGGAGAACGCCCCGAACACCCCGCTCGCGGACGTCGCCGGCACCCTCGCCACCCGCCGGGCCGTGCTCGGCGAACGCGCGGTCGTGGTCGCGCGGACCCACGACGAGGCCCTCGCCGCGCTGACCGCCCTCGCCCGCGACGAGGAGGCACCCGGAACCGTGCGGGGCTCCGCCACCGCGGGCGGCGCCGGCAAGACCGTCCTCGTCTTCCCCGGACAGGGCACCCAGTGGATCGGCATGGGACGCGAACTGCTCGACACCTCCGAGGTGTTCGCCGCCCGCGTGGCGGAGTGCGCCCGGGCCCTGGAACGCTGGGTGGACTGGGACCTCGAAGCCGTCCTGCGCGGCGAGGCCGACGCCGACCTGCTGACCCGCGTGGACGTCGTCCAGCCCGCGAGCTTCGCCATGGCGGTCGCCCTGGCCGCCGTATGGGCCTCCGTGGGCGTCGTACCGGACGCCGTGGTCGGCCACTCGCAGGGCGAGATCGCCGCCGCCTGCGTGGCCGGCGCGCTGACCCTGGACGACGCGGCCCGCATCGTCGCCGTCCGCAGCCAGGTCATCCACGGCCGGCTCGCCGGCCTCGGCGGCATGGCGTCCGTCGCGCTGACCGAGCAGGACGTCACCGCCCGGCTGGAGCGGTGGGCCGGCCGGGTCGAGGTCGCCGCCGTCAACGGCCCCTCCTCGGTGGTGATCGCCGGGGACGCCGAAGCCCTCGACGAGGCCCTGGACACCCTGGAGGACCAGGGTGTACGGGTACGGCGCATCGCCGTGGACTACGCCTCGCACAGCCGCCACGTCCAGTCCGTGCAGGAGGCCCTCACCGAGGCCTTCGCGGACATCCGCGGGCAGGCGCCGGCGGTCCCGTTCCTGTCCACGGTGACCGGCGAGTGGGTCCGCGAGGCCGGCGTCCTGGACGGCGCCTACTGGTACCGCAACCTGCGCCGGCAGGTCCGCTTCGGCCCCGCCGTCGCCACCCTCCTCGCCGAGGGACACACCGTCTTCGTCGAGTCCAGCGCCCACCCCGTCCTCGTCCAGCCCGTCACCGAGCTCACCGACGCGGCGGACACCGTGGTCACCGGCTCCCTGCGCCGCGACGACGGCGGACCGCGCCGGCTGCTCACCTCCATGGCGGAGGTCTTCGCGGGCGGTGTCGCCGTCGACTGGCGGGGCGTTTTGCCCGAGGCCGCCCGCACCGCCCACGTGGACCTGCCGACGTACGCCTTCGACCGCCGCCACTACTGGATCCGGCTCACCGCGAACGGCGGCGACGCCGCCTCCCTCGGCGTGACCGGCAGCGAGCACCCGCTGCTCGGCGCCGTCGTCCCGCTGCCCCAGACCGACGGACTGGTCCTCACCTCCCGGCTCTCCCTGCGCACCCACCCCTGGCTGGCCGACCACGCCATGCAGGGCGTGGTCATCGTCCCCGGCACCGTCTACGTCGACCTCGCGGTCCGCGCCGGCGACGAGTTCGGCTGCGGCACCCTGGAAGAACTCGTCATCGAGGCACCCCTGGTCCTGCCCGAGCGAGGCGGCGTCCGCGTCCAGGTCGCCGTCGGCGGCGCGAGCCCCAACGGCTCCCGCACCGTCGACGTGTACTCGCTGCGCGAGGACGCCGACGACGACGGCCACGGCGAGTGGACCCGGCACGCCACCGGCCTGCTCTCCGGCACGCCCGCCCGGTCCACGGCACCCGCCGTCGACTACGCCGCCTGGCCGCCGCCCGGCGCCGAACCCCTCGCCGTCGACGACTTCTACACCGACCTCGTCGCCCGCGGCTACTCCTACGGCCCCGCCTTCCAGGGCCTGCGCGGAGTGTGGCGGCGCGGCACGGAACTCTTCGCCGAGGCGGCCCTGCCGCAGGACCACCGGGAGAACGCCGACCGGTTCGCCATCCACCCGGCCCTGCTCGACGCCGCCCTGCACACCAACGCCTTCGCCGATCCGGACGACGACCGCAACGTCCTGCCGTTCGCCTGGAACGGTCTCGTCCTGCACGCCGAAGGCGCCACCGCCCTGCGCGTGCGGGTCGCCCCAGCCGGACCCGACGCCCTCTCCTTCCAGGCCGCCGACGAGACCGGCGCCCTGGTCCTGACCATGGACTCCCTGGTGTCCCTGCCGGTCTCCGCCGAACAGCTCGGCGCCGCGGCCGGCGACCACCAGGACACCCTGTTCGCCGTCGACTGGACGCACCTGCCCGCCCCCGAGGGCGTCACCGCCGCGCCCGCCTGGGTGCCGGTCGCCGGCGCCGACGACGTGACCGCGCTCACCGCCCGCGACAGCGCCCCGGGCGCGGCCGTCCTGGACGCCTACAGCGACGGCGCCGACGCCCAGACGCTCACCTGCCGCGTCCTGGGCGTCCTCCAGGCCTGGCTCGCCACCCCCGGACTCGAAACCGCCCGGCTGGTGGTGGCCACCCGGGGCGCGGTGGCCGCGGGCGGCGACGCCTCGGTCACCGACCCGGCCGGCGCCGCCGTCTGGGGTCTGGTCCGCGCGGCCCAGGCCGAGAACCCCGACCGGGTGATCCTCGTCGACCTCGACCCGGCGGCGGCCACCGGCGCCGGACCCGTCCTCGCCCAGCTCCTCGCCACCGGCGAACCCCAGCTCGCCGTCCGGGGCACCGCGCTGTCGGTACCCCGCCTGGTCCGCGTAGAGCCGGCGGACCCGGCCGACGCCGCCGGCCCCGGGGCGACCGCGGCCGACCCGGCCGCCGCCTACGACCCCGACGGCACCGTCCTGATCACCGGCGGCACCGGCTCGCTCGGCTCGCTCGTCGCCCGGCACCTGGTCGAACGGCACGGCGTACGCCACCTCGTACTGGCCGGCCGGCGCGGCCCCGACGCCGACGGCGCGGCCGGCTTGACCGCCGAGCTGACCGGCCTCGGCGCGGCCGTCTCCGTCGTCGCCTGCGACGTCTCCGACCGGGACGCGGTCGCCGCACTGCTGCGCGCCGTCCCGGCCGAACACCCGCTGACCGGCCTGGTGCACCTGGCCGGCGTCCTGGACGACGGCGTGATCGGCGCGCTCACCGAGGAGCGGATCGCCAAGGTCTTCGCCCCCAAGGCCACCGCCGTACGGCACCTGGACGAGCTGACCCGCGAACTGGCGCCCCACCTCCGCTCCTTCGTGGTGTTCTCCTCGGCCGCCGCCCTGCTGGGCTCGGCGGGCCAGGGCAACTACGCCGCCGCCAACGCCTACCTGGACGCCCTGATGGCCCACCGCCGCGCGGCCGGCCTGCCCGGCGTCTCCCTCGCCTGGGGCCTGTGGGAGCAGAGCGACGGCCTGACCGCCCACCTCAGCGAGACCGACCAGGCCCGCATGAGCCGGGGCGGCGTCCTCGCCCTCACCCGGGCCGGGGGCCTCGCCCTCCTGGACACCGGGCTGCGCTCCGACCGGGCCCTGCTGGTCCCGATCAGGCTGGACCTGCGCGCCCTGCGCTCCGACGCGGCCTCCGGCTCCACCGTGCCGCACCTGCTGCGCGGCCTGGTCCGGACCGGCCGGCGCTCCGCCCGGGCCGCGGCCGGCGACGGCAGCGGACTCCTGCGCCGCCTCGCCGGACTGCCCGAGGCCGAGCAGGAAGCCGTCCTGCTGGGCGTCATCCAGGCCGAGGCCACCGCCGTCCTGGGCTTCAGCGGACCCGAACTCGCCCAGGGCACCCGCGGGTTCAGCGACATCGGCTTCGACTCGCTCACCGCGATCGAACTGCGCAACCGGCTCTCCGCCGCCACCGGCGTCAAGCTCCCGGCCACGCTCGTCTTCGACTACCCCACCCCGGTGGCGCTCGCCCGCCACCTGCGCGAGGAACTCGGCGAGAGCGCGTCCGGGGCCGCCGCCCCCACCGTGGCCACGGCCGACCCGGACGAGCCCGTCGCCATCGTCGGCATGGCCTGCCGGCTGCCCGGCGGCGTCACCGACCCGGCCGGCCTGTGGCGGCTGGTGCGCGAGGGCCGCGACGGCATCACCGAGTTCCCCGACGACCGCGGCTGGAACCTGGACGAACTGTTCGACGCCGACCCCGACAAGGCCGGCACCTCCTACGTCCACAAGAGCGGGTTCCTGCACGGCGCCGCCGAGTTCGACGCCGCCTTCTTCGGCATCTCCCCGCGCGAGGCCCTCGCCATGGACCCGCAGCAACGGCTGCTGCTGGAGGCGACCTGGGAGGCCCTGGAGCACGCCGGCGTCGACCCCGGCTCGGCCCGCGGCGCGAGCGTCGGCGTCTTCTCCGGCGTCTCCATCCACGACTACGTGGAGTCCCTCAGCCACATGCCCCCCGAACTGGAGGGCTACGTCACCACCGCGACCGCGGGCAGCGTGGCCTCGGGCCGGGTGTCGTACGTCTTCGGCTTCGAGGGCCCCGCCGTCACCGTGGACACCGCCTGCTCCTCCTCCCTGGTCGCCATGCACCTCGCGGCCCAGGCCCTGCGGCAGGGCGAGTGCTCCCTCGCCCTCGCCGGCGGTGTCGCCGTGATGGGCTCGCCCGTCGGCGTGCTCGGCATGTCCCGGCAGCGGGGCCTGGCCGCCGACGGCCGGGTCAAGGCCTTCTCCGCGGGCGCCGACGGCACCATCCTGTCCGAGGGCGTCGGCGTCGTCGTCCTGGAACGCCTCTCGGAGGCCCGCCGCAACGGCCACCGGGTGCTCGCCGTGATCCGGGGCAGCGCCGTCAACCAGGACGGCGCCTCCAACGGGCTCACCGCCCCCAACGGCCCCTCACAGCAGCGGGTGATCCGCCAGGCGCTGGCGGCGGCCGGGCTGGCCACCTCGGACGTGGACGCGGTGGAGGCGCACGGCACCGGCACGGCGCTCGGCGACCCGATCGAGGCGCAGGCGCTGCTGGCGACGTACGGACGCGACCGCGAACAGCCGCTCTGGCTGGGCTCGCTGAAGTCCAACATCGGGCACACCCAGGCCGCCGCCGGTGTCGCCGGCGTGATCAAGATGGTGGAGGCGATGCGCCACGGCGTGCTGCCGCCCACCCTGAACGTCACCGAACCCACCCCGCAGGTCGACTGGGCGTCCGGCGCCGTCGAGCTGCTGACCGAGGAGCGGCAGTGGCCGGAGACCGGCCGCCCGCGCCGGGCCGGCGTCTCCTCCTTCGGCATCAGCGGCACCAACGCCCACCTCATCCTGGAGCAGGCCCCCGAGGAGCCGGCCGCCGCCCGGACGCCGCAGGACGGCGTGGTGCCGTTGGCGGTGTCGGCGGCCTCCGAGGGCTCGCTCGCCGCCCAGGCCGGACGGCTGGCCGCGTTCGCCGCGGACACGGACGCGTCGCTCGCCGACGTCGCGGGCGCCCTGGTGCGGCGCCGGGCCGCCCTGCCCGAGCGGGCGGTGGTGGTGGCCGGTTCGCGTGAGGAGGCGGTGGCGGGACTGGGGGCGCTGGCCCGGGGGGAGTCGGCGGCCGGCCTGGTGACCGGGAGCGCGACCGCCGCCGGGCGGACGGTGCTGGTCTTTCCTGGTCAGGGTTCGCAGTGGACCGGTATGGGCCGCGAACTGCTGGAGTCCTCTCCGGTGTTCGCGGAGCGGATCGAGGAGTGTGCCCGGGCTCTGGAGCCCTGGACGGACTGGGACCTGAAGGCG
>NZ_JBUDHV010000064.1:0-10773 GCF_054956795.1 Streptomyces sp. SYSU D01066-1 | reverse complement strand
CGGTGACCGCCGCCGGGGCGGGTGCGTGGGTGGAGCTGGGCGGTGACGCGGTGCTCTCGCCGCTGGTCGACAGGTGCGTGCCGGCGCTGCGCGCGGACCACCCGGAACCCCGTCAGATCCTGGAGGCGCTGGCGCACGTGTTCGTGCACGGTGGGCAGGTGGACTGGGCGGCGCTGTTCGCCGGTCACACCCCGCAGCGCGTCCCGCTGCCGACCTACCCCTTCCAGCGTCAGCGTTACTGGTTGGAGCCGAGTGCGGGTGATGTGTCGGCGGCCGGGCTGGTCGAGGCCGGACATCCCTTCCTGGCCGCCGTCGTCGAACTGCCGGACGGTGGAACGATCCTCACCGGTCGGATATCCCTCGGGACCCATCCCTGGCTCGCGGATCACCGCGTCCCCGGAGGGCTGCTGCTGCCCGGAGCCGCCTTCGTGGAGTTGGCGGTCGCGGCCGGTGACCGAGTGGGAAGTTCCCGCGTCGAGGATCTGACGCTCACTTCGCCGCTGACGCTGGCCGAGCACGAGGTGGTCCTGATCCGCGCGACCGTGTCGGCCGAGGACGCCGCCGGACACCGGGACATCGCCTTCGACGCACGCACCGACAGCGACGACGGGTGGACGCGCAAGGCAAGCGGTGTCCTGAGCGGGGCGTCCGCCACGCCGTCCGACATGGCTGCCTGGCCGCCGCCGGGTGCCGTCGAGTTGGACACGGACGACGTGTACGCGCAACTGACCGAGCAGGGGTACGCCTACGGAACGGCCCTCCAGGGGCTGCGACGGCTGTGGCAGGCGGGCGACGACCTCTGCGCCGAGATCGAACTGCCCGTCCGTGGCACGGACGCGTTCGTCATTCATCCGGCGCTGCTCGACGCCGCGCTGCACCCCTGGCTGCTGGGCGCGGTGACCGGGAGCGGCCCCAAGGTGTTGCCGTTCGCCTGGCGGGGTGTGGAGATCCACGCGACCGGAGCCGGCCGGCTGCGGGTCCGGGTCACGCCGGACGGACCCGACGGGGTGACCCTGCGGCTCGCCGATACGGACGGTGCTCCGGTGGCGACCGTCGAGTCCCTGACGTGGCGGGAGACGCACGGTTTCGCCGGTTCCCCGGACCACCACCTCTTCCACGTGGACTGGACACCGGTCGAGACGGCATGGGCCGGTCCCGGGGAGTACGCCCGACTCTCCTGGGGAGCCGGACTCGCCGGACTGGCCGGCCCGGTGCCCGCTCTCGTCGTGGTGCCGGTGCCCGTCGCCGACGGCGATGTCGTCACGACGGCGCACGAGGTGACAGGTGAGGCCCTCCGGCTGGTTCAGGAGTGGCTGGCGGACGAGCGATGCGCCGACGCGTGCCTGGCGTTCCTGCTCGACGAGCGCGATGTGGCGTCGGCCGCGGTGCGGGGGCTGATCCGTTCGGCGAGCACCGAGCATCCCGGACGGTTCAGGATCGTCGCCGTGGCCGGCCGGCCCGATCCGGCGTCGGTGCCGGACTCGGCGGAGCCGGAGATCGCGCTGCGGGACGGCGCCGTCCTGGCGCCCCGCCTGGCCCGGCTCGCGCCGGTGGCCGAAGCGCCGGAGCCCCGGTTCGACCAGCACGGGACCGTCCTGCTCACCGGTGGCACCGGCGAGCTGGGTGCCTCCCTGGCCCGGCACCTGGCGCGGGTCCACGGTGTGCGGCGGCTGCTCGTCCTGAGCCGCAGCGGCCCGGCCGCGCCGTCGGCGGCCCGGCTCCGGGACGACCTGGCCGAGCTGGGCGCCGAGGTCACCATCGTCGCCTGCGACGCCGCGGACCGGCGAGCGCTGGACGCCGCACTGGGCGCCGTACCGGACGAGCATCCGGTGCGTGCCGTCGTGCACGCCGCCGGTGTCCTGGACGACGGCACGGTCACCTCCTTGACCGAGGCGCGCGTCGACGCCGTACTGCGGCCCAAGGCCGACGCCGCGTGGGCGCTGCACGAGGCGACCCGGGAGCTGGAGCTGACCGCGTTCGTGCTCTACTCGTCGGTCTCGGCGCAGATCGGCGCCGCCGGCCAGGCGAACTACTCGGCGGCCAACGCCTTCCTCGACGCGCTGGCGGACCACCGGGCGGCCCTCGGGCTCCCGGCGACGTCCCTGGCCTGGGGCCTGTGGGCGCCGGCCGGCGGAATGGCCGGGACCATGACGGACACCGACCTGGCCCGGATGGCCAGGACGGGCGTGCTGCCGCTGCCGCACGACACCGGGGTCGCGCTGTTCGACCTGGCGCTGCGGCAGCAGCGGACGCTGCTCGTGCCGATGCGGTTCGACGCCGCCGCCGTACGGCGCGGCGAGGTGCCGCCGCTGCTGCGCGGCCTCGTCCGCACCGGCACCCCGGGGCGGCGGACCGCCGGTGAAGGGTCCCTCGCCGGGCCGGCCGGTCTGCCGCTCGCCGACCGGGCGGCCCGGGTGGCCACGCTGGTCCGGGACACCACGGCCACCGTGCTCGGCCACACCGAGGTCGAGGCCCTCGACCTGAACCGGACCTTCCAGGACCTCGGGCTGGATTCCCTGACCGCCGTCGAACTCCGCAACGGGCTGACCGCCGCGGTCGGGTCGAAGCTGCCGACCACGCTGGTGTTCGACTATCCGACGCCCAAGGACGTGATCGACTACCTGATGGCCAGGCTGTCCGGGGAGCGGCCGGACACCACGGCACCGGGGCCGTCGGCGCCGGCCGGTGTTGACGAGCCCATCGCCATCGTCGGCATGGCCTGCCGTTACCCGGGCGACGTGCGCTCCCCGGAGGACCTGTGGCGGGTGGTCGCCGAGCAACGTGACGTGGTGTCCGGTTTCCCGGACGACCGGGGCTGGCCGGAAGACCTGTACGACCCCGATCCCGAGAAGACCGGGCACACCTACGCGTCCGGCGGGGGCTTCCTGCACTCGGCGGCCGAGTTCGACGCCGCGTTCTTCGAGATCTCCCCCCGGGAAGCGCTGGGCATGGACCCGCAGCAGCGGCTGCTCCTGGAGACCGCGTGGGAGTCCGTCGAGCGCGCCGGGATCGACCCGGTGTCGCTGCGCGGCAGCCAGACCGGCGTGTTCGCCGGGCAGATGTACCACGACTACGCACCCAGCGTCGACCGGATGCCCGAGGGACTCGAAGGCATCCTGCTGACCGGGAACACGGGCAGCGTCCTGTCGGGCCGGCTGTCGTACACGCTGGGCCTGACCGGTCCCGCGGTCACCGTGGACACGGCGTGCTCCTCGTCGCTGGTCGCGGTCCACCTGGCGGCCCAGGCGCTGCGGACGGGCGAGTGCTCCCTCGCGCTGGCCGGCGGGGTGACGGTCATGTCGACGCCCGGCACCTTCGTGGAGTTCGCCCGGCAGAAGGGACTGGCACCCGACGGACGGTGCAAGCCGTTCTCCGCCGCCGCGGACGGCGTCGGCTGGTCCGAGGGCGTCGGCATGCTCCTGATCGAGCGGCTGTCGGACGCCCGGCGCAACAACCATCCGGTGCTGGCCGTGGTGCGTGGTTCGGCGGTGAACCAGGACGGCGCGTCGAACGGGCTGACGGCGCCGAACGGGCCGTCGCAGCAGCGGGTGATCCGGCAGGCGCTGGCGAACGCCGGTCTGTCGACGGCCGACGTCGACGTCGTCGAGGCGCACGGCACCGGCACGCGGCTCGGCGACCCGATCGAGGCGGAGGCGCTGCTCGCCACCTACGGACGTGACCGCGACCCGGACCGGCCGCTGTGGCTGGGGTCCGTCAAGTCGAACATCGGGCACACCCAGGCCGCCGCGGGCGTGGCGGGCATCATCAAAACGGTGATGGCCATGCGGCACGGGCTGCTGCCCAAGACCCTGCACGTCGATGAGCCGTCACCGTACGTGGACTGGTCGGCGGGCGGGGTCGAGCTGCTGACCGACGAGCGCCCGTGGCGCGAGCACGAGGCACCACTGCGGGGCGCCGTCTCGTCGTTCGGCATCAGCGGGACAAACGCCCATGTGATCCTCGAACAGCCCCCGGCCGCCGAGCCGTCACCCGCCGTGGCCGACGGTCCGTCCGGCGACGTGCCGTGGGTCCTGTCCGCGCGGACCCTGCCCGCGCTGCGCGCCCAAGCCGACCGGCTCGCGCACTGGCCGGTGCGCGAACCGGTACCGGTCGGCAGGTCACTGGTGGCCGGCCGGTCGGTGTTCGAGCACCGGGCCGTCGTCATCGGCGGTGACGCGGAAGAACTGCGCGCGGGACTGCTGGCGCTGGCCGCCGGCGAACCGGACGGCCGGGTGGTGCTCGGCGAGCTGACCGACGCACCCGGCGACGTGGTGTTCGTCTTCCCCGGCCAGGGCTCCCAGTGGATCGGGATGGCCAGGGAACTCATGGCCGCCGCCCCGGCGTTCGCTGAGGCGCTGCGCGAGTGCGACCGGGCCATCGGCGACCTCACCGGCTGGTCCGTGGCGGACGTGGTGACCGGGGCCGACGACGCGCCGTCCCTGGACCGGGTGGACGTGGTGCAGCCCGCGCTGTTCGCGGTGATGGTGTCCCTGGCGGCGCTGTGGCGGTCCTGGGGCGTGACTCCGTCCGCCGTCGTGGGGCACTCGCAGGGCGAGATCGCCGCCGCGTACGTCGCCGGCGGGCTCTCCCTCGCGGACGCCGCCCGGATCGTGGTGCTGCGCAGCCGGGCGCTGACCGAACTGGCCGGCTCGGGCGGCATGCTGTCGGTGCCGCTGCCCGCGGCCGAGGTGGAAGCCGCCCTCGACGACTGGCACGGGCGGCTGTCCGTCGCGGTGGTGAACGGGCCGCGCGCGACCGTCGTGTCCGGCTGGAGCGACGCCGTGGACGGGTTCGAGGCCGAACTGATCGCGGCGGGCGTGTCGGCGCGCCGCATCCCGGTGGACTACGCGTCGCACTCCGCGCAGGTGGAGCCGCTCAGGGACCGGCTGCTCGCCGAACTCGGCCCGGTCGTCCCCACCTCCGGCACCGTACCGATGTGGTCGACCGTCACCGGGCAGCCGCACGACATCGCCGACATGGGCGCCGAGTACTGGTACGAGAACCTCCGGCGCACGGTCCGCTTCGACGAGGTGGTCGGCGCACTGCTGGCCGGCGGGCACGGCGCGTTCGTCGAGTGCAGCCCGCACCCGGTGCTCGCCGTCGGCATCCGGGACACCGCCGAACGCGGCGGCCGGCCCGCCACCGTGGTCACCGGATCACTGCGCCGCGACCGGGGCGGCCTCGACCAGTTCCTGACCAGCGCGGCCGAACTGTTCGTGCACGGCGTACCGGTGGACTTCAGCCGCTGCTTCCCGGACGGCGCCGCGCGCACGGCCGACCTGCCGACCTACCCGTTCCAGCGGGAGCGGTTCTGGCTCAGCCGCACCGGCTCCACCGCCGACGTCACCGCCGCCGGCCTGACCGGCACCGGGCACCCGCTGATCGGGGCCGCCGTCGACCTGCCGGACGGCGGTGTCGTCCTGACCGGACGGCTCTCCCTGAACACCCAGCCGTGGCTGGCCGACCACACCGTCTTCGACCGGGTGCTCGTGGCCGGCACCGTCTTCGCCGACCTGCTGACCGCGGTGGGCGACCGGGTCGGCACGCCTTGCCTGGAGGAAGTCACCCTCACCGCCCCGCTGGTCGTGCCCGACCGGGACGGGGTGCTGATCCGCGCCGTCGTGTCCCCGGCCGACACGGACGGCCGCCGCCGGCTCACGTTCCACTCCCGCGCCGAGTCCGACGCCGTCGCGCCGCCGTGGACCGACCACGTCGAGGCGATACTCGGCTCGGCCGGCGGCGCGCCGGTGGAGCTGCGGTCGTGGCCGCCCGCCGGCGCCACCGAGCTGGACCTCGACGGCGCCTACGAGCGGCTCGCCGCCGACGGCTACCGGTACGGCACCACCTTCCAGGGGCTGCGCAGACTGTGGCGGCACGGCGCGGACTTGTACGCCGAAGCCGTCCTGGACGGTGAGCGCGCCGAGGGCCACCTCATGCATCCGGGACTGTTCGACAGCGCGCTGCACCCCCTGCTGCTCACCGACGACCGGGAAGGCGGACTGCCGTTCGCCTGGCGGGGTGTGCGCGTGCACGCCTCGGGAGCCTCCCGGATACGCGTCAAGCTCAGCCCCGCCGGGCCGGACGCGGTGTCCGTGGCGATCGCCGACGGCACCGGGGCGCCCGTGCTCTCGGTGGATTCCCTGGTGCTGAGGCCCGCGGCCCGGGACACCCCGCCCGGCACCGCGGCCACCGCCGACGCCCTGCACATCGTCGAACTGGTCCCGGTCCGGCCGGAGCAGACCGCCGAGGACACCGGCGACTGGGCGGTACTCGGCGACCAGCCCGCCTGGTGGCCCGCCGACCGCGCCGCGCCGCCGTCGTTCCCCGACCCGGCGGCTCTCGCGGACTCGGCCGGTCCCCGGCCGGCCGTCGTGCTGGCCCCGGTGACCGCGTCCGACGCGCCGAACGTCGCGGACCGGGCCCGTGAGACCGTGCACCAGGTGCTCGGCCTGGTCCGTTCCTGGCTCGCGGACGAACGGCTGGACACCACGGAACTCGTGGTGGTGACCGTCGGCGCCCACGACACCGACCTTGCCCACGCCGGTGTCTGGGGCCTGCTGGCGACCGCCCAGACGGAGAACCCCGGCCGGTTCCGGCTGGTCGACCTCGACGGCGAGGCCGCGGCCCGGTCCCTGCCGACCGCGCTGTCCACCGAGGAACCGCAACTCGTACTGCGGGGCGCCGAGACCTTCGTACCCCGGCTGGTGCCGGTGCGGAACAGGCCGGCCCTCCCGGTGCCGGACGCCGCCGCCTGGCGGTTGGAAATCCCGAAGACCGGCACGCTGGACAGCCTGACACTGGCCCCCGCCGACACCGCCGACCGGCCGCTGGCCCAGGGGGAGGTCCGGATCGCCGTACGCGCCGCCGGGCTGAACTTCCGGGACGTCCTGATGGCACTGGGCATGTACCCGGGCGAGGTCGTCCTGGGCAGCGAAGGCGCCGGCATCGTCACCGAGACCGGCCCTGGCGTCACCGACTTCGCCCCCGGGGACCGCGTGATGGGCATGTTCTTCCACGCGTTCGGCCCGGTCGCCGTCGCCGACCGCCGCATGATCGCCCCCATACCCGACGGTTGGTCCTTCGCGCAGGCGGCGTCGGTCCCGGTCGTCCACCTGACCGCCTACTACGGGCTGGTCGATCTCGCGGGGCTGCGGGCCGGCGACAAGATACTGATCCACGCGGCCACCGGCGGTGTCGGCATGGCGGCCGTGCAACTGGCACGCCACCTCGGCGCGGAGGTCTTCGGCACCACGAGCCCGGCGAAACAAGCGGTACTGCGGGACCTCGGCGTCGACGCCGCGCACCGCGCCTCGTCCCGGGACCTCGCGTTCGAGGGCCACATCCGCACCGCCACCGGCGGACGCGGCGTCGACGTGGTGCTCAACTCGCTGGCCCGCGAATACGTCGACGCGTCGCTGCGGCTCACCGTACCGGGGGGCCGGTTCGTCGAGATGGGCAAGACCGACATCCGCGCCGCGGCCGACGTCGCCCGCGACCACTCCGGTGTCACCTACCGCGCCTACGACCTCGTGGACGCCGGACCCGAGCGGATCGGGCAGATGCTCCGCGAGATCCTGGACCTGTTCCGGGCCGGCGCACTGAGCCTGTCACCGGTACGGGCCTGGGACCTGCGCAGGGCCAAGGACGCGTTCCGGCACCTGCGCGAAGCCCGGCACGTCGGCAAGAACGTCCTGACGGTACAGCCCGCGCTCGACACCGAGGGCACCGTGCTGCTCACCGGCGCCACCGGAGCGCTCGGCGGGATGCTGGCCCGCCACCTGGTGCACACGCACGGCGTCCGGCACCTCCTGCTGGCCAGCCGCAGCGGACCGGCCGCCGACGGCATCGGCTCGCTGGTCGCCGAACTCACCGCCGCCGGAGCTCAGGTCACCGTGGCGGCCTGCGACATCGCCGACCGCGCCGCGCTGACCACCCTGCTGAACGGCATCCCGGCCGGGCACCCGCTGACCGCCGTCGTCCACGCCGCGGGCGTCCTCGACGACGGACTCCTCACCTCACTCAGCGTCGAACAGATCGACCGCGTACTGCGACCGAAGATCGACGCGGCCTGGCACCTGCACGACCTGACCCGCGACCTCGACCTGTCCGCGTTCGTCCTCTACTCCTCCATCGCCGGACTCAACGGCGCACCCGGGCAGGCCAACTACGCCGCCGCCAACACCTTCCTGGACGCGCTCAGCCGGCACCGCGCCGCGCGCGGCCAGGCCGGACTCTCCCTCGCCTGGGGCCTGTGGGAACAGGCCAGCGGCATGACAGGACACCTCGCGGACGCGGACCGCCACCGCATGACCCGGGGCGGACTGGTGCCGATGACCGCACAGGAAGGGCTCGCCCTGTTCGACGCCGCCCTCACCGTCGGCGAACCCGTCGTCGTCCCGGCCCGGCTCGACCCCCGGGCACTGGGCGCCGACCCCGCGAGCGTGCCCCCGCCCCTGCGCGGCATGGTGCGCACCGTGTCCCGCCGCACCGCGGCGGCGGGCGCGGACAGCACGGAATCCCTGCACGACCGGCTGGCCCGACTGTCTCCCACGGCGCGGCGCGGCGCGCTGCTCGACCTCGTCACCGCCCAGGTGGCCACGGTCCTCGGCCACAACCACCCGGCCGAGGTGCGGGACGCCCGCGCCTTCAAGGAACTCGGCGTGGACTCACTCACCGCGGTCGAGCTGCGCAACCGGCTCGCCGCCCTGAGCGGGCTCCGGCTCCCCGCGACCCTGGTGTTCGACTATCCCAGTCCGGCCCAGGTCACCGACCACATCCTCGGCCGGCTCTCCCTGCCCGACGACGAGGACCTGGTCATGACCGGTCTCCGGGAGATCGGCGACTCTCTGCCTGACATCCTCTCCGACGACGTCGCACGCCGCCGCGTGACCGACCGACTGCAAGAACTGCTCGACGCCTGCCTGACGCACTCCTCGGACGGCGCGGATGCCGACGCCGACCTCGACACGGCCACCGACGACGAACTGTTCGCCATGGTCGACCAGGACCGGCCCTGACCCCGGCAACCACCTGCCTGCTTCGGCAACCGCCCCAGCTCACCATCGCCCCACCGAACGTGACCACACCAGGGGAAGTGACCTTCGCATGTCCGACGAGACCAAGCTCCGCGAATACCTCAAGCGCTCCATCGCCGACGCGCGCGACGTGCGGAGGCAACTCGAAGAGGTACAGGGCAAGGCGAACGAACCCATCGCCATCGTCGGTATGGCCTGCCGGTTCCCCGGCGGTGTCGGCTCACCGGACGACCTGTGGCGGCTGGTCGCCGACGGCGTCGACGCCATAGAGGGCCTGCCCACCGACCGAGACTGGGAACTCGACCGCCTCTACGACCCCGACCCGGACGCCGTCGGCCACAGCTACACCCGGGAAGGCGGCTTCGTACAGGACGCCGCGTACTTCGACGCGGGCTTCTTCGGCATCTCGCCGCGCGAGGCGCTGGCGATGGACCCGCAGCAGCGCCAGCTGCTGGAGACGGCCTGGGAGGCGTTCGAGCACGCCGGCATCGACCCGGTGCCGCTGCACGGCAGCCGCACGGGTGTGTTCGTCGGCGCGAGCGGCCACGAATACGGTCCCGGCGTCGACGAGACCCCCGCGGAGGTCGAGGGCCTGGTCCTCACCGGCGGCGCCCCCAGCGTGATGTCCGGTCGCGTCGCCTACACCTTCGGCTTCACGGGTCCGGCGTTGACGGTGGACACGGCGTGCTCCTCCTCGCTGGTGGCCATGCACCTGGCCGCCCAGGCCCTGCGCGGCGAGGAGTGCTCCCTCGCCCTGGCCGCCGGGGTCACGATCATGGCCACCCCCCGCACGTTCGTGGAGTTCTCCCGGCAGCGGGTGGGCGCGGTGGACGGCCGGTGCAAGTCGTTCTCGGCGGCGGCGGACGGGGCGGGCTGGTCCGAGGGCGCGGGCGTGCTGCTGCTGGAGCGGTTGTCGGACGCCCGGCGCAACGGGCACCGGGTGTGGGGTGTGGTGCGTGGTTCGGCGGTGAACCAGGACGGTGCGTCGAACGGACTGACGGCGCCGAACGGTCCGTCGCAGGAGCGGGTGATCCGGGGTGCGTTGGTGAGTGCGGGTCTGTCGGCTGCGGATGTGGATGCGGTCGAGGCACACGGCACGGGAACGCGGTTGGGCGATCCGATCGAGGCGCAGGCACTGCTGTCCACCTATGGCCAGGACCGGTTGGCGGGACGGCCGTTGTGGCTGGGTTCGGTGAAGTCGAACATCGGTCATACGCAGCACGCCGCGGGTATCGCCGGTGTGATCAAGATGGTCATGGCGATGCAGCGGGGGCGTCTGCCCAGGACTCTGCACGCCGACGCGCCGTCGCCGCACGTGGACTGGTCCGCGGGCGCGGTGGAGCTGCTGACGGAGTCGCGGGAGTGGGTGGCGGATGGCCGGCCGCGCCGGGCCGGGGTGTCGTCGTTCGGGATCAGCGGGACGAACGCGCACGTGATCGTGGAAGAGGGAGACCCCGAGCCGGCTGCGGTCACGGTTTCGGGCGGTGTGTCGTTGCCGGTGGTTCCGTGGGTGGTGTCGGCGCGGAGTGCGGAGGCGCTGGAGGCGCAGGTGGAGCGGGTCGCCGCTCTTGCCTCGGGCGGCGACAGCCTGGTGGATGTGGGCTGGTCGTTGGTGTCTTCGCGGGCGGTGTTCGAGCACCGTGCGGTGCTGCTGGGCTCGGACCGGGTGGTGAAGGGCTCCGGCGCTGGTTCTGGTGTGGGGATTGTGTTCGGTGGTCAGGGTGGCCAGCGGGTCGGT
>NZ_JBUDHV010000063.1:0-14641 GCF_054956795.1 Streptomyces sp. SYSU D01066-1 | reverse complement strand
CGATGGTACTGCAGGGGGGACCCTGTGGGAGAGTAGGACGCCGCCGAACAATTATTGGAGAAAACCCCCGCACCTTCCGGTGCGGGGGTTTTCTGCGTTTCAGGAAGGGTTTACCAGGCCCGTGTCGTAGGCCAGGATCACCGCCTGGCGCGGTCTTTTGAGCCGGTCTTGGCGAGGACACGGCTGGCGGTGGCAGAGACCGGTGGGCGGGGGCGTCCGGCTGGGGGCATATATGGGATGAGGAACGTAGTACCGGGGTATTACCGTGACCGCATGACTGCATCGCCCCCTGGGGACTACGTGATCCGGCCGGTCCGTGCCGACGAGTGGACGGCCGTGCGGGAGCTGACGCTGCGGATGCTGCGGGATCCGGTGGCGCACCTGGCGTTCCTGGACACGTACGAGGAGGCCGTGCAGCGGCCCGACACCTTCTGGCAGGAACGGGCGGCCGGGAGCGCGGCGGGCTCGGAGCGGGTGCGGCAGGTCATCGCCGAGGGGCCGGGCGGCGCCTGGCTCGGAACGGTGACGGTGCTGATCGAGGAGGCCGGGACGGCGGACTGGGCGGGGCATCCCGTGGAGCGGCGGCAGGGACATGTCGTCGGGGTGTACGTGCGGCCCGAGTGGCGGGGGAGCGGGCTGACCAAGGCGCTGTTCGCCGCCGCGCTGGAGTGGGCGTGGGGGCGTGGGGTGGAGCGGGTGCGGCTCATCGTGCACGAGGACAACGGACGGGCGCGGGGGCTGTACCGGAAGCTGGGGTTCGAGGAGAGCGGACGGGTGATCGCGCTGGCCGGTGCTCCCGGGCAGAACGAGCTGGAGTACGTGCTCGACGGGCGTTGAGGTCAGACCGGCAGTTCGTCGTGGGGCCAGCGGGCGCGGGCCTGTTCGCGGGAGCGGAGCAGGGCGAGGGCCGGCAGGCCCCGGTCCGCCCCGGTGGCGAGCAGCTCCGGCAGCTGGGGAAGCGGGGCCACGGCGGCGACGTCGTCGAGGACGAGCGTCAGTGGTGGGTCGAGCCGACCGGAGGATGACCGTTCGGCCATGCGCCGGCCGTGCTCGACCACGCTGGAGACGAGGGCCGTCAGGAAGGGCATGGCCCCGGGGTCCGTCCTGGGGTCCTCGATGGATTCACCTACCACGTAAAGGGTTCCCCCTTCGTGGATGAAGGAATCCAGGGCGAGCGTGTCGGTTCGGTGGGGAGTGCAGCTCTCGCGGATGTTGAGCGTGGAGAGGGCGGCCAGGGCACGGTTGGTCAGCTGGTGGGCCATGTCGCGGCGGTCGGGGTGCGCGGTGAGCGCGGCCTCGAGTTCGCCGGCGGTGCCGGGGGCCGCCTTCGGGTTGGTACGGAGAATGCTGACGGCGTCCTGGACCTGGGTGCCCTGGGACCAGCGGTGGACGTGGCGGACGGTGCGGGCGTCCACGGCGGCGGCGTGCAGGTAGCTGCGCAGGAGGGTTTCCGCGGTGTCGGTGATCGCCTGGTCCAGGCGGGCGGTGGGGCGTACAGGGGCCAGGAGGGCGGTGGCGCGGGCGGCGGCTGTCCCCTTGTCCTCGCAGCCGGTGGTGGGGGACCAGTGGAGGCGGGACGGGGTGTCGCAGCGGTGGGTGGGGTCGTAGAGGTGGACGGGGCCGAGTTTGGCCCGGGCGTCCTTCGTCTCCCGCCACAGGGCGGGGGACGAGGTGAGGACGAGGGCGGGGCCGGGGGCGTCGTGGACGGCTTCGGCCGCGGTGGCGCGGTGGGTGGGGCGCGGGCCGTAGTGGACCGTGCCTTCGGCGCGGGTGGTTTCCCACCCGCCCGTCCGGCCGCCGTCGGCCGCGGTGGCGGGGGGCTGTTCTGGTGCCGGTGTCCGCTGCTGCGGAGCCCTCGGAGGCGGGACCTCGTGGACGGGCGGCGGCGGGGGTGTCTGCCGCCTCCGTCGCCGTACCGCCTTCCACCTCGCCAGCGTGCCCAGGACGAAGACCGTCAGCACCACCAGGATCATCAGCTGGCCGATGAACAGACCCCAGAAGAGACCGGGGCCGGACAGGCCGGCGGCGGGGACGTCGGACCAGGCACCGGGGAGGTCGTCGGGGTGGGTGATCAGGTGGCGCATGGCCAGGGGGGTGCGGGTGAAGGACAGGCCGCGCGGCCAGGCGCCGTGGGCGAACAGGGCGGACAGGCCCGTCGCCGTCCACACCAGGACGGTCATGCCGAGGAGGAAGCCGAGGATGCCGAGCAGCAGGCCGTCGGGGATGCCGCCGCTGTGGCCGCCGGGCCGTCGGTCGTCCGGTCTCATCGGTCCCTCCCGCTAGGCGACCGTCGATTCGGACGAGTCGCCGAGGTGTTGTTCCACGAAGGCCGCGGCCCGCTCCTCGGCCTCCAGCTCGGCGGCGCGCAGGGCGTCGTCGGCGAAGTCGGCGGAGGACTCGGTCATCGCGCGGTCGGTGAAGACCAGGGGGCGTTCGGTCTCGGTGACCAGGTGCTTGACGACCTGGACGTTGCCGTTGACGTCCCAGACGGCGATGCCGGGGGTCAGGGTCGGGATGATCTCCACGGCCCAGCGGGGCAGGCCCAGGACGCGGCCGGTGGCGCGGGCCTCGTCGGCCTTCTGGGCGTAGATGGTCCTGGTCGACGCCATCTTCAGGATCGCCGCCGCCTCCTTCGCCGCCGCGCCGTCGACCACGTCGGACAGGTGGTGGACGACCGCCACGAAGGACAGGCCGAGCCGCCGGCCGAACTTCAGCAGGCGCTGGAAGAGCTGGGCGACGAACGGGCTGTTGATGATGTGCCAGGCCTCTTCGACCAGGAAGATGCGCTTCTTGCGGTCGGGGCGGATCCAGGTGTGCTCCAGCCACACGCCGACGATCGCCATCAGGATCG
This sequence comes from Streptomyces sp. SYSU D01066-1, assembly GCF_054956795.1. Classification (NCBI taxonomy): domain Bacteria; kingdom Bacillati; phylum Actinomycetota; class Actinomycetes; order Kitasatosporales; family Streptomycetaceae; genus Streptomyces; species Streptomyces sp. SYSU D01066-1. The sequence goes on along the minus strand of NZ_JBUDHV010000063.1, from coordinate 11,790 downwards.
GCATGGCGATGGAGTTGCGGTCGATGTGGGAGAGGTCGAAGACGATCAGGGGCGCGTCCAGGTCGATGCCGACGGTCGTCGGGCCGTCGAACATGCCGCGCAGGTCGCCGTCGACGAGGCGGTCCAGGACCAGGGCGACGTCCAGGCCCCAGGCGCGTACGTCGTCTATGGCGACGTTCATCGCCTCGGCGGACTCGGGCTCGGGGTGGCGCAGCTGCTCGACGATGTCGGAGAGGACCGGCTGGCGTTCGACGATCGTCTCGTTGACGTAGGCGTGCGCGACCTTGAGGGCGAAGCCGGAGCGCTCGTCGAGGCCGTGGCCCATCGCGACCTCGATGATCGTGCGGAGCAGCGCCAGCTGGCCCGTGGTGGTGATCGCGGGGTCGAGGGGGTTGAGCCGGATGCCCTGGTCGAGCGCGGCCATCGGGTCCAGGCGGATGGGGGTTATGCCCAGCTCCCGGGCGATGAGGTTCCACTCGCCGGCGCCGTCCTCGCCCTGCGCGTCCAGGACGACGACCTGGCGGTCCTTGAAGCGGAGCTGGCGCAGGACGTACGTCTTCTCCAGCGCCGACTTGCCGTTGCCGGACTCGCCGAGGACCAGCCAGTGGGGGGCCGGGAGCTGCTGGCCGTAGAGCTGGAAGGGGTCGTAGATGTAGCCCTTGCCGGAGTAGACCTCGCGGCCGATGATCACGCCGGAGTCGCCGAGGCCGGGGGCCGCGGTGGGGAGGTAGACGGCCTGGGCCTGGCCCGTGGAGGTGCGGACGGGGAGGCGGGTCGTCTCGACCTTCCCGAAGAGGAAGGACGTGAAGGCTTCGGTGAGGACGGTCAGCGGATCCCGCATCAGGCTCAGCCCCTACCTTCGGATGCCGGTGGCGAACGGAAGCGTGTTCACGAAGGCGCGATGGTGCTCGCGGTCGCACCACTCCAGTTTCAGGTACGACTTGCCGGCCGACGCCCTGATCGTCCGCTTGTCGCGGGCGAGGGCCTCGGGGCTGCGTGAGGAGACGGTGATGTAGCCGACCAGGTTGACGCCGGCGGCGCCGCTGGCGAGGTCCTCGCCGCGCTGGTCGAGACGGTCGTGGGCGGCCATGTCGCGGGGGTCGACCGTGCGGTTCATCTTGGCGGCGCGGGACTGCTCGGCCACGTCGTTGGTCTTCTCGGTCAGCATGCGTTCGATGGCGACCTCGGTGGGTTCGAGGTCCATGGTGACGGCGACCGTGCGGATGACGTCGGGGGTGTGGACCAGGAGGGGGGCGAGGAAGTTGACGCCGACCGGGGTCATCGGCCACTCCTTCACCCAGGCGGTGGCGTGGCACCAGGGGGCGCGGGTGGCCGACTCGCGGGTCTTGGCCTGGAGGTACGTGGGCTCCATGGCGTCCAGCTCGGCCGGCCAGGCGTTGCGCTGGGTCATCGCCTGGATGTGGTCGATGGGGTGGTCCGGGTCGTACATGGAGTGGATCAGGGAGGCGAGCCGGCCCTGCCCGAGGGGCTGGCGGACGCGGATGTCGGCCTCCTGGAGACGCGAGCAGATGTCGGTCAGCTCGCGGGCCATGACGACGGCGAGACCGGCGTCGCGGTCCAGCTTGCGGCCGCCCTGGGGGCGGGTGGCGCGGGCCATGGCGTGCGCCTCGGCGGCCAGCTCGCGGGTGTAGTGCATGCAGGCCACCAGGTAGGCGCGATGCTGCTCGCTGCTGGTGGACACCATGGACTGCAGCTGGTCGTAGGACTGCTGGAGCCAGGGCAGGGCCTTGTCGTCGCCGCGCTGGGCGACGTCCTTGGCGTGCGCGTCGGGGTCGGCGGGCAGGGTGCGGGCCAGCATCTGCAGGCGGGTGACGAAACCGTCGCCGTTGGCCACGTGCTTGAGCAGCGTGCCGAAGCGGTCGACCAGGGCCTCCTGGTCCTCGGAGTCGCGCAGGCCGACGCCGGGGCCCTCGATCTCGATGGCCGCGGTGACCGTCTTGCGGTCGGCGTGCAGGAGTACGGCGATCTCGTCGGGGCCGAAGGGGGCGGCGAGCCAGGTGATGCGGCCGATGCCGGGGGGCGGGCCGATCTCGACCTCGCGGCCGTCGAGGCGGGTGCCGGCCTCGACGGCGCCGGAACGGTACGTCGTGCCCCTGCGCAGCGTCCGCTTGTAGCTGCGGTTGATCTCGAACCACTTGTAGAACGTGCGGTGCTTGTACGGCACGTAGACCGCGGCCAGCGCGAGCATGGGGAAGCCGGCGAGGAGCACGATGCGCAGCGACAGGACGGGGACGAGCAGCCCGCACATCATGCCGAGGAAGGCGCCGACGACGATCAGCGCGATCTCGCCGGTCTCGCGGTTGCGGCCGATGATCGCGTTCGGCCGGGCGCGGCCGATCAGATACGTACGGCGGGGCGTGACCGGATGGGACACGTGGGACTCGGTCGTCAACGCCCGTCACCTCCTGTGCTGTTGCTGTTGCGGGTGTTGCTGGAGTGGGGGCTGTTCATCGGGCTGCCGGAGCGTGGCGCGGGCGCGGCGGAGGGGACGGCTCCGCCGCCGTTCGAGACGCGGGTGCTGTGCGCGGCGACTCCGCCGGAGGCGGGGTTGGCGGGACGGGGGCCGGAGGCGGACTGGCCGCCGCCTCCGCCGTCGCCGTTGCTGCGGGTGCTGTGGGCCCTGATGCCCTGGGCGACGAGGTTGGCCGGGGAGCTGATGACGGCGGCGGCCTTGTTCTCGGCGCCCCGCATCAGGCGGTTGTTGCGGGAGCCGGCGATCTCGTCGCCGAAGCCGGGGACGAAGCGGTAGATCATCGCGGAGGCGAAGATGGCCAGCAGGATGATGGCGAGTCCGGAGACGACGGCCGAGAAGGCGTCCGGTCCGTCGTCGGAGGAGAGCGCGCTGGCCAGGCCGAGGACGATGACGATGACCGGCTTGACCAGGATCACGGCGATCATGATCCCGGCCCAGCGGCGGACGTGGCCCCACAGGTTCTTGTCGACGAGGCCGGCGTAGACGACGGTGCCGAGCAGGGCGCCGACGTAGAGCAGGGCGGCGCGGACGACCAGTTCCAGCCAGAGGACGCCGGCGGCGAGGATCGACACCAGGGAGACCACGATCAGCATGATCGGGCCGCCGCCGATGTCCTCGCCCTTCTCCAGGGCGCCGGAGAAGGTGCCGAAGAACGTGTCCGTCTGGTCGCCGGTGGTCTTGGCGAGCACCTCCGTGACGCCGTCGGTGGCGGAGACGACCGTGTAGAGGATCAGCGGCGTGAAGGCCGAGGCGAGGACGGTCAGCCACAGGAAGCCGACGGCCTCGGACAGGGCGGTGGTCAGCGGGACGCCGCGCACGGCGCGCTTGGCGACCGCCAGCAGCCACAGGACCAGGGTGAGGATGGTCGAGGCGGCGAAGACGACGGCGTACTGCTGGAGGAACTTGGGGTTGGTGAAGTCGACGTCGGCGGTGTCCTTCACCGCCTCGCTGAGTTTGTCGACGGTCCAGGCGGCGGCTTCGGCGCAGCCCTTGGCGAGGGAGGAGAGGGGGTCGGCGGTGGAGCTGACGTCGAGGGAGGGGCTGGAGCCGTCGGTGGTCCCGTTGCCCTCCTCGCACCAGTCCGCGGCCTGTCCGGAGATCTTGCTGCAGTCGAACGACGACGACGGCGACGGTGACGCCGAGGGGCTGCCGGTCGGATCGGGCGCGGCGACGGCGCGGGTCGCCAGCAGGACGGCGGTGGTCTGTGCGGCCGTCAGGACTCCGGCCAGCGTGAGCACACGACGCGGGTTACCGGGCATACGTGAACCCTCCGTACTCCTCGATGGCCTTGCTGATCTCTTCGGACGTGGCGGCCTTGTCGTCGCCGGGGACCGGGGCGGGGCCGTCCTTCTGCGTGTCCTTGACGATCTTCCAGTCGCCGTCCGTCCAGCGCAGGTCGAAGGTCCAGGTCTTCCACGACGAGGTGATGGGGGTGGTGGTCTTCTCCGCCGAGGTGCCGAGCAGCCCCATGTACCAGACCGCGACCCGGGCGCCGCCGTCCCCGTACTCCTCGACGGAGGTGCCCAGCGGCGTGACGCGGGAGACGAACGTGCTCCCCTTCGGGGCCTTGCCGTCGGCGTCCAGGCCCAGTCTGGCCAGGAAGTCGGCCGAGTACGCCGCGTCCATCGGCCCCTTCAGCGCGGCCGCCGCGTCCGGTGTGTACAGGGCGTCGACGATCTCGTGCCGGGTGTCCTCGGTGAACATGCCGGTCGAGCCGAGGGTGACCGCGTAGTTGGCCGCGGCGCTCTGCGCGCCCTGTTCGTCGTGGGCGAAGCCCGAGCGGACCGCCCGTGTCCCGGTGGGGGCCGTGGCCGAGGTCTCGGGCTGGTCGGCGGATTCCGCGGAGGACGCGGAACCGTCTCCTCCACGGTTCGCGAAGGCGATCGCGGCGATCAGGACGACCACCACGCCGACCACCGTGACCAGGCTCCGGGAGGAGGACCGGCCGCCTCTGCGCGGGGAGCCGTACGGGTCGCCGTCGCCCTCGGGCAGACGGGTGCGGGTGCCGCCGTAACCGCCGGAGGACTGGTGCTCGTCTCCGAGACTCATGCCGTGTACGCCCCCTCGACGTCGTGCGGAACCGGGTGCCCGTGCCCCGTGCCGTGGTAGTACGACGGTAGCCGCACTGGTTCCCGCGCGGGCGCGGTGTGGTGACTCGACATCAGGGTGACGCAACCTCAGCCGGGGGGCACGACGGGCGGGTGGTGGATGGGGAGGAAGGGAACGGGAGGCCGGCGTGGACGCGGGACCGGCGGGCTGTCGGACGGTGGCCGGCTACACGGCCATGCCGTACACGATGGTGAAGAGCGTGCCGAGCGATCCGATGATGAAGACGCCCGTCAGGCCGGCGATGATCAGGCCCTTGCCCTGCTCGGCGCTGAAGGTGTCCCGGAGCGCGGTGGCGCCGATGCGCTGCTTGGCGGCGCCCCAGATGGCGATGCCGAGACAGAGCAGGATGGCGACCGCCATGACGACCTGGACCATCGTCTTCGCCTCGGTCCCCAGCGCCCCGAAGGGTCCCCAGTCGGGAGCGATCCCGCCGATGATGGTGTTGATGTCTCCCTTGTCGGCCGCAAAGAACATGTAAGTCACCGCCCCTGTTGGGTAGTTCCGCATCCTCTGCGGTGGTGCAGAGGTCAAGCCTCATTGTCGCCGACAATGCCGCCGTCGTATGTCGACTTGGCGTCATTGATTGGCGGGTTTCGTACGAACAGCTTGCCACCGGTTCACGCCGGGCGCTCAGGGAGGTGCGGGGACCGGGGGCGAGCAGTCACATGGTCACTCTGTGTATCACGGCAGGTCACGCCGGGCAATGATGTGGATGCGGAACCTGTCGTGCGCTTTCGTCGTTGGGCACTTCTACGGTCCGTCAGGTCCGGAGGATGGCCGGGCCGTCGGGCGGGCGGGCGAGCGGGTTCACTCGTTCCGTGGGCGAAGGCTACCTCTGTTGTGTGAACGCCTCCGGTGCCGAGGCGGGTCCTCCGGTGCGCTGTCAAGACGTCAGGTCGGCCGCTCCGAGGCGGAATGCCGCCACTCTTGGCGGAAACGGTGCTGAACAGCGGTCGTATGGGGCAAGGTTGAGCCGTGCGAAAAGTGTGGGTGATCGGCGGCGCGGCGGTCGGGCTCGGTACGGGCTTCGTCATGCTGCTCGTTGTTGGCGTGTACATGACTGCCGGGAGCCTGGCGGGCGGCGTGAGCGGCGGGGCCAAGAATCTGGCCAAGGGGGCGGTGCCCGCCGCGTACGAGGCGTTGGTGGCCAAGGCGGGCCGGTCCTGCGAGGCGATCACCCCGGCCCTGCTGGCCGCGCAGCTCTACCAGGAGAGCGGCTTCAACCCGAAGGCGCAGAGCGCGGCGGCGGCGCAGGGGATAGCGCAGTTCATCCCCGGCACCTGGGCGGTCCACGGCGTCGACGGGGACGGGGACGGGGACCGGGACGTGTGGGACCCCGCCGACGCCATCCCGTCGGCCGCCGCCTACGACTGCTCCCTTGCCTCCTACGTGAAGAGCGTCCCCGGGAACCTGACCGAGAACATGCTGGCCGCCTACAACGCCGGCCCCGACGCGGTGATCCGGTACCAGGGCGTCCCGCCCTACACGGAGACGCAGAACTACGTCAAGAGGATCACGACGCTGGCGGAGAGCTTCGCCGCGCCCGAGAGCCGGGTCGACCCCACCGAGCAGGCCGCCGGAGCCATCACCTACGCCCAGGACAAGCTCGGCACGCCCTATCTCTGGGGCGGTAACGGCACCGCTGACCAGGGCGGACGTTTCGACTGCTCGGGTCTGACCAAGGCCGCGTACGCGTCGGTGGGGATCACGCTGCCGCGCGTCGCCAACGACCAGTACAACGCCGGACCGCACCCCTCCCGCGACGAGCTGCTCCCCGGCGATCTGGTGTTCTTCTCGGACGACCTGACCAATTCCCGGGCCATCCGGCACGTCGGGATCTACGTCGGCGGCGGGCAGATGATCAACGCGCCCTACACGGGTGCCGTGATCCGGTTCGACCCGATCGACACCCCGGACTACTTCGGGGCCACCCGGGTGACCGAGGATGGCGCGAAAGCGCTTCCGGGGAACGCCTGAACGGACCGTGAGCCCCTCCCCTGAGCTGGGGCGACGCATCTCTCTTCGATAACGTCTGCGTGATCATTCCGTGGAGTGCGGAACGGAACGACGAGGGCCGTGCGTTCCTGTTGGCGTAGATGTGCGAGCCGGCGGACGCCCAGCGGATCTACGACCACGGGGGTGGTCAGGACAGGCGCGTGCGAACGACGTGCCGGAGGACATGACGAAGGGGCCGCAGCATCATGGCTGGACTCGCCGATTCCGGGTCGAACCCCGACGTCGACCTGCTCTACGACATCAACGGCCTGGCCAAGGACGCGCCGCACTGGTTCGACCGGGTCATGGAGTTCACCGGTGAGTACGGGCTGCTCCTCGCCATCGCCGCGCTCGTGCTGTGGTGCTGGTGGGGCGTACGGCGGCGGGGCGGCGAGGACGCGGCCCCGGCGGTGGCCGCCCTGGTCTGGGCGCCGCTCGCGGCCGGCGTGGCCGTGCTGGTCAACGTGCCGATCCGGGGCTTCGTGGAGCGGCCCCGGCCGTTCAAGGACCACCAGGGCCTGGAAGTCCTGGTCGACGGCAAGAACGACTTCTCCTTCGTCAGCGACCACGCCACCCTCGTCATGGCGATGGCCGTCGCCCTCTTCGTCGCCCGCCGCAAGTTCGGCGCCGTCGCGATCGTGCTGGCGCTGCTCGGCGGGTTCTGCCGGGTCTACATGGGCGTGCACTACCCGACCGACGTCATCGGCGGCTTCGCGCTCGGCACCGCGGTGGCCCTGCTGCTCTCGCCGGTGGCCATGGCCCTGCTGACCCCGCTGGCCCGGGCGGTCGAGCGCTCCCCGCGCGTGGGGTGGCTGATCAGCGCACGGGGGCGATCCGCGTCCGGGGCACGGGACGCCGTGATCCCCGGCGCGCGCACCGGGCGGAAGACCTCACAGGCGGGGGAACGGGACCTGGCCGCCTGACGGCCACGGGGACCGCGGCCAGGCGGGGAGGGGCTCCGGGCCGTGCGTCCGCCGCACCTTCGCCGGCCGGGGCGCCCCGGCCGGGCGCGGCGCACGCGACGGTGCCGGTGCCGCAGGCGGCCGTCGTCGCCCTGAGGCCGACGGCCGCGGCGCCGCCGAGGGGAGTACGCCGCTCCGCGTCTCCCCGGTCTCCCCGGTCCCGCGGGGGCTCGTGGAGGAGAGGGGACAAGATCCGGCCGGTCAGGAAGCGGCGTGACCGCTCGCGTCCGTCCGCGCCAGGCTTCTGGCCCGGCGGGCCGGTCCGCGCCAGCCGCAGGAGCAGCGGGCCGAACAGAACGGGCCCTGTTCGACCGTGGTCGTCCGGTGTTCCGTGGGATCGGGGTGGTCCGGGAGGTCCCGGGGAGCGTCAAGGCCGTCCTGCTGTGCCACGGCGACCACGTTACCGGGGTCACCCGCACGTCGTTAAGCGGGATGACGGGCGGTCCGGGACGGGGGTGGGCAGGCGATGGCCAGGAGGCAGGGACAGCGGCAGCGGCGGCTGGGCGCGGCGGGCGCCGTGGCGGGTGTCGTGGCCTGCGTCGGACTGGGCGCCGCCGGCTGCTCCGGCACCGCCGCCGTCGGTCCCGGGCTCCGCTTCGGCGACCCGGTCCAGACCCTGCGCGGCGCCGCCGACCGGCTGACGGAGTCCGGCACCGCCAAGGCGCGCACGTCGATGCAGATGGCCAGCGGCGGCACCCGGGTCACCATCCGGGGCGAGGGCGTCTACGACTTCGCCGGGCGGCGCGGACGGCTGAAGGTACGGCTGCCGCAGGACGCGGCGGGCACCAGCGACCGCCGGCCCATCACCGAACTGCTCGTCCCCGGCGCGCTCTTCATGAAGAACCGGGGCGCAGGCGTCCCCGCCGGCAAGTGGGTCCGGGTGGAGACCGCGAGCCTGTCCGACGGCAACCTGGTGACCGGCGGCGCCACCGACCCGCTCGCCGCGGCGGAGGTGCTGCGCGGCACCCACGAGGCGGTGTACCTCGGGCGGACGGCGGTCGCGGGGACCCCGGTGCACCACTACCGGGGGACCGCCGACCTGGCCCGGGCCGCCGAGCGCGCCGGGGGCAGCGCGCGCACCTCGCTGCGCGCGGCGGCGAAAGGGTTCGCCACGGTCCAGGTGCCGTTCGACGCCTACCTCGACGACCGGGGCCGCGTCCGCAAGGTCCGGCACCGGTTCGGCTTCGCCAACGGACAGCGGCAGAGCACCGTCGCGGTCTCCTCGACGACGCTGCTGTACGACTTCGGCGTCCCCGTCACCGTACGGCTGCCGGACGAGGACGACATCTACGCGGGCAAGATCGCCGAGGAGCCCGCCGGCGAGGAGGACTAGCCCGTCCGTGCCATGCGCGGCGCGTACGGCGCTCCCTACTCTAGGAAGCCGGTGGTGGCAGAGACGAGGTGATGCGCGTGGCTCCGGTCGGCGGTACGGCGGTTCAGGACCACGTGGCCCTCGCCGAGATCGAACTGTGCGGCGACCTGATCATCGCGGCGTCGGCCGCCGGGGAGCGGCTCAGCATGGAGAGCATCGACGAGGTACTGCGGGTGGCGGAGGAACGGGAACGGGCCAGACGCGCCGCCGAGGGCTGAGCCTCAGGTCCGCAGCAGCCGCCCGATCGCCTTGGTGGCCTCCTCCACCTTGGCGTCGATCTCGGTGCCGCCCTTGAGGGCCGCGTCCGCGACGCAGTGGCGCAGGTGCTCCTCCAGGAGCTGGAGGGCGAAGGACTGGAGGGCCTTGGTGGAGGCGGAGACCTGGGTGAGTATGTCGATGCAGTAGACGTCCTCGCCGACCATCCGCTGCAGGCCGCGGATCTGCCCCTCGATACGGCGCAGCCGCTTCAGGTGCTCCTCCTTCTGCTGGTGGTAGCCGTGCACCCCGCGGTCGTGGTCGGCCACGACGTCCCCGGCCGCCCCGGCACCGGCCTGCGTGGTCGTCATCGCGTCCTCCTGTGATGCAGATCGCCGACATATACCCCTGGTGGGTATATGGTAACGAATTTCCCTGGGTATGGGGCCCTTGGCCGATGCGCTGCGCGACGTCCGGAAACAGGCCCCGGGCCGCCCCCCTGCTCATCACTGTGCCTGATGGGCGACACTGGGGGACGGCCCGTTAGCCGTGGCCGGATGATGCGCCTAGCATCAGCCTGACCGAAACCGATGCATACCGAGGACCCCACGTGCGCTTTCGTCTGACCCCCAGGGAGACGAGCTTCTACGACATGTTCGCCGCGTCCGCGGACAACATCGTCACGGGCTCGAAACTCCTGATGGAACTGCTCGGGGCGGACGCATCCGCCCGGGCCGAGATCGCAGAGCGTATGCGGGCCGCGGAACACGCCGGTGACGACGCGACGCACGCGATCTTCCACCAGCTGAACTCCTCGTTCATCACGCCGTTCGACCGTGAGGACATCTACACCCTCGCGTCGTCGCTCGACGACATCATGGACTTCATGGAGGAGGCCGTCGACCTCGTCGTCCTCTACAACGTGGAGGAACTGCCCAAGGGCGTCGAGCAGCAGATCGAGGTGCTGGCCCGGGCCGCCGAGCTGACCGCCGAGGCCATGCCGCACCTGCGCACGATGGAGAACCTCACCGAGTACTGGATCGAGGTCAACCGGCTGGAGAACCAGGCCGACCAGATCCACCGCAAGCTGCTGGCCCACCTCTTCAACGGCAAGTACGACGCGATCGAGGTGCTGAAGCTGAAGCAGATCGTGGACGTCCTCGAAGAGGCGGCCGACGCATTCGAGCACGTGGCGAACACGGTGGAGACCATCGCGGTCAAGGAGTCCTGAGCGCACGCCATGGACACCTTCGCTCTGGTCGTGACCGTCGCGGTCGCGCTCTTCTTCACCTACACCAACGGCTTCCACGACTCGGCCAACGCGATCGCGACCTCGGTGTCGACCCGGGCGCTGACGCCCCGGGCGGCACTCGCGATGGCCGCCGTGATGAACCTCGCCGGCGCGTTCCTCGGATCCGGGGTCGCCAAGACCGTCAGCGAGGGCCTGATCGAGACACCCGAGGGCTCGACGGGGATGGGCATCCTCTTCGCCGCGCTGGTCGGCGCGATCGTCTGGAACCTCGTCACCTGGTACTTCGGCCTGCCCTCGTCCTCCTCGCACGCGCTGTTCGGCGGGATGGTGGGCGCGGCGCTGGCCGGCGGCACCCAGGTGTACTGGGACGGAGTCGTCGACAAGATCATCCTGCCGATGTTCATCTCGCCGGTGGTCGGCCTGGTCTTCGGCTACCTGGTCATGACCGTGATCATGTGGCTCTTCCGGCGGTCCAACCCGCACAAGGCGAAGCGCGGTTTCCGCATCGCGCAGACGGTGTCGGCGGCGGGCATGGCCCTCGGCCACGGCCTCCAGGACGCCCAGAAGACGATGGGCATCGTAGTGATGGCGCTGGTCATCGCCGACGTCGAGGACTACGGCGACCCGATCCCGATCTGGGTGAAAATCGTCTGCGCGCTGATGCTGTCGCTGGGGACGTACGCCGGCGGCTGGCGGATCATGCGGACCCTGGGACGCAAGATCATCGAACTCGATCCGCCGCAGGGCTTCGCGGCGGAGACGACCGGCGCGTCGATCATGTTCACGACGGCGTTCCTCTTCCACGCGCCGATCTCCACGACGCACGTCATCACGTCGGCGATCATGGGCGTCGGGGCGACGAAGCGGGTGAACGCCGTGCGGTGGGGCGTCGCGAAGAACATCATCCTGGGGTGGTTCATCACGATGCCGGCCGCCGCGGTGGTCGCCGCGCTGTCGTTCTGGGCCGTCCAGCTGGCGTTTCTCTGACATGACGTAGTGGGGACACCTCCCAGGCCGTTCAGGCACTGGGGGAGAGGCACGACCCGCCCACGGCGACACGACCCGCGCAAGCCACGCGCCCGCGTACGACCGGCGGGGACCGGTGTCCCGCGCGGGCGGACCGTACTCGTACCCGCGCCCGCGTATGACCGGCGGGGACTGGTGTCCCGCGCGGGCGGACCGTACCCGTACCCGCGCCCGCGTATGACCGGCGGGGACTGGTGTCCCGCGCGGGCGGGATGCGGTCGTACCCGCAGTCGCGTACGGCGGACGGGGCGGTGTCCCGCGCGGGCGGGAGGGGGTCGTACCCGCGGTCGCGTACGGCGGGAAGGGGACGGGGTGGGGGGTGTCCGCCCGCAGCGGTTGGCGCGTCAACCCGCTCCACCCCCGTAGCAGACCGATTCCGCGCCGT
>NZ_JBUDHV010000062.1:0-19961 GCF_054956795.1 Streptomyces sp. SYSU D01066-1 | reverse complement strand
ATCGCAACCCGCTACGACAAGACCGCCGAGTCCTACCAGGCAGCCGTCACCCTCGCATCACTCCTGATGTGGGCGTGACATTTGAAGACGCCCCCTAGGCCAGCTCGAGCACTCCACCGGCCTGGCCCACGACCGCCGCCGCTCCGGAGTCCACCTGATCACCCCGCCCGAGTGGGAGCACGAGGCGGTGCTGCCCAACCCGATCGGCCAGCGGGACGAGCCCGGTCCCCTGTGGGTCACCGAGCCGACGCTCCGCCTCCTGCAGCGCCTGTCCGGCCCCAAGCACCAGCTGTGCGCGCCTCCTCAGATCCACGAGTCGTACACCTCCGGGGCCACGGAGAACCTGCTGGAGAAGTTCCGCATCGCCCTGAAGGACGCCCGCGACACGGCGATCGAGCAGGGCGACACGGTGACGCTGGAGTACGTGAAGGCGATGTACTCGAAGTTCGTCTCCACGATGGGGGAGTCGAACTACAACCGGGAGCTCTACCGTCCGGACTGGATGCACCTCATCCGCAGCCAGGCCTTCGCCAATCTGTGGCTCAAGGCGCTCAAGGCCCATGACGAGGGCCTGGCCGTCGTCCGGGCGATGGGCACCGACGAACTCTACGTCATCGGTGACTGGCGCCGTGTCTTCGCCGAAGGCCGCGGTGTTACCGAGGTCAAGGTCAAGGACACGTACACCGCCGGAACCGACGCCGCTGAGCACGCAGGCGAGGGGGAGTAGTGCCGGAGAAGAACATCGACTTCGGGAGGTTCGGCGCCCGGGGCATCAAGGGCAGCGACGCCGTCGCTCGCAAACTCGACGAACTCGCGGGCGGCATCGCCACTCCCGTGACCGCAAAGCGCGGCTGGATGGCGCGCCTGCACTACCTGACGAAGTCGACCCAGACCCTGAAGGCCGCGCAGGATGCCGGACTCACCGTGACCCGCCGGACGCTAAAGGCCTGGCTGGAGGGCAAACGCCGCCCCTCCAAGACCAGCCTGGAACGCATCGACCAGGCGTACCGGACGGTGCGCCGCCGCTACGTCGCCCGCCATCTCCTCAGGCGCCTCAACCGCGACGGACGCGGCACCCGGGTGGAGATCCACCCGCTCAACCAGTCCCAGGTGCCGCAGCCGCTGCAGCGCGTGGTGGAGTACCGGACGATGAACGTGCGCCGCTGGGACCGCATCGTCGGCTCCTGGGCGGCCGGCGACCACCAGAGTCTCGACGCCGCGTGGCAGGACACGATCGTCGACCTCGGCTCGCAGTGGGGCCAGTACGAGTACGTCACCAACGTCGGCTTCGCCGCGTAGAGCCCTGAAGGTGGTCTTCGGCGCCTGCTGGGATGGCGTACGGTGGGGGGATACCGACGCGGGGTGGAGCAGCTCGGTAGCTCGCTGGGCTCATAACCCAGAGGTCGCAGGTTCAAATCCTGTCCCCGCTACTTCTAAAGAGGGCCCGGATCCACCCGATCCGGGCCCTCTCGCACTGCCTGGAACCCGACTGGCTGAGGCGGGTGATGCTTCGGCCTGGCGCGCGGGACGCCGGGGTGCCGGTGAAGCCGAGGACGAAGGAGTGCTGCGCAGCGGACGGCATCCGCTCACCGGCCGGACCGCTCAGCTGCCGGGCGACCGCGGAGGCGCCCGGCAGCGACTCGCGTACAGCGTCCCCGGCCGCGCCCGGCACCTGCGCAGCCTGAGGCAGGTCGTTGCGGTTGAGGTGGCGATGACACTGCCGCTGACCGCGGTGCCCAGCGCACCGCCGACCTGCCTCCCCACATCCGCGACCGCGGAGCCCGCACCGACCTGGCGGGCGGCGGAGACGGCCAGGACGGTGTCCACGGCGGCGGGAAGCGCGATGCCCGGAGCCTCTACCGCAGCTCTCGCGCTCATCCGTACGCCGGACTCGCCGGAGTCGTCCGCGGCAACCTCACCCGGCTCCAGGCCACCGCCGTCAGCGACCGCTGGGGCACCAACCACTACTCAGTGTGTCTATGACCAGATGGAAACGAGGAGCGCGGTGAAGGCGATACCGAGGGAGAGCGCGCTGGCGAAGGCGATTCCTGCGCGGGTGATGGCCGCAGGGATGCTCGCGTTGTCCCAGCGGGCCAGCGCGGCGGCAGTGATGCCTGCGGTCAGGGCGAGCGTGAGAACGATGGCGAGCAGGACCAGCACGATCGTTGAGCGGGGGGACACGCGTAATACCGCCTGTGACTCGGGTTGTCGGTTCGTCGGATGCAGTTCCACGATTTCCCGGCGCACGCCGGTGGACGAGCGGTTGGATGTTGTTGCAGAGATAAGCCGGGGGTTGTGGCAGAACAATCGGCAAGAGGGGGTTGCGTTTTGGGGGAGCGGACTCGGGCCGGGCGACCGTGGATGCCGGCGCGCGGTTCATGCGCGGAGATCAACGAGCTCGTCGGAATGCTCCGCTCGTGGTTGGACACGGCAGGAGTGCCCGTGGTCCACCTTCATCAGCGCCTGACGGCCGAACACTTCGTTAGTGGCCAGGTGCCGTCGCTGACCAGGCTCCGTAAGCAACTGGCGGGCGAGGGCTTGTCGTGGGATCTGGTGGAAGCTGTGGCTGACGTCTGCTACCCGGACGACGACAGCGAGACAGCCGACCAGCGACTGGTCCCCCTGCAAAAATTATGGCGTCTGGCGCAGACTGCGCCGACGGCCACCGACGGCAGCGGCCCACAGGTAACCGCGCGGGAGGTGTTGGAGGTTCAGCGTCAGGCCATCACCGCCTATGAGGAACTCAACCGCGCCCGTCGGGCCTTCGAGGCCAGTGAGCAGGGACGACAGCAGGCCCTGCAGATCGCCACCATTCTCTTCGGCATGCTCGGCCAAGCCCAGGCGAAGGTTCTGGAACTCACCCGCCGTATTGACGCACTGAGGGGTTCCGCCCTGCGGGCCCCAGCGGATGTCGAGCGCCTGGAACAGACACGACGACGGGCCGAAAGCCAGGAGCTGGAACTGCGCACGCAGCTGGCCCGTGCCGACGGCGACCGGCAGCGGGCACAGGCGGTCGCCGATCACGCAGCACGGCGGATCCAGGAACTGGAAACCGAGCTTGAGGCCCTCAAGGCGAAGACGACGACCTCAGCCCAGTCCGACGGCGGCGGCAGCCTGCTGCCCGCTCCGCTTACGCCGCCAGCACCTGAAGAGGCCGGGCTCGACGCCGTTGACGATGCGCTGGAGAAGGTGCGTGTCGCACTGGATTTGGAGCACGACGCCGTACAGGAAGCCGCAGAGGACCTCGGCATGAATGTCGCCGAGGCTGCCAAGGACGGTCGCAGTGGTCGTACGATCCCCGGCCAGACCGTTGGGGGCACATTGGCGCCGGCTGCAGACAGCACGCGAGCCCCGGCGCAAGACGGCAGTCCATTGTTGGCAACAACCGCACACAACCCCGTGACCATGCCATTCGAGCCGGGCGAGCTGGTCGGCGGACCCGTACCATCGCTGGACCGTATGCGGCTCGCCTCCGCCGCCACAGAGCGCATCGCCGCTGGCATCACCGTCGAGGAAGTCGTGACAGGCCTCGGCGGTGCAGCGGTGCCGGAGTTCGCCGACGGAATCCTCATCTACCTCAGAGAGCCACTGCAGGACTACGAATCGTCGTCTCTGGGCGATGTGCGCCTCGCTCACCGCCAGAACGCACCCAAGCCGGCGGCTCTCCTCCCGCTGCCGTCGGCGCCCGAGGAACTCACCGTGCCGAAAGGCAGCCCCCTGGCCGAGATCCTCAGCAGCGTGCGCCCCGTCACTGTCAACGATGCCCTGTCTCGCGCTGCGCTGGCAGACGTCACCGCCGGCCTTCTCCCAGCCCAGGCCAGCGTGATCATCGCTCCCCTGCAGAGCAAGAGGCAACTGCTCGGATTCGCCGTGTTCCTCCGTCACCATTCGACGCGATACGACGAGGCGGACCTGCTCGTCGCGGCACAGATGGCCACGCATACCGCCCTCGGTATCGACCGGGCACTCCTGGTCCGAAGTCAGGCCATCGCCATGGACGAACTGCAGCGCACCATGCTGCCTGCAAGCCTCGCGCAGCCCACCGGCATCCGACTCGCCAGCCGCTACCTGCCAGCCACCGAGACTGCACGCGTCGGCGGCGATTGGTACGACTCCATCCCCCTGCCTGGCAGCCGAGCCGCCCTGGTCATCGGCGATGTCATGGGCCACGCCACTGTGTCCGCCGCCATCATGGGCCAGTTGCGGACTTCACTGCAGACCTTGGCCGGCCTCGACCTGCCGCCCCACGAAGTCCTGCACCACCTCGACGAGCAGGCCCAGCGACTGGGCGGGAACCATATGGCGACCTGCCTGTACGCCGTCTACGACCCGCTATCACACCGCCTCACCATTGCGAACGCCGGACATCCCCCACCGGTCCTGCTGCACCTGGGCGGCAAGGCCGAGGTGCTGCAGGTACTGCCCGGCACCCCTATTGGTGTGGGCGGCGTGGACTACGAGGTCATGGAAGTGGATGCCCCCGTCGGCGCCACACTCCTGATGTACACCGACGGACTGGTGGAATCGCGAACCCGAGACGTGTGGGACGGGATAGAACAGCTGCGCGAACAGGTGGCCGCAGACCGTCCGGCCAACGACAACCGCGGACCAGTGGAGTTGGAGACACTCTGCGACAACGTGATCGACGCACTCGTCGGACCAATCGAGAGAGTCCGAGGAGACGATGTGGCATTGCTCGCTGCCCGCTTCGACGGCCTCGCGCCGGGCGATGTCGCCTTCTGGCACCTCGACGCAAAAGACACGGCCCCCCGCAAGGCCCGGCACCACGCACGACGCGCGCTGTCGCGCTGGGGACTGGAGGAGCTAACGGATCCGGTGGAACTGCTGGTCAGTGAGATTGTGACTAACGCTGTGCGTCACACCTCCCAGCGCGTCACCCTGCGGCTGCTACGAACCGACGTATTACGGTGCGAAGTGGTCGACGATGAGCCGAGCCTGCCCAGAGCCCGTCAGCCCAACAGCACGGACGAGACCGGCCGTGGACTTTATGTGGTCAACCGGATCGCCAGACGCTGGGGAGTCAGCAGACTCTCCACGGGCAAAGTGGTCTGGTTCGAGCTGGCCCTGCCCGATGAACCGCGGCAGGGTGCAACTCTCGCAGCCTTCCCCAGCACCGCCGGAACTGACAACTCGTCCGAAGCCAGCCAGGATCAGTGAACGACAGTATCCCGTCGTACCAGTTCCTGACCTGTGCAAAGCGCCGGTCTGCCGCAGGCAGGTCACCGAGCCGACGGTGCGGCGGGTGCTGCGGGGCCTGCGCCAGGGCTCAGTGGGCCCACGCGGCGTGTCCGCAGACTGCGGCCCAGGGTTTTCGAGTAAACGGCGGTGGTTCTGCCGTGCGATCGGCGATATAGCACTGTCGCAAGGAATGGGCGGGTTTTTGGAACGTTTGGACGAGGCGGCCGTGCCCCATCGGGTGGGATAGTCGGGGCCGCCGGGTACGGCTGAAGTCGGATGAGGCAGGGTGAACGGCATGGTGACCTTGGCCAGCCCGTCGGTGGGCACATCGGTACGCGCAGCCTCTGCGGCCCTGCTGGATCCGGCCGTGCTGTCTGTCTCGCTCCAGCTGATGGGCAGCCAGGCGCTGCTGTTCTACCGGCTTGACGAGGAAGAATGCGCACGCCGCGCCCGCGTCTCAGCGGCACGCCTCGACAGTCTTGATGCGCTGCAGACGCTTCTGGAGCTGCCCGTCGACGAGCCCGTTGCACTGGCGACGCTGCCTGCACGGCTGCGTTCGGCGGTACGTCGGCTTCCGGCCGGTGCCGCCGACGTCGACCGCTGTGAGGTCACCCGTCGCGCGGTGCGGCCGCTCACCGTTGATCTCGCCGTGGTGCGGGCAAGCGCCGCGGGCTGGCGCGGGGGACTCGAGCAAGCCGGCCGTTTCGCCCCCTTCTGCCGGCGCGCCCTGCTGCTGGACAGCGCTCCACCGGCGCCTGAGGAGAAGCTGATGGAAGCCGCCTTCTACGGCATCGGCGTCCTGGTGGCCGACGGCGAGAGCGTGGACCTGCTGCTGGAACCGCGGCCCTACACCCCGCGCCGCCATACCCCCGCGGCATGGTGCTTCATCGAGGAGTTCCACCACCGCATCGGCTAGTCACGGCTCACCGCGCTCCGCGCCCGCCACCGGGCGTGCCGTGGAGGGGGCCTGCGGGCCGACGGGGGCCTGTGCCCACTGCAGCAGCTGCTGGGGCACCTTGAAGGCGCTGAACCCGGGATGGTCGAGTTCAGCGTTGAGCACCGGGTAGCGGTCCACCGCGCGCCGACAGCGCTGCTGCCACCACGCGGGCCGCCCGGCTGGCTCGACGGCGTCCATGCTGCGCAGCCACTCCATCAGCACCGCCGCATTGTGGGCGGCCGCCGGCACCTGCCAGTGATTGCTGACGAAAGTGTCCAGGACGAGCCCGTCGCAGGCCGCGCACCGGCACACCGGCGCCAGGCCCGCGGCGAACCTTTTCGCCAGCGTCTCGCCGAGGAAGAAGTCCATCAGCTCCGGCAGCAGCACGGAGGGCGAGTTCGGACCGCCCGGGGACCGCTTGGCCGCCTGACCGGGCGGGACGATGTGCCGCACGCTGCTGGTGGCGCCGAAAGCGGTGAACGCCGCCCCGTGGGCCAGAGCCCCGAACGCCGCGAGGTCGGCACGCAGCAGCGCGGTCCCGGGGACCTCCGCCAGCAGCCGCTTGAGGTTGCCCACCGCCTGGGAGAAGCCGGCCAGCGGGTCCATCTGCCCGCCGAGCATGACCGCTTTGGGGTTCGGCACGACATTGAGCCAGGCGATCAGCTGTCCGACCGCGTCGTCGCGCAGCCACGCCACGTCCACCGGCACACTGAAGAAGACGTGGGGGTCCTCGAGCTTGAGAACCTGGTGGACGGCGGCCTTGAGGGCGTCGGAGTCTTCCGCGTGCAGATATCCGGTGGGCGTCATGGCCGCCGTCGCGCCCGCACGGTGGCCCACCTGCTCCTCAATCGACAGCTGCAGCGGGTCGCCGAAGGCCAGCTGGCCTTGCGAGACGTCGGGAAATGGGTCGTCCTCGCTGGCCGCCGCCACGGTGTAGACGGCGGGATCCGCCAGCAGCGGTCCCGTGAACCCTTCCTCGCGCAGTTTGCGGACCTTCGCCGCCGCCCCGGCCCCGCTGACGACAAGCCCGCTGCGCACCGGATCGAGCTGCTCGCGGATATAGCCGACGCGGCTCGCTCCGGCCTGCAGCAGCATCCGACCCCGCAACTGCCCGGGTACAGGGGGCGGTTGGCTGAGAGGAGGGTCGGGAGGCTCCGCGGGATCGGAACCGGTGCCCGGGCGCGGGGAGGGGAACGACTCAGTCATGGCCTCACCTTCGAAGCGGAATCCACCGCCGCGCCTTCGCGCGGGGCGTACAGCAGCTGGAAGTCCTCAGGCAGCAGCCGCGCACAGCGGGCCAACTCCTCCTCGTTGATCCCCGCGTCCAGAGCAGAGCGGATCAGTCCGGGGACGTACCGGGGCCGCTCCTGGTCTATCTCGACCGGCTCGGCTGTGCGGTATCCCAGCGCGGACATCTCCACCATCACGCTGCGGTACTGCCAGTCCGTGACGATGTTCAGGCTCTGTGCCCGGCGCAGCAGCGCGGCCATCGACACTTTCCACTCTCGCTTCAGCCGGGCCAGGAGTTCCAGGTCGACGCGAGGCGTGAAGGCGGAGCGGATGTCACGCGCGGGCATGAGGAACTCGGCAGCGAATTCGTCGGCCTGCCGCTCCTGCACGGCGCTGTCGCCGGGGGACCGGTGCAGGACCAGGTGCCCCAGCTCGTGCGCCAGGCTGAAGCGGTAGCGGTCTGCGGGCGCGTGGTCGTTGGCCAGGATGAGCGGCGGTTGTGTTCCGTCCCACTGGCTGACCGCATCGAGCCGGTCGCTGCCCAGATCACGCGCGACTACCAGCGTTCCGGCCGCTTCCAGGGATGCCGTCATGTCAGCCGCCGGGCCCGGCGGCATGCCCCAGGCCTTGCGAACCTGCCGGGCTGCGTCCTTCGCCGTGGTCAGGGCGTCGAGTGCGACCGTGGGGATGGTCGCAGGCCGCACACCGAGACCGGGCCGGCACGCGGCGATGCCTTGCAACTGAACCCGCGTCAGGGCGAGATGGGCATGCTGGTGCCGAAGGGCGGAGACGGTCAACGACGCACGCTTGCGGTGGTGGACGAGCCCCACGCCGACCCCGTGTACCTGCGGGTCCAGACACAGCAGATCCGGCGGATACCCCAGAGCCGCCGCGTACAGCTCCAGCCGCTCTCCCGAGACCGCCAGCCGGCCGCTCTCGGCGCGGCTCACATACCCCTGGGACACCGCCGCGTCACCGCCGGAGGCCTTCACCATCGCCTCAGCCACGTCGGCTTGCGTCATGCCGCGGAACTCCCGGACCACCACCAGCATCCCCGGCTGTGCCGGACGTACGTCACTCACGTCGTATCACCTCAGATCAGACCTCAAAAGATTAGCTCCAAATATTCCACCATGTAATGAAGTTGACAAAAATGACAGAACGTCAAGTAGAGCGGGCAGAGTGATGGTTGGGCGTCGCGCTCCGGTTCGCACCGAGGACTGCTCTCGGAACCCAGGAGAATTGATCAGTTGGTCGCGATGCCCGTGATGAAAGGCGCGTCCGTAGCGGATGCGACGTCCAAGCTCCCGGCCCGGTGCCCCTCAGCTCTCAACCACAGTGCGTGGAACCGTGCATGTCGGGTTCGCGCTGGTCAAAGACGTTCACTGAGGCTGTGCCCGGCGCAGCGCCCCGGTTTCTGCGGGATGCGGCGTTCCGCCTGAGGAGGCGAGGCTCAGCCTCTCCTCGCCCAGACGCTAACTGGCGCAATACGGGGCACGGTTGCTTTGCGTGCCTCTAGGATGACTGCCTGCGCCGAGGCCTCAACCGCCTCATCCGCACGCGTAACGCCCGCACGCCACACCCCTGTCCGTCGCCCGGCGGAGCGGGGAGATACGGAGCAGCTCGACCGTGCACCTCATCCGCTTCTCCGCGTGCGGGTTCCGCTCGCTGACCCATGTGCAGGACATCCTGGTCAGCAGCCCGACGATCCTGGCCGGCCGCAACGACGGCGGCAAGAGCGCGGTCCTGGCCGCGCTGGCCTTCCTGCTGGGCGAGCACCGTCTGACGGACGAGGACCGCACCTACCAGCAGGACGAGGGCGTCAAGGGACAGCGCTGCGCGGAGACATGGGTGGAGGGCGTCTTCCGCCTGGACACCGTCGAGCAGGCCGCCGCCCCCTTACCGGCGGAGATCCGCATCCGGCGCCGCTCACGGGCCGGTGAGGCGGCGTGCTGGGAGTTCTTCGGATCGCAGCCCGCCGACAGCCGTCTGCAGGGCCTG
Organism: Streptomyces sp. SYSU D01066-1; assembly: GCF_054956795.1. NCBI lineage: Bacteria > Bacillati > Actinomycetota > Actinomycetes > Kitasatosporales > Streptomycetaceae > Streptomyces > Streptomyces sp. SYSU D01066-1. Next base: position 10,594 of record NZ_JBUDHV010000062.1, on the reverse strand, counting down.
GGCCGGCTGATGAAGAAGGACCTGACCGAACTGGTCGCCGAGTTCGGCCTCGTCCCGTCAGGCACGCTGAAGGAAGACCTGCTGGCCGCGCTCGCCGCGCACGCCACGACCGTCCCGCAGACCGAGCAGTGGCAGCCGCTGCCGAAAGACCTCGAGGCACGGCTGCCGCGGCTGCTGGCGTTCGGCGGCAAGGACGAGAGCCCGGACGACGCGGTGCGCACCGCTTTGAGCAGCTGCTACGAGACCCATCTCGAGGACGAGACCCTCCAGGGACAGGTCCGGGAGATCGAGAAGGAGATCACGCAGCGGCTGGAGAAGGAAGCGGACTCCCTGTGCCGGCACATCCGCCAGCACTGCCGTGAGTTCGTCGGCGTGGAGGTCAAGCCCGAGGTCTCCTTCAAGGGCGGCTTCAAAAGAGCGCCGCTGGAGGTCTCCAAGGCCGACGGCGAGCCCGTGGATCTGACCCGTTCGGGCCAGGGCAGCACCCGGCGCATCGCCCTCGCCGTGTGGGAGTGGACCAGCAGCCTCCTCGAAAGCAGTGAACTCGGCGCGACGGGGGAGCAGGACGAGCCCCAGCCCACCCAGACCATCGTCGTCTACGACGAGCCCGACACCCACCTCGACTACCGCCACCAGCGCACCGTCATGGACATCATCCGCAAGCAGTGCGCCCTGCCCCACGTCAGCGTCATCGTCGCGACCCACTCGATGAACCTCATCGACGGCGTCGACATCGCCGATGTCGTCCACCTCAAGCTCAGCGACAGCGGCCGCACCCTCGTCGAGCGCCTCGACGGCGACACCCACGACGGCATCGACTTCCACCTCGGGCAGATCGCCGCCGCGGTGGGCCTGCGCAACTCCGTCCTGCTGCACGAACGCTGCTTCCTGGCCGTCGAGGGCCCCACCGAGCAGCAGTGCGTGCCCCTGCTCTTCCGTCTCTCGCAGGGTCTGCCCCTGCAGGCGGCCGGCATCGCCCTGTGGGCCTGCGACAACAACGAAGGAGCACTCCACCTGGCCGGCTACCTCGTCAAGCAGCATCGCACCGTCATGCTGATGGTCGACGCCGACAGCCGCACAAATAAGCACTTCAAGCCTGAGAAACTCATCAAAGCTGGCCTCGACCTCAGCAAGCAGGTCTCCTACGTCGGCGAGGGCGAGGGCTACAACGAACTGGAAGAGCTCTTCAGCGACCTCCAGTGGGCAGCCGCCGCCAACGCCCACTGGCCCCGCCCCGAGGGCCAGCCCTGGAGCGCCGACGACTTCAGCGAGCACCGGAAAGGCAAGTTCAGCGAGCGCATCCTCTACATGATCAAACAGCAGGCCGCAGAGAGCAGCCCCAACGGCAAGGCCGACATGCTCTACGCACTGGTGTCCATGCTCACCACCCCCGAAGAGGTCCCCCAGCAGCTACGGGACATCTTCACCGAGGTGCAGGCCCTCGCCTGCTGACCTGCTGCTGCGTTCGCCGCTGCAGCATGCGCTCCTTGCGCTGCTCAGTGGTCGGCGCCGTCCAGGCGTGCCATCCGGCCTCCGCAGTCCATTGCCGCGCGTGCGCGCGGGCTTCGATTCCGCACCACCGGCAGCCCCCGGGCGCCACAGCGTGCTCGGTCCTGGCAGAACGCGATAAAGACATCACATCCTCCTTCCCCCACTGCTTATCTTGCCTCCTGCCACTGACAATCACCCTGCGAGCCGCGTCCGGCTCCGCCACCCGGCGGCGCATACGAAGAAACCTTTCCCTCACGTGCCCCAAGCCCCCGAAACAAGACCGTTTATCGGGAAAACCGCCCGTAGCTCCCACCACTCTGGTTACGGTCTGTGCCCATGAGGTTCCTGCACACCTCGGACTGGCATCTCGGCTGCCGGTTCCACGGGGAAGATCTGATCGACCACCAGCGCAAGGTCCTGGACCACATCTGCGCCACCGCCCGCACCCAGAAGGTGGACGCCCTGCTGATCGCGGGCGACATCTACGACCGTGCCATCCCGAGTCTGGACGCGGTACGCCTGTTCGACCGGGCTCTGCACCAGCTCGCCGACCTCGGTATCCCCACCGTCATGATCAGCGGGAACCACGACTCGGCCCACCGCCTCGGAACCGGCTCCGGCCTGTACGCCAAAGCCGGCGTCCACCTGCGCACCGACCCCGCCGACGCCGCCCGCCCCGTCCTCCTCGACGACGAGCACGGCCCCGTCGCCGTCTACGGAGTGCCCTACCTCGAGCCCGCCCTGGTACGCACCCAGCTGGACGCAGAGACAGCCTCCCACCAAGCCGTCCTCACCTCGGCACTGGACCGCATCCGGACTGACCTCGCCACCCGTCCGGGCACCCGCTCCGTCGTCCTCGCCCACGCCTTCATCACCGGTGCCACCACCAGCAAAAGCGAACGCGACATCAGCGTCGGCGGCATCGCCCACGCCGGCGCCGACCTCTTCGACGGCATCGACTACACCGCCCTGGGCCATCTGCACCGCCCGCAGAGCGTCAACGACCGCATCCACTACAGCGGCTCCCCGCTGGCCTACTCCTTCTCCGAGGCCAACCACACCAAATCGATCACCCTGGCCGACCTGCCAGCCGTCGGCGCCCCCACGATCACCCGCCACGACATCCCGGCCGACCTCCATCTGCCGCTGGCCCGGCTGACCGGCCGCATCGAGGACCTGCTGACCGACCCCGCACACGAACCGCTCAGCGAAGCCTGGCTGCAGGTCACCCTCACCGACACCGCCCTGCCGTACGAGGCGATGGCACGCCTCAGACAGCGCTTCTCCAAGACGCTGGACATGCAGCACGTGCCCGCGGGCATCCCGGCACAGGCCACCGACAGCCCCACCTACCGCGAACGGGTACGCGGCCGCGGCGACCTCGACATCGCCCACGACTTCATCACCGCCGTGCGCGGCACCCCACCCACCACCGCAGAGGCAGACCTCCTCCAAGAGGCCGTCGACGACATGCGCGTGCGCGCCCATGAGAAGGAAACCGTCTGACATGCGTCTGCACTCCCTGCGCCTGCAGGCCTTCGGCCCCTTCGCCCGCCGGCACACCGTCGACTTCGACGCCCTGTCCGCCGACGGCCTGTTCCTCCTGCACGGCGACACCGGCGCCGGCAAGAGCACCCTGTTCGCCGCCATTTGCTTCGCCCTCTACGGCCTGCCGCCTCACGAACGCAACATGCGGCTGCGCAGCGATCACGCGCCCGCCAACCTGCTGACCGAAGTGACCCTGGAAGTAACCCTCGCCGGCAAGCGCCTGCAGATCCGCAGAATCCCCGCCCAGAAGCGACCCCACCTGCGCAACAGCGCAGAACTCGTCGACCAGAAGGCCGAAACCTACCTGCACCAGTGGGTCCTCGACGAACACGGACACGGCCAGTGGGAAGGCATCATCAAGTCCCACAAGGAAGCCGGAGAAGAGATCAAGTCCCTCCTGCGCCTGACCCGGCAGCAGTTCTGCCAGGTCGTCCTGCTCCCGCAGAACGAGTTCACCAAGTTCCTGCGCGCCGACGCATCCGAACGCCGGGTCCTGCTCGGCACCCTCTTCGGCACCCGCCGCTTCGGCCTCATCGAAGAATTCCTCGCCACCCGCAAAACCCTCACCGCCAAGACGCGCGACGAGGCCCGCGCCGACGTCCTGCGCCTGGCCGAACGCATCCAGCAGGCAGCCGGCGACGACCTCGAACCCGCCCAAGACGCCCCCCGGGCCGACGACCCCGCCACCCTCACCGCACCCGCCCGTGCCTGGGCCAGCGCCCTGCACCGCCAGGCCCTCACCCTCCAAGACGCCGCAGCCACCGCCACCGAGACCGCCGAGCAGCAGCTGGCACAAGCCCGTCTGGTAGAACAGGCTGTCCGCGACCTCCACCGTCTACAGCAGAGCCACCGCACCACCGCACACGACCTCGGCCTGCTCCACGAGCAGACCGCCCACCACGACCGCCTCGCCGACCGCCGCGAGCGCGCCGTGAAAGCCCAGCAACTGCAATCCGTCCTGGAGACCGCACACACCGCCGACCTCAAGCACGCCCGTGCCCTGGACGACGACAGCCGCGCCCGCGCCCTTCTGCTGCCCGAACACGCGCCCCTCGACGCCGCCGCCCTCACTCACGCCGCGCAGCAACTGCACGCCGACACCGGCGCCGTCCAGGCGCTCCTGCCCGACGAGGCCACCCTCCAACGCCACACGGCAGCATTGGACGCACTCGACCGCGAGCGCCAACAACTCACCGAAACCCTCACCGACGCCCAGGAACGGCTCAACAACATTCCGCAACGCCGCACCGACCTTGCCGCACGCCTGGAAGACGCCCGCAGCGCACAGGAGACCAGCCGCGAACTCACCCCCACCCTCAACCTCGTCGAAAAGCAGCTGGAAGCCGCCAGACGCCGTGACGCCCTCGACCAGCAGATCAGCGCCGCCCACAAAGTCCTCAGCCAGGCCGAGAAGGACTCCGAACAAGCCGCGAAAACGTACATCGACATCCGGCGCCGTCGCACCGACGGCATCGTCGCCGAGCTCGCCGGCCGGCTCGTCGACGGTGAAGACTGCCCCGTATGCGGTTCCCCCACCCACCCCGCACCCGCCACCGCCCAGCCAGGCCAGCCCACCGCCGCCGACGAACAGGCCGCCGAAGCCGCCCACACCCGCGCCCAGCAGAACGAGAACAAGGCCAAAGAGACCCTGGCCCACCTGAACGAACAGGCCGCCACGGCCCGCGGTGAAGCCGGCGGCGACACCCCCCTCGCCGACCTCACCGCCCACCGCACAACCCTCGAACAACACCTCGCCGACGCCCTTGCCCAGGCATCCGACGCCGGACCGGCCGGCGAACAACTCGCCCTCCTGGAAAAGGAACAGGCCGACACCGAGCACACCCGCAACACCGCAACCGCACGCCTGGGCGCCGCCGACGCCACCTACGACAGCCTGCACACCCAGCGCGAAGAGCTCACCCACCGCCTCGCGACCGCCCTCAACGGGCACGCCACACTCGCCGACCGCATCACCGACCTCACCCAGCACGCCGGCCGCCTCGAGACCGCCGCCGCGTGCGCGGCCACCGTGACAGCAACCGCCGCAAGCCGCCACAGCGCCGCCGCTCTCGCGGAGCAGGCAGCCCACGCGGCAGGCTTCACTTCCCCGGCCGAAGCCTCGGCCGCCCTCCTGCCCGACGACGAACTCACCGCGATCGAGAACCAAATCACCCACTGGCGTGAACAGTGCCTCGTATTGACCGCCCGGCTCGCCGAACCCGAACTACAGGCAGCCATCGCCCAGCCTCCGGCCGACCTCGAGCACGCCGTCACCGAACTGAACACCGCCACCGCAACCCACTCCCGCACGGCAGCCCTCGCCACCCAGGCCGCCGACCGCGCAACCGCCCTGGCCACCCTCACCGCACAGCTCGACAGCCACATCCAGCGCCTGGAACCCCTCGAGGACACCTACCGCACCGTCGATCACCTCCACGGCCTCATCAGCGGCGGCTCACCCAGCAACCAGCTCCGCATGCAACTGGAGTCCTACGTCCTGGCAGCCCGCCTCGAAGACGTCGTCGACGCCGCCAACACCCGACTGTCACGCATGTCCCACCACCGCTTCACCCTCGTCCACTCCGACGACAGAGCCGCCCGAGGCGCCAAATCAGGCCTGGACCTCAAAGTCCTCGACGCCTGGAGCGGACACAAACGACACACCGACACCCTCTCCGGCGGCGAATCCTTCTACGTCTCCCTCGCCCTCGCCCTGGGCCTGGCCGACATCGTCACCGCCGAAGCTGGCGGCCAGGCACTGGACACCCTCTTCATCGACGAAGGCTTCGGCACCCTCGACGAAGACACCCTCCACCAAGTCCTCGACGTCCTGGACTCCCTACGCGCCCACGACCGCACCGTCGGACTCATCAGCCACGTCCCCGAACTCCGCCGCCGCATCACCCAACGCCTGCACATCTCCAAGAACATCGACGGCTCCACCCTCACACACCTGACCGAAGCGGCCGAATGACCCCACGACGGACGCCCGACCCGCCCTCGCCGACGAAACGCAAGCCCCAGGCCGCGCACACTCACCGATCTGCAACCCGCCGTCGGCCCAAGGTATAGCCACAACCGCCGGGGCTGCCCGTACCCCTCTCGGCCCCGCCGAGAAAGGCAGCCCCACAGCGCCCCCGCGTCCAAAGCCGCCCCCATCCCTGAAGGCACCCGACCGGCTCCCATAAGGAGCGCATCGAACACGTACTGCTTCATGCCATTTCTGCATGTGATCGAAGTGACGGAAACAGAGCACTGCGGTGCATGAGCACCTGCATCGGCCACCACAGCCGTACCAGAACACGCCAGTCCAGTCCGCATGACAGGAATTTCCGCAGACCCGAGCACCACTGTCCCGCTGTTCGAACACTGCCGGACCCATGACCGCATCACGGCGCGTTTTCGAGGCACTGCCAAGGCCTGCACTGACCAAACCGGCGGATTTGTCAGTGCCCGCTGCTACACCAATTTCCAGAGATCAGACCGCAGTTGACGGCATGGCACTACGGAGGAGGAAGCAGTGGCGAAGCCGCCCGAGGGCTACTACAAGGTGCGAAGTCATTACCGGCGCAAACCCCGCCCCAGCGCGAAGAAACTGAGCGGCTGGTCGATCGCAGGGCTGATCGCGGTGGTGTGGCTATGGAGCCAGCTCATCGGCTTCGGAGAAGCCTCCCCGACAACACCGCAAACCCCAACCCCATCAGTGTCAGCGAGCGTGGACCACTGATGCCCCGCCGCTCGCCCCGGCTGCGTCCACCCCGCGGCGGCAGGGAACAGGCCGCCGCCGCGGCCGTCGCCTGCGCCGCACTCTGGCTGCTGGCCAAGATCGCCACAGCCACATGGCAGGCAGCCGTCCGCATCTGGCCGTTGCTCGCCCTGCTTGCAGCTCTCGCCCTGGGGTACGCAGCCTGGAAGTTCATGCGCGAGCTACGGGCCCAGAAGGTGCGGGCCCAGACGCTGGCCCGGCTGCGGATCACGCTCGCACAGCTCGACGCCATGGACGACCGGGCCTTCGAATTCGCCCTGCGTGACCTGCTCCTCCGAGACGGCTGGAACGCACGACAGGTCGGCCGACAAGGAGACCAGGCCGCAGACGTCATTGGCGAGGACCGCCAACTCGGCAGAATCGTTCTGCAGGCCAAGCACACCACCGTCGCCGGCAAAGTCGGCTCATCAGTGATGTACCAGGTCAAAGGCACCGCAGGCCCCGTGCACGGAGCCGACACCGCAGTCGTGGTCACCAACGGCTCCTTCACCCGGGACGCCAAAACATGGGGCGAACGCCACCAGGTGCACTGGGTCGACCGGGACCGACTGTGCCGATGGGCCGAACACGGCACGCCCCTCCAAGACCTTCTGCGGCTGCCCACGGCTCGCAAGACAGCCCTCCGCCGGGCCGCATGAAATCAAGAGGGAGAGAACTCACCCCCACAAAACACAACCAATCGGAACGCCCGCAATCAAGAGAGGAAGACCGGCCCTCTCTGGGCCCCACGGCGATCAACTCGCGCTCCACTCGGGCGCAACGTAGCCGCCATCATCGCCCGTGACCCACAACCGACGACGCAGATCACGGGGCGCGCGTGGCCCACAGCGCGCCCCCGGCAACCAAGAGACACTGCGCCACACCCCTCCGTACGCGAGAATGAACGCGAGTCAGCCCCTCACGCATGCCGAGGAAACGCGCGATGACCGCCAGTCCCACCGCAACAGAACACACCGGGCGTCTGGCCCTGCGCACCGACCAACAAGAGGGCCTCGCCAACACAATCCGCCACCTGCGCCGCCCGCGCACCCGCGGACACGCCGTCTCAGCCTGCGGCACCGGCAAGACCCTCTTCGCACTGCGCGTCGCCGAAGAACTCGGCGTGCGACACCTGGCAGTGGCAGTGCCCAGCCTGGACCTGGTCGCGCAGTGGGCGGCAGCGGCTCGCGCGGACGGCCGCCAGGAGCCGATGATCACCATCTCCTCGCTGCGCGCCGAATCACACCCGCTCCTCGCAGAGGCCAAGGTCGAATCGGCCAACGCGGGGGAGTACCTGGCCTACTGGCTCGCCCGCCACCCCAAAGCAACGGTCTTCTTCACCTACGACTCGCTGTCCAAGATCGAAGAAGCCCAACACTCCGCAATCTTCCCCGCCCCCGTCTTCGGCCTGCTGATCGTGGACGAAGCACACGCCACGGCTGGCACCTGGGAGAAGAGCTGGACCGCGCTGCACGACAACGAACGCATCCCTGCCGATCGCCGCCTCTACCTCACCGCCACCCCGTATGTGTGGGATGCCCCACGTCTGACCGAGCCGCCCACCACCAGGGCGCAGCCCAAGCGCACCGCCGCCACAGCACCGGCCTGGGACGACCCGGCCCTGCTGGCCACCATGGACCAGCCGCAGATCTTCGGCCCCCGCCTGCACACCTACTCCCACGCCGACGCCATCGACGACGGCGTCCTAGCCGACTACCAGCTCGTCGTCCCCACCGTCACCGACACTGAACTGCACACCGCGCTCACCGATCCGGAAGCCGGGCCCACCGCGCGCCGCACCACCGCCCTGCACTTGGCCATCCTCAAAGCCATGCGCGAGCAGAACCTGCGGCACGTGTTCGTCTACTTCCAGCAGATCGCCGACGCCGCCGACTTTGCTCGCCAGTTCGCCCACGCCCTGCGCACCCTCCCCGACGAACTGCGCCCCGACTGGGTGGACGACGTCGTCGTGCAGTCCATCGACGGCACCCACAGCCCCCGCCGACGCGCGGACATCATTGCCCGCTTCACCGACGCCGACCGGGCCGTGCTGGCCAACGCCAAGGTCCTTGGCGAAGGGGTCGACCTTCCGGCCGTCGACGCCGTCGTCTTCGCCGACCGCACCGCCAGCGTCCGCCGCATCGTCCAGGCCCTCGGCCGCGCCCTGCGCAAACCACCCACCGCCACAACGAAGACGGCCAGCCTCGTTGTCCCCGCCTACATCCCGCCCGGTGCCGACCCCACCGACCTCCTCGGCACCCCCTACGAAGCTCTCTGGCTTGTCACCTCTGCCCTGCGCCACCACGACCAGACCATCGCCGCTCGCGCCCCCCGGGCCAAGAACCAGCATCCCGCCCGCGATTCCCACACCTACATCACCCGCCGCTTCCGCTTCGACCACACCCTCGACCCCACCGCGATCGCCCGCGCTCTGGACCTGCTCGTCTGGCCCTCCCACGGCGCCGTCCTGTCCGCCCCCCGCCGCGCCGGCCTAGCCGCCGCCATCCGCTACCAAAGCGAACACAGTCACCTGCGCGTGAGCGCCGACTACGAGGACGCTTACGGCTACCGGCTGGGGCAATTCATCACCGGCCAGCGCACCGCCTACCAGGCGGGCGCCCTCGATCCAGCATGGATCGCCGAGCTCGAGGATCTCGGCATGATCTGGGACGACCACGAGGCCACCTGGCAGGGCCACCTGGCCACCGTCGAGGCTTTCCACGCCGAACACGGCCACCTTGCCATCCCCACCCAACTACCCGGCGGCCAGTTCCTTGCCGACCAGCGTGCCCTGGCCCGAAAGGACCGCCTCACCCCCGACCGCGACAACCAGCTCACAGCCCTCGACCCAGACTGGAAACTCCCCTACGGCCCCGACTGGCATCGCAAGTACCATCTGCTGCGCCGCCACCTGGAAGTCGGCAACCACCCCAGCACGCTGGGCCGCGACACGGTCATCCATGGGGTGAAGGCGGGCAGCTGGCTGCACCGCCAGTTCACCAGCTGGCACCACCTCGACCCCGGCCAGCGCGACCTGCTCGCCCGCATCGGAATCACCCCCGACCGCGCCCTCCTAGACCAGGAGCACGCCGCAGGCAGGCCGAGCACATCGCGGCGGCGCACGTTCGCGCAGACCACCGAGATCCTCGGGCTCTTCGTGGCACGATGGGGACGCACCCCCGGCGCCCGAGAGTGGATCGAGGTGGACGGCGACCGTGTCATGATCGGCCCCTGGCTCGCCAAGGTCCGCACCAAGCTGAACGCTGATCAACTTCCCTCAGAGCAAAAAGAGTTGGTGTCCGCCACCCTTGCCGAGCACGGCATCGATCTGGTCCGTGCTCCCGGGACCATCGGGCCATCAAACGGCTGAGGTTTGGCCGCTGAGCTCAGTGCGGCGGCAGCCTCGTTTCGCGGCGCCCCGGGTCCCATCTCCTGTAATGCGGGGGAGTGGCAGAACTCGAATACTCCAAGTTTTGGAGACAAGGAAGCAGCGGCACACAGGATTGGCGCGGCTCGGCGTTCTGGTCGTAACTGACGAGCCGTCACCAATCACCCAGTCGGGCAGAACCAGCGACCGCTGGCCTCTACTGCTAGCTGAATTAACCTGTACCCCAGTCAAGTTGGACTTGAAAAGCGAAGGCAAGTCGGGGAGGAGGCACGATCGCGGAGCGATCGGGACACCGCACCGACGACCCAACTCGATCCGCGGAGCGGATCCGGTCCCGGAGGGACCGAGCCCCGCCCCCGCGGAGCGGGGGCTGAACCGACGCGTAGCGTCGGCGCGTCGTTCCTGCGGAGCAGGACGCGCGC
>NZ_JBUDHV010000061.1:0-25709 GCF_054956795.1 Streptomyces sp. SYSU D01066-1 | reverse complement strand
TACGAGACCTTCGACGCCGAGGCCGCCGCCGCCCGCGGCATGGCCTTCGAACACCTCGACCAGCTCGCCATGGACCACCTCCTCGGCGCCCGGAACTGAGGACGCGCGCGTAGCGGGACGACACCGTGTGTGTCGTCCCGGCGGTGCGGCAGAGGCTGGTGGTGCGGGCCGGCCGTTCGTGCCGCTGTTGTGCCGTACCGGCTTTCGCGCAGGGGCCCACCGACTTCCGTACAAGGGTCGCGTGCCACCCGGCCGGACGGGATCCTGGACGGTATGGCCATGCCGCCCGCACCACCGCCACGGCCGCCCGGACCACCGGGCGCCCCACCGCCGGGAGGCGGCTTCGGTCCGCCCGCCGAGGATTCCGGACCGGGGCACGGGGGCGGAGGCGGACGCGATCCAGGACGGCGACGGAACACACCGGTTCTGCTGCTCGCCCTCGTCGTGGCGGCCGGCGCCGTGGTCGCGATCGTGCTCATGGCTTCCGGAAGCGACGACTCGCCGGACGAGCACCCGCCCGCCGGGAGCAGCGTGACCGCCACCCCCTCGCGCTCCTTCGGTGTCCCGACCGAACTGCCGACCGATCTGCCGAGCCGCCTGCCCAGTGAGCTGCCGTCCTTGCCGTCCGAATTGCCGAGCCGCCTCCCCAGCGAGCTGCCGTCCTTGCCGTCCGGTTTCCCCGACGAACTGCCCAGCGACCTCGAGTCCCTGATCCCGTCCCCGGCCGCGCGGACGGCGCCGTGACCGACCAGCGCCTCCAGAGGACGGACGCCGGACGGAGCCGGGACCGCTGATCATGTGCCCGGGTGCGATCAGCGGTGGCACACCACCGAACCCGCCAGACGGGCATGCGGACGGGCTGGGCGGCCGGTGGGGGAGAGCGCGCAATCAGGGGCCGTTCCCGGCCGCGGACGCCACGGGACCGGCGTGGTCGCGGGATCCCTCGCCACTGCGCCCGCGGATACCCAACGACCGTCCTCCTCGCGGTAGGGCCACCCACGGCCGTCGGTGCCCAAGCGGAACCGGAGGGCCCCGACGACCGCCCACCAGTTGTACCGGGCGCGCGGCAAAGGCCGTTCACCTCCAGGTTCACGGCGGCCCCACGGCGATGTCCGGAGGCGGGGCGCCGTCCGGCCGCCGGAAGGCGACGTCACCGGTACGGGCAGGCTCACCCGGCAGGAAGACGGCGCAGCAGCCGGCCGGTCGAGGGATCACCGGTGGAGGGACCGGGGGAGTCGGCTGTTCGGCGATGACTCGCCCCTCGATTCTGACTGGTGACGGCGTCGCCGACGGTGCGGGAACGCACCGCCGACCGGGTGCGCTCGACCGCGACGTGGGACACGGCGCGAGGGGGCGGCAGGCAGGCGGAGGCTGGACGGGACGGAGTCCTCGGGCTCCCCTGGTGTGGCGACGGCTCTCAGGGAGGAGTCAGGGTCCGGTCTCAGGGACGGCTCAGGGTCGCGATCGGAACCGCGGTGGGCGCGGGCCCGTTCTCAGAACAGAGAGCGGTACTGGCCGCGGAGGAGGCGAGATCATGTCGAAGAACGCCAAGATCGCCGCAGGGGGTGTGGCGGCCGGGCTCATCCTGTGGATCTGGCTGCCCTGGTGGGCCGCCCTCCTGATAGTCCTGGGAGTCCCGGCCGCAGCGTACCTCGCGCTGGACCCGTCCCAGCGGCGCCGACTGCGCCGTGTCAGCCGCAAGGAACTCGGCCGTTGACGCGCTGACACCGAGGAACCGCAGGCACCGAACAGCCGGACACTCCGAGGACCGGACACTCCGAGGACCGGACACTCCGAGGACCGGACGCTTCGAGGAGCGGGGAGGTCCGGTCACCCCGGGCGACCCGGCCGCGGCTCAGCCGGGACGCACGGCCATCTCGTCGAGGGCCTTCAGCAGGCCCGGCAACCGCGGTCCCCGGCCCACCGGCAGGACTTGGCCGGGCTCCTCGTCGAGCAGCACGAAGGCGATGTCGTCGGTCCGCGCCACGAGTGACCAGCCCGGACCATCGGCACGCAGGGTGCGGGCGTCACCCGCCGCGTACGCCGACCGGACCCGGCCGAGCGGCGGCGGTGTGTCGACGTACGCACGGGCTTCCGCGAGCACCCGCCGGACACCGCCGCGCCCCTGCGTGGCCCTCGTGCCGGGCGGACTTCCCCGGACAGGACTCCTGGAGCCGCCCTCGCCCCCGGCCACGTCTCCACCTCCTGCTCCCAGTCCCCCCGCCCGGTCGTCCAGACCCTCGGCAGCACCGGTACCGTCCTCCGCGGCCGTGACCCCGGAGTCGTCCACCTGTTCCCGCCACTGCGCCCACCGCAGAGCGATCTCGTCGGCTCCCAGACGCCGCTGGGCAGGTCCCCAGACGGTCGTGTCGGGAGGCGACAGTGGAGGCCGGTCGTCCACCTCGGGCGCGGGGTCGTGCGGCGCGGGCACGCCCGGAGCCGCGACGGCGACCGCGAGGGGCCAGCCGGGCAGCGCCGTCACGACGGTGCGCTCGTCCGGCGACAGCTCGTGTTCCATGCCGCAGTCCCAGGAGGCTATGGCCACCGCGACCAAGGAGACGTCGTCGATCACCACCGTCCACCGAGCCCCGGAACCGTCCTGGCCGAGCACCAGCCCGTAGCCGTCCGCCGACGGAGGGAGACCGAGCGCCGAGCAGGCCTCCGGACAGTCGTCGCCCAGCACGCCCGGGAACTTCCCCGGAGTCAGCAGCACCGCCGTGAGCACATGGAGCGCGTCGTCCTCGGCGGCGACGGCGTCCTCGCCCGTCACGGTCATTCCAGCCTCCCCATCGGATCGACCGACGGCGCGCACCCTAGTGCGACCGGAAACCGCTTGTCACGACTCCCCGACATGTCCGGGCTGCGACTTCCCCAGTGGGCGGGCCGAGAACGACCACCGGGAGCGGGTGTCCCGTCAGGAAGCAGGCAGCCCGAGCAGGGCACGGGCCACTGTCCGCGGCGGCTCGTCGCGCTCACGCGCGAGCGCGACGACGGCCCGGCACGCCAGCTCGTTCACCCCGAACGACAACGCCTCCGGCGACACCCAGCCCGCCGCCTCGTCCATCAGCTCCTGATCGTCCTCCACGCGCGCCGACACGTAAGCGGCGGCCGCCTCGAAGAGGTTGTGCCCACGACTGTCGTGTTCCGTTTTCCCGGCCGCGCTCAGCGCACCGAGCAGTCTGCTCCCCATCTTGCGCGCCCTGCCGAACAAGTTGACCACCGTCCCCCTGTGCCGCCGCCATGACCGACCGTGCGTACGCTCCGGTACCCGACGTGGAACCGCGCGTACGTACCGGTACTCAACGTAGAGATGCCGCTGTCCCGGCAGAAGGGGGCGGACACGGGCACTCTGGGCGCCGCCCGTCCGCGGTGCGGGGGAAGCGGCGGTGCCGGGGCCGTGGTCAGCTCCGGCGGACGGCCAGGGCGAGGAAGCGGGCGTCCTCGTCGACGTACGACGTCATGCGCCAGCCCGCGGCGGCCAGCAGCGCGCGGAGGTTGGGCTCCGCGCGCAGATCCTCCGGAGTGAGCCGACGGCCCTGACGGGCGGCCAGCACCGCCCGGCCGACCGGATGGAACAGGGCGAGTACACCGTCCGGTCGTACCACGCGCGCCAACTCGCGCAGGTTCTCACCCGGATCGGGCAGGTGGGCGATGAGCCCCGCGGCGAACACGGCGTCGAGCGACCGTGACCTCAGCGGCAGTCTGGCGACGTCGGTCAGCAGCAACCGCCCCTCCCGGTCCCGGCCGGCCCGCCGGGCTGCTTGCAGCATGGCCGGGGTGAGATCGGCCCCGAGCACCACCCCCGAGGCGCCCACGGCCGCGCGCAGCGGCGCCAGGGCACGACCGGTGCCGCACCCCGCGTCGAGCACACGGTTCCCGTGGCGCAGGCCCAGCTCGGCGACCGCCGAGGCGTAGGCGGGACCGTCGTCGGGGAAACGGCTGTCCCAGCCGGCGGCGCGGGCGGTGAAGAACTCCTGGACGTGTGCGTGGTCGTCGCTCATGCTCCGCATGATCCCGTACGACCGGGGACAGCGTCGCGGTGCGCACATGTGGGCACGGCAAGGTCGTCCGGTGTGTCCCTGGGGAACATTCCGGCGGTTTCCGGAACGGAGTCCGGGACGCCGGGCGACTGGCGGACGGCTCCTCGGCTGTCGGCTTCTTCGAGCACCGGCGCCTTCCGTTCGCGGTCGCCGCCGACTGCTTTCCGGGCGCCCGCCGGCACAGCGCCCAGGACACCACGCACGCCCCCGACCTCGACCGGGGCGCGTCCGTCGTGCTGTGCGACGCGCGCGAGCGCGCCTCGGGAAGAGAGACACTGGGCCGGCCCGTCGAGCAGCCGGGCGGACGCATACCGCCCGACGCCCGACTGGGTCCGGTGGGCTGACCGCGGCCACCACCCGGCCTCCGGCCCGGACCAGGGTCAGTCCGCCACGGTCTTCGGCGCCGAGACCGGGCCCGCGGTCACCCGGGCCGGCGGTTCACCGGGGGGTACCGGCACAGGCGTCGGACTCCTCGGCAAGCTTCCCGCCCGTGTACCGGGCACGGCGCGGGCCGCCCGGCCCCGCGGTTGGTCCGGCTCCTCCGAGATCCGGGTGCGGCCCCGGAGCACGACATGGTCGAACGGGGGCCGGCCGTCGTCCACGCACAGGGCGACCGGCCGCCCCGGAACGGACCGCGGCCCCCGACGGTCCCCTCGTCGGTGTGGAACACGCTCTCGTCCCCGTCGAGCAGGAACCGGGCCGCGCCACGTGCGGACTGCCGTCCGCCCGGACGGCGCACGGTTTCACGGCACGGATGCCGTACGAGACGCATGCCCGCCGCTCCTCGCCGGTCATCTTCCGCGCCATGGTCCCCTCCTGCTTGCCCGGAACCCCACCGTGGGGAAGGCTGAGGATCAGACCCCCACGGCCAGGGGGAGACGACGCACGGGGAGCACAGGGGGCGACGGATCATGGCGCAGAACCAGAAGCTCGGCTGGATGCTGGACGATCTGACCGAGCGCGTCGAACATGTGCGGCACGCGATGCTGCTGTCCAACGACGGCCTGGTCACAGGCGCCAGTACCGGTCTGCGGCGCGAGGACGCGGAGCACCTCGCCGCCGTCTCCTCCGGACTGCACAGCCTGGCGAAGGGGTCGGGCCGCCACTTCGGCGCCGGACGGGTGCGGCAGACGATGATCGAGTTCGACGACGCGGTCCTGTTCGTCACCGCGGCCGGCTCCGGCAGTTGCCTGTGCGTACTGAGCGGTGCGGAGGCAGACATCGGCCAGATCGCTTATGAGATGACCTTATTGGTGAACCGGGTCGGCGAGCACCTCCACATCGACGCCCGGTACCCCGATCGCACCTCTACCGCGGAGTCCTGACCTGCGGATTCCCTATTCCTCTGGGGCCTTCGGCGGAGTTTTCCACAGCCCCCGGCGGACAGCCGGGCGGACGGCTACGGTTTTTCCGGACGGGCGCACAGGGCGCGGTCCGCGCACACTCCACGGGGGAGACGAGCATGTCCGGAAACACCCTCAGGCCACAGGTGACATCCGCCACCGACCGCTCCGCCACGCGGGGCGACAGGCTCACGGCCAGGCGGGCGGCGCGGGAACTCGGCCTCAAGCGCAGTGAGTTCGACATCGCGGTGGGCCTCGGCCGGATCCGTGTCGTGCCCGATGAAGGGGGCGGGGGACCTCGTGTCACCTGGGCCGAGATCGAGAGGGTCCGTGAGCGGGAGGGCTTCCCCGAATCCCTGCGGGAGGCGGTGCGGACCGTGGGGACGGCAGAGGGCGCTGCCCTCATGAAGGTGACCAAGTCCCGGTTCACCCGCCTCGCCCGACTGGGGCTGCTGGTACCCGTGCAGGTCTACGTCAACCGCTACGGGGCCGTCGTCTGGCTGTACCTCGCCGACGAACTACGACAGTTCGCGGCCGGCGAGGGCAATGCCGGTCTGCTGACCGGCATTGCCCCCGAGCGGTTGCGGGAGCGGCTGAAGGACGGCCAGGACCGGCGCGCGCGCAACTGGCGCCGCCGGCATCTGGGGTTCCAGCTCCGCCGGACCGACGATCCGTGGGCCCGGGCCGCGGCCGTGGCGTCGCTGCTCGACCCGGTCGAGATCATGGCCGTCGTGCGGGATCCGCACGAGCGCTCCCACCTCCAGCGGTTCCGCCCGGCTACCGTGATCCACGGCACCCGCGACTCGCCCACCGCCAGGCTCGCCGAGGAGATCACGACGGCGACCGACCCGGACGAGATCCACTGGCTCCGCGCGGAACTGGCCCACCTGGCCGGCACCGCGCGAGAACACCGACCGGCCCCCAGACCCACGACCAGCCCGGCAGCTCACCGAGCCCCGAGGACGGCCGGACACCACCGTCCGTCCCCGGCGGCACGCTCCTCCACCGCGGCGGGCATCGCTGCTCAGTACATCACCACGCCGAGCACCACCACTGTGAGCACCACCGCCCCGGGCGCCATCGAGCTGAGCGCCGCCGCGTCGAACGACACCTGCCCGCCGTCGGTGGCGCAGCACCGGGCGCACGCACCAGCACGCTCCCGGGGCCTGTTGGGCCGCCTGCGTCGCAAAGGCAACCGGCCCACCCGGCCACCTCGCTGAGTCCGCTGCCGGACGGACTACAGGGCCCGGAACAGACCCTCCTGGACGACGGACACCAGCAGACGGCCCTCGATGTCGTAGATCCGGCCGCGGGCCAGCCCGCGCCCGCCCGTGGCGATCGGGGACTCCTGGTCGTACAGGAACCACTCGTCCGCGCGGAAGGGACGGTGGAACCACATGGCATGGTCCAGGGAGGCCATGTCGAAGCCCCGCGGCCCCCACAACGGCTCCACCGGGATGCGCACGGCGTCCAGCAGGGTCATGTCGCTGGCGTAGGTCAGCGCGCAGGTGTGCACGAGCGGGTCGTCACCGAGCGGTCCGACCGCTCGCATCCACACGGCACTGCGCGGCTCGGCGTCCTGGATGTCCTCGGTCTTCCAGCGGAGCCGGTCGACGTAACGGATGTCGAAGGGCTGCCGTCGCGCCATCCGCTCCAACTGCTCGGGCAGCGCACCCAGATGCTCCCGTACCTCGTCGGTCACCGTCGGCAGCGACTCCGGGTCCGGCACCTCGCGGGCCGGCGGCAGCTGATGCTCGAAATTCCCCTGCTCAGGCTTGTGAAAAGAGGCGGTGAGATTGAAGATCGTACGCCCCTGCTGCACAGCTGTGACCCGGCGGGTCGTGAACGACCGCCCGTCCCGGACCCGTTCGACCTGGTACACAATCGGTACGCCCGGCCGGCCCGGCCGCAGGAAGTACGCGTGCAGCGAGTGCACCGGGCGGTCGCCCTCGGTGGTGCGTCCCGCGGCGACCAGGGCCTGGCCGGCCACCTGGCCGCCGAAAACCCGTTGCAGGGATTCCTGCGGGCTGCGACCGCGGAAGATGTTGACCTCGATCTGCTCCAGGTCGAGCAGGTCGACAAGGCTCTCGGCCGGATTGGGCGTGGGCGTCATGGGTGATGTTCTCCTGTGTTCACAACTGGCCGACGTCGGTGACGCGGATGACCGCCCGGCCCTCCGCGTCGGAGGCCACGAGGTCGACCTCCGCGCTGATCCCCCAGTCGTGGTCGCCGTTCGGGTCGTCGAAGATCTGCCGGACGCGCCACAGCCGGTCCTGCGGCTCCTCCTGGATCACCAGCAGCTTCGGACCGCGGGCGTCGGGACCGGTGCCGAGGTCGTCGTACTCGTCCCAGTACTTGTCCATGGCCTGGCCCCAGGCGTCGGCGTCCCACCCGGCGTCGCCGTCCATCTCGCCCAGTTCCTCGACCTGGTCGAGGGCGGCCAGCTCCACCCGCCGGAACAGGGCGTTGCGGACGAGGACGCGGAAGGCACGCGCGTTGGTGGTGACCGGCCGGACCTGGTCCGCCTTCTCCTGGGCCTCCTCGGCGGTCATCTCCGCGGGGTTGGCGAGCTGTTCCCACTCGTCGAGCAGGCTGGAGTCGACCTGGCGCACCATCTCGCCGAGCCACTCGATCAGGTCCTGGAGGTCGTCGGACTTCAGGTCGTCGGGAACGGTGTGGTCCAGGGCCTTGTAGGCGCCCGCGAGGTAGCGCAGCACGATGCCCTCCGTCCGCGCCAGCTCGTAGTGGGAGGTCAGCTCGGTGAAGGACATCGCCCGCTCGTACATGTCCCGGATCACCGACTTCGGCGACAGCGGGTGGTCCCCGACCCAGGGATGACTCCTGCGATAGGTGTTGTACGCGTGGAAGAGCAGCTCCTCGAGAGGCTTCGGGTACGTGATCTCCTGGAGGCGCTCCATGCGCTCCTCGTACTCGACCCCGTCCGCCTTCATCGCGGCGACGGCCTCACCGCGTGCCTTGTTCTGCTGGGCGGCGAGGATCTGCCGGGGATCGTCCAGCGTGGACTCCACCACCGACACCATGTCCAGCGCGTACGACGGCGACTCGGGATCGAGCAGTTCGAACGCGGCCAGGGCGAATGTGGACAGCGGCTGGTTGAGGGCGAAGTCCTGCTGGAGGTCGACCGTGAGGCGGACGATGCGGCCCTCGGCGTCCGGGGTGTCCAGCTTCTCGACGATGCCGCCGTCCAGCAGCGAGCGGTAGATGGCGATGGCCCGCCGGATGTGCCGCAACTGCTGCTTGCGCGGCTCGTGGTTGTCCTCCAGCAGACGGCGCATCGCCTCGAAGGCGTTGCCGGGCCGGGCGATCACCGACAGCAGCATCGTGTGCGTCACCCGGAAACGGGACGTCAGCGGCTCGGGCTCGGAGGCGATGAGCTTGTCGAAGGTCTGCTCGCTCCAGCCGACGAAGCCCTCGGGAGCCTTCTTGCGGACCACCTTGCGGCGCTTCTTGGGGTCGTCACCCGCCTTGGCCAGGGCCTTCTCGTTCTCGACGACGTGCTCGGGTGCCTGCGCGACCACGAACCCCGCCGTGTCGAAGCCCGCGCGTCCGGCCCGTCCCGCGATCTGGTGGAACTCCCGGGCGCGCAGCGTCCGCACCCGGCTGCCGTCGTACTTGGTCAGAGCGGTGAACAGCACGGTCCGGATGGGCACGTTGACGCCGACGCCGAGCGTGTCCGTCCCGCAGATCACCTTCAGCAGCCCGGCCTGGGCGAGTTTCTCCACCAGACGCCGGTACTTCGGCAGCATGCCGGCGTGGTGCACGCCGATGCCGTGCCGCACGTACCGGGAGAGATTGCGCCCGAACTTGGTGGTGAAGCGGAAGTTGCCGATCAGGTCGGCGATCCTGTCCTTCTCCTCGCGGGTGCACATGTTGATGCTCATCAGCGCCTGCGCCCGCTCCACGGCCTGCGCCTGCGTGAAGTGCACGATGTAGACGGGGGCCTGCTTGGCGGTCAGCAGGTCGGTGAGGGTCTCGGTGAGCGGGGTGTAGCGGAACTCGTAGGACAGGGGCACCGGGCGGGTCGCCGACCGGACCACCGACGTCGAACGGCCGGTGCGCCGGGTGAGGTCCTTCTCGAAGAAGGAGACGTCGCCGAGCGTGGCGGACATCAGGACGAACTGGGCCTGCGGCAGTTCCAACAGCGGGATCTGCCAGGCCCAGCCGCGGTCCGGTTCCGCGTAGAAGTGGAACTCGTCCATGACGACCTGGCCGATGTCCGCGTGCTCGCCGTCGCGCAGCGCGATCGACGCCAGCACCTCGGCGGTGCAGCAGATCACGGGGGCGTCGGCGTTCACGGAGGCGTCGCCGGTGAGCATGCCGACGTTCTCGGTGCCGAAGAGCTTGCACAGCTCGAAGAACTTCTCCGAGACCAGCGCCTTGATCGGCGCGGTGTAGAAGGTGACCTCGTCCCGGGCGAGGGCGGCGAAGTGCGCGCCCGCCGCGATCATGCTCTTGCCGGAGCCGGTGGGCGTCGAGACGATCACGTTCGCCCCGGAGACCACCTCGATCAGCGCCTCCTCCTGGTGGGGGTAGAGCGTGAGACCGCGCTCCTGGGCCCACGACTCGAAGGCTTCGTAAAGGGCGTCGGGGTCGGCGGTCGGCGGCAGGCGATCGATGAGGGTCACGCCACCATCTTGCCTGGCCCGGACCCCGATGCGGGAATCGGATGCGGGACCGAAGATCATGAAGGTTACCCTGGGGCGCCGACGGCATGTCGGAGGTCCTGGCCAACTGGACAGCGGCACACGAGGAATGGGGCGGTCAACGGCGATGATGGGACCAGCACACTCACTGTCGGGCGCCGCGGCCTGGCTCGGTGTAGGGGCGGCGACCGCCGCGGCGGGGCACCCGATGCCCTGGCCGGTCCTGCTGACCGGAGCCCTGATCTGCGCGGGCGCCGCGCTCGCCCCGGACCTCGACCACAAGGCCGCGACCATCTCGCGGGCCTTCGGACCGGTGTCCCGGGGTCTGTGCGAAATCGTCGACAAGCTCTCCTACGCCGTCTACAAGGCCACCAAGAAGCAGGGCGACCCGCGCCGCTCCGGCGGTCACCGCACGCTCACCCACACCTGGCTGTGGGCGGTCCTGATCGGGGCGGGCTCCTCGGTGGTGGCGATCACCGGGGACCGCTGGGGCGTGCTCGCGATCCTCTTCGTCCACATGGTGCTGGCCATCGAGGGCCTGCTGTGGCGGGCGGCCCGCGGCTCCAGCAGCGACGTCCTGGTCTGGCTGCTGGCCGCGACCAGCGCCTGGATCATCGCGGGTGTCCTGGACGAACCGGGCAACGGGTCGCACTGGCTGTTCACGGCGCCGGGACAGGAGTACCTGTGGCTGGGGCTTCCCATCGTGCTGGGAGCGCTGGTGCACGACATCGGGGACGCGCTGACCGTGTCGGGTTGCCCGATACTCTGGCCCGTACCGGTGGGCCGCAAGCGCTGGTACCCGATCGGTCCGCCCAGGGCACTGCGGTTCCGTGCGGGCAGCTGGGTCGAGCTGAAGGTGCTGATGCCGGCGTTCATGCTGCTCGGCGGGGTGGGCTGCGCGGCCGCGCTCAACGTCATCTGATCCGCGGTCTCGGTCCGCCGAAGCGCGCGGCGGCGACTCCTGACCGCCTCCGTCCCCGTCCGACGTCCTGCTCGGGGCTGTCGGGTCGGCGGGAGCGCGCCGGCTGGGTCCGGCGCGCTCCGACGCCCTGGCCGGAGTCGTCGGGCAGATGCCGATGGGGGTACGCCGGTCGCGCCCGCTCTCGCCCGGCGTCCTGGTCGGGGCTGCCGGGGCTGCCGGGGCTGCCGGGTCGGAGGGGGCGTGCCGGTTGCGCTCGGTCTCGCCCGGCGTCCCGCTCCGGGCTGCCGGACGGGCGGGGACGCGTCGCTGTCGATCGACGTCGATCGACGTGCCGCCCCGGTCCACCGAACCGTAGGGCGAGCGCCAGCCGGGCCCGATGCCACCGGACCCGGTGCCGTCGGGCTTCCGATGCCGTCGTGTCCGTGTCCGTGACCGCCCGTCTCGACGCGTCGAACGGCGGAGCACGCGGCGGCCCCTCAGGCGGGCCGGCCTTCGGCGCCCGTCCCGCCACCGCCGTAGCGCCGCTCGAAACGGGCGATGCGTCCCTCGGTGTCGACCGTCCGGGCCTGACCCGTGTAGAACGGGTGGCTCTCCGAGGAGATCTCCACGTCGACGACCGGGTAGCTCTGGCCGTCGTCCCACTCGATGGTCCGGTCGCTGGTCGCGGTGGACCGGGTGAGGAAGGCGTAACCGGCTGCGCGGTCCCGGAAGACGACGGGACGGTAGTCGGGGTGCTTGTCCTGCTGCATGGGCGCTCCTTGTGCGGCGGGGGCGGCGCGCAGCGCGGCGACGCCGGGGGAACAGTGGGTTCAGTGGGGCAGGGCGTCCTCTTCGACGACGTGCATCGCGGCCTCCTCGGCGGACGCGGCCGCGCCGTCGATGCCCACGTCCATGGCGACCAGGGCGGCCTCCTCGTCCTCGTGGGCTCCCTCGTCGGGAGCCACGAGCCGGCCGGAACGGGCCGCGCCGACCTCGTGGTCCAACAATTCGCCGTCGGTGTCCTCGCAGTCGCCGAGACCGTCCCCGTCCAGGGCCGCGGTGTCCGGAATCTCCTCGGAAAGCCGCTGGTCCAGGCTCTCGCCATGACGGCGTTCGGCCGCGGTCACACCGTCGTGCTCCACGGCCCAGGGCCGCTCCGGCGGGGACCAGCCAGGGTCGAAGGGGTCATCGGCACCGCCGTACTCCAGGGTGTCCTCCGCGTCGAGCAGCCCGGTGTCCTCCCTCTGCTCGGAACCGTCGGGCTGGTAGACGTCGTCCCCCCATCCGTCGGCGCTGTTCACGGATACCTCCAGAGGGTGGGGCCCGGTCCGCTCTCACCGCGGGGCCCGGCGGGGCGCCGCCGCACGGGGGCAGGGCGTCGCCGGTCGACGCGTCGCGAGGTCTCCGGGCGTTCCCCGCGCCGGTGCCCTCTCCCAGATTTCCACCCCCTCTCGGGACCGCGCAACGGCACGGACCCGGGCCGGGGACCCGCCGCTCTCCGCCGGCCCCCGGCCGCGCCCTCCAAGACGCCCGTCACCCACGCCGCCGGTGGGGGGCCGTCCGGGTCAGCCGTGCCACGAGCGCCACAGCGCCGCGTACGCCCCGTCCGCGGCGACCAGGTCGTCATGACTGCCCAGCTCGCTGATCCGGCCGTTCTCGACCACGGCGATGACATCCGCGTCGTGGGCTGTGTGCAGCCGGTGGGCGATCGCGACGACGGTACGGCCTTCCAGGACCCGGGCCAGGGACCGCTCCAGGTGCCGGGCCGCCCGGGGGTCGAGCAGCGACGTCGCCTCGTCCAGAACCAGGGTGTGCGGGTCGGCCAGCACCAGGCGGGCCAGCGCTGTCTGCTGCGCCTGCGCCGGAGTGAGCGCGAAGCCGCCGGAGCCGACCTCGGTGTCCAGCCCCTCGTCGAGCGCGCGGGCCCAGCCGTCCGCGTCGACCGCGCCCAGGGCGGCCCACAGTTCGGCGTCGGTGGCACCACCGCGGGCCAGCCGCAGGTTGTCACGCAGGGAACCCACGAAGACGTGGTGCTCCTGGTTGACGAGGGCGACGTGCGACCGGACCCGTTCGGCGGACATGCGCGACAGTTCGGCGCCGCCCAGGGTGATCCGGCCTTCGCGGGGGGCGTAGATACCGGCGAGCAGCCTGCCGAGGGTGGATTTGCCCGCGCCGGAGGGGCCCACCAACGCCATCCGGGTGCCGGGGGCGACCTCCAGGGAGACCTTGCGCAGGACGTCCACGCCCTCCAGGTAGCCGAAGCGCACCTGGTCGGCGCGCAGGTCACGTCCCTTTGGGGCCGACGCGGTGTCATCGCTCTCGGGTTCGATCTCCCGCACACCGACCAGCCGGGCCAGCGACACCTGGGCCACCTGGAGCTCGTCGTACCAGCGCAGGATCAGGCCCACCGGATCGACGAGCATCTGCGCGATCAGAGCCGCCGTCGTCAGCTGGCCGACCCCGATCCAGCCCTGGAGCACGAATACGCCGCCGATCATGAGAACCGAGGCGAGGACCGTCACATGAGTGACATTGATGACCGGGAAAAGCACGGACCGCAGCCAGAGGGTGTACCGCTCCCAGGCCGTCCACTCCCTGATCCGGCGGTCCGACAGACCGACGCGGCGGGCGCCCAGGCGGTGGGCCTCCACGGTGCGCCCGGCGTCCACGGTCTCGGCGAGCGCGGCGGCCACGGCGGCGTACCCGGCGGCCTCCGAACGGTACGCGGAGGGAGCCCGCCGGAAGTACCAGCGACAGCCGACGACCAGCAGGGGCACCGCGAGCAGCACGGCCGGGGCCAGCGGCGGTGCCGTGACCACCAGACCGCCCAGCAGCAGCACCACCCACACCGCGCCGATCGCCAGCTGGGGCACGGCCTCCCGCATGGCGTTGCCGAGCCGGTCGATGTCGGTCGTGATCCGGGACAGCAGGTCACCCGTGCCGGCCCGTTCGAGCACTCCCGGCGGCAGCCCGACCGAGCGCACGAGGAAGTCCTCGCGCAGGTCGGCCAGCATGCGCTCGCCGAGTACGGCGCCGCGCAGCCGAACCTGGCGCACGAAGGCGGCCTGGAGGACCAGTGCGACCACGAACAGCGTGGCGGTGATGCCCAGGTGCAGCTCGCGCGCACCGCCGGACACCCGCTCCACGAGTCCGCCGAGCAGGTAGGGACCGGCCATGGAGGAGACGACGGCGACGGTGTTGACGGTGATGAGCAGTACGAACGCGCGGCGGTGCCGGCGCAGCAGCTCCGTCACGTAGCCGCGCACGGTCGCGGCGTCGCCGACGGGCAGGGTGCTCGCCGTGGTGGGGGCCGCGGGGTCGTACGACGGTGGCGCCACGCCGATCATGCCGTCTCCTCGATCTCTTCCAGGCGGTGCAGTACGTCATCGTCCAGGCGACCGTTCCCGAGGGCGTCGCCACTGGGAGCACGGCCTGGGCCGTCACCGGCTGGCACGCCCAGGCCGGTGTGCTCTTCCCGGTGGGCGCCGGCCTCTTCCTCGGTCTCGCGTGTCACCACGGCCCGGTACCGGGTGTCGTCGCGCACGAGGTCGTGGTGGGTGCCGACGGCCGCGGCCTTGCCCTCGTGCAGGAACACGACTCGCTCGGCGCGGTCCAGCAGCAGCGGTGAGGAGGTGAACACGACGGTGGTGCGGCCCTGCCGCAGGCCCCGCACGCCCTCCGCGATGCGCGCCTCGGTGTGCGAGTCCACGGCGGAGGTGGGCTCGTCCAGGACGAGGACCTCGGGGTCGGTCACCAGCGACCGGGCCAGGGCGAGCCGCTGGCGCTGGCCCCCGGAGAGCGAACGGCCGCGCTCGGTGATGCGGGCGTCCATCGGGTCCTCGACGTCCACCGACCCCTGTACGAGAGCCGCCAGTACGTCCTCGCACTGTGCGGCGGCCAGCGCCTGCGCGGCGCCGACGGCACCGGAGGCGGGCACGTCGAGCAGGTCGCGCAGCGTCCCGGACAGCAACACCGGGTCCTTGTCCTGGACCAGCACGGCCGTGCGCGCGGAGTCCAGGGGAAGTTCGTCCAGCGCCACCCCGCCCAGCGAGACCGGTGTGCCCTGCTCCGAGGGATGGCCGCCCAGCCGTTCGGCCAGCCTGCCTGCGGCGTCGGGGTCACCGCACACCACGGCGGTCAGCAGGCCCGCCGGGGCCAGCAGACCGGTCTCCGGGTCGTACAGATCGCCGGACGGAAGAGCACCGACTGCGCTGGATCGGCTCCTTTCCGATCCGTCCGTTCCGGATCCGTCCGTTCCCACGCTGTCTGCTCCGGATCCGTCCGTCCCGGATCTGTCCATTCCCGGACTGTCCGTCCCGGATCCGGATCCGCCCGTGCCGGACCTGTCCGTGCTGGTGCCGTTCGCCCCGGATCCGGCACGAGCGGATCCGCTCGTGCCGGATCCGCTCGTGCGGGACCCCCTCATGTCCGTGGCCCGTTCCAGCGACAGCACCCGAGCGGCCCGTCGGGCCGAGGGCCGGGAGAAGGAGTACGCCATGGCGATCTCCTCGAAGTGCCGGAGAGGGTAGGTGAGGATCATGACCGAGCTGTAGACGGTGACCAGCTCGCCGACGCCTATCCGGCCGTCCCGGGCCAGGTGCACGCCGTGCCAGACCACCGCGATGAGCAGCAGCCCCGGCAGCAGCACCTGGATCGCGGAGATCAGGGACCACATGCGGGCGCTGCGCACGGCCGCGTGGCGGACCTCCTGGGAGGCGCGGCGGTAGCGGTCGAGGAAGAGCTGCTCACCGCCGATGCCGCGCAGCACGCGCAGTCCGGCCACGGTGTCCGAGGCCAGTTCGGTGGCCCGGCCCGCCTTCTCCCGCTGGACGTCGGCGCGTCGTGTGGCACGGGGCAGCAGCGGCAGTACGGCCAGCGCCAGAACCGGCAGGCCGATGATGACGACGACGCCGAGGGACGGCTGGTAGAGGAGCAGGCCGACGCAGACCAGCATGATGGTCAGCGCCGCCGCGGTGAAACGGGACACCGCCTCGACGAACCAGCCGATCTTCTCGACGTCGCCGGTGGAGACGGCCACGACCTCGCCGGCCGCGACCCGCCGGGTCAGCGCCGAGCCCAGCACGGCGGCCTTGCGGGCCAGCAGTTGCTGCACGCGGGCGGCCGCGGTGATCCAGTTGGTGATGGCGGCGCGGTGCAGGAAGGTGTCGCCGAGCGCGTTGCCGGCGCAGCACACGGCCAGCAGGGCCCCGGCCAGGGCGAGCCGGCCGCCGGACCGGTCGACGACGGCCTGGACGGCGAGACCGACACAGAAAGGCAGCGCGGAGACGGAGGCGAAGTGCAGCAGTCCCCAGGCCAGCGATTTGAGCTGTCCGCCCAGCTGGTTGCGGAAGAGCCACCACAGGAATCGAGGGCCCGAACGCGCGTCAGGCACGCCCGGGTCGGGGAACGGAAGGTCTTGGATCTGCATGAGGTCCCAGTGGCTCGTTTCAGGCGGGCCGCTCGGTGCGGCGCCGGGAGGGCAACAAACCGTGACAGGTTCGCGTCGCTGCGTGGTGGAAATCAAGCGGTTTTCCGCACCGGCGCAGGGATCCGGCTGGGACCGTCCCGAGTGCTCCGCAAAGCCCGGGCGCAGTGCGGGCCGGGCGGCTCGGAGCTGGCGAAGCCGCTGGTCATGGCGGTGCCGTGGCGTCGAGGAGCGGGCGGTGGACCGGGCGGACCACCGCGGACGACGGCGTCAGCCGGCCTCGGTGCCCGGGCGCACCACGGCGGTTCTGTCGATCAGCGTGTCCAGCAGTCCGCCGAGCGCCGCGCGCTGCTCGACGGTCAACGGGGCCAGGATCTCCTCCGCCGCCGCGCGGCGCGCGCGGCGCAGTTCGCTCAGCGCCGTGCGCCCGCTGTCCGTCAGTTCGATGCGGATCACCCGCCGATTGGCCTGATCCGGCGCCCGGCGCACCATCCCGGCGGACTCCAGCCCGTCGACGAGTGTCGTCACCGCTCGGGGGACGACCTCCAGACGCTCGGCCAGGTCGGTCATCCGGGGCGGCGAACCGTAGTGCGCGAGGGTGCGCAGCAGCCGGGCCTGGGCGGGGGTGACACCGAGGTCGCCTCGCTCCAGATGCCGCTTCTGGATGCGGTGCACCCGGCGGGTGAGCCGCAGCAACTGCTCGGCAAGGACACCGTCGGGGTCGGGAGCGGTCATGCGGGAACAATATCAGGGCACCGTTCATTGTGAGTGTAGGTAACAATGAGCTATGATCCGTGAGGTCTGGCCGGACGCCGCCCCAGCGCATCGACTGGGCACCGAGCGTGTGCCGGACGGCGTGCGGCCACGTAGCGGTCGTGCGCCGTCCGGCGCACCGGTCGTGGCACCTCGCCGTCCGAGGTCGGCGTCCCGCCGCCGGCCGGCCAGCGCGGGTCGACCGGCCATCGCCGCGGCCGACCCGCCGACGCCGGTGACCGGTCGTCGGCGGCACGGCGGGCCGCCGACGGTCCGTACGGCCGCCGGAGGCCGTACGGGACCGTCGACCGGTGCCCGGGCAGCGGGCGCCGCACCTCCGCGGCCGCTCGCACCCCGCCAGCCCGGGAGCAGGACGACCTCCGTCCGGGCGACCTCCGTCCGGACGACGACGGTCCGGACGACCTCCGAAAGGAGCCCATGAAACCCGACCACGGCCTCTCCTGGACCCCACCCGCCGACGCGCGGGAACAACCCCGGCAGGTGCGCCGCATCCTGAGACTCTTCCGCCCCTACCGGGGCCGCCTCGCGGTCGTCGGCGCACTCGTCGGCGCCGCGTCGCTGGTCTCGGTCACCACCCCCTTCCTGCTCAGGGAGATCCTGGACGTCGCCATCCCCGAGGGGCGCACCGGCCTGCTGAGCCTGCTGGCCCTGGGCATGATCCTCGGCGCTGTCCTCACCAGCGTCTTCGGCGTGCTCCAGACGCTGATCTCCACGACCGTCGGCCAGCGCGTCATGCACGACCTGCGCACCGCCGTCTACGGTCGCCTCCAGCGCATGTCGCTCGCCTTCTTCACCCGCACCCGCACCGGCGAGGTCCAGTCGCGCATCGCCAACGACATCGGCGGCATGCAGGCCACCGTGACCTCCACCGCCACGTCCCTGGTCTCCAACGCCACCAGCGTCGTCGCCACCGTCGTCGCGATGCTCGCCCTGGACTGGCGTCTGACCGTCGTCTCTCTGCTGCTCCTCCCCGTCTTCGTCTGGATCAGCCGCAGGGTCGGCAACGAGCGAAAGAAGATCACCACCCAGCGTCAGAAGCAGATGGCAGCGATGGCCGCCACGGTCACCGAGTCCCTCTCGGTCAGCGGCATCCTGCTGGGCCGCACCATGGGCCGTTCCGACTCGCTCACCCGCTCCTTCGCCGACGAGTCCGAACGGCTGGTCGGCCTGGAAGTGCGGTCGAACATGGCGGGCCGCTGGCGCATGGCCGTCATCACCATCGTCATGGCCGCGTTGCCCGCCGTCATCTACTGGGCGGCGGGCATGGCTCTGAAGCTCGGCGGCCCGGACGTCTCCATCGGCACGATCGTCGCCTTCGTCACGCTCCAGCAGGGTCTGTTCCGTCCGGCGGTCAGCCTGCTGTCGACCGGCGTCCAGATCCAGACCTCGCTCGCCCTGTTCCAGCGCATCTTCGAGTACCTGGACCTGCCCGTCGACATAACCGAGCGCGAGAACCCCGTCCACCTCGACCAGATCAAGGGCGAGGTCCGCTTCGAGAACGTCGAGTTCCGCTACGACGGCCAGGGCGGCCCGGTCCTCGACGGAATCGACATCACCGTCCCCGCCGGCGGCAGCCTCGCGGTGGTCGGCCCGACCGGCGCCGGCAAGTCCACCCTCGGCTACCTGGTGCCGCGGCTCTACGACGTCACGGGCGGGCGGGTCACCCTCGACGGGGTCGACGTGCGTGACCTCGACTTCGACACCCTGGCCCGCGCGGTCGGCGTCGTCTCGCAGGAGACGTACCTCTTCCACGCCTCGGTCGCCGACAACCTGCGCTTCGCCAAGCCGGACGCGACCGACGAGGAACTGGCCGAGGCGGCGAAGGCCGCGCAGATCCACGACCACATCGCCGCGCTGCCCGACGGTTACGACACCGTCGTGGGGGAGCGCGGACACCGCTTCTCCGGCGGCGAGAAACAGCGTCTGGCCATCGCCCGCACGATTCTGCGCGACCCGCCCGTGCTCATCCTCGACGAGGCGACCAGCGCCCTGGACACGCGCACCGAGGCCGCCGTCCAGCAAGCGGTGGACGCCTTGTCCGCCGACCGCACCACGATCACCATCGCGCACCGCCTGTCGACCGTCCGGGACGCCGGCCAGATCGCCGTCCTCGATGCCGGGCGGTTGGCCGAGCGGGGCACGCACGAGGAGCTGCTGGAGCGGAACGGCCGGTACGCGGCTCTCGTCCGCCGGGACGCACGACAGGTACCGACAAGATGAAAATATGCCCAGACTGTCCGCTTTGTGATGCTCTGAGGGTTACCGTGCCCGCATGCAGACGAACACTCCGTCATGGAGCACGAGGAGCACGATTCGACTGACGCGCCGGGGCCGGATCGCCCTGGTCGCGACGGGAGCCGTCGTCGTCGGCACCGCTGTGGCGGTGCCGCTGCTGACGCTGGGCGAAGAGGGAGCCGCCCGGCCCAGGTCCCTGGTGATCCCCGAGGGCCGACGCGCCTCCCAGGTGTACGAGGCCGTCGACAAGGCCCTCGCCCTGCCGGCCGGGACCACCGGGAAGTCCCTGGGCAAGGCCCGCCTGAAGCTCCCCGCCGACGCGGAGGGCAACCCCGAGGGCTACCTCTTCCCGGCGACGTACCCGCTGGACGACAAGACCACCCCCGAGAAGCTGCTGAGGGCGATGGTGGACGCGGCGAACCGCGAATTCAACGGCGCTCCGGTCGCGGCGGGCGCCGAGCGCAACGCCATGAACGTGTACCAGGCGGTGACCATCGCGAGCATCGTGCAGTCCGAGGCCGCCACCGAGGCCGACATGCGCAAGGTCGCCCGGGTCGTCTTCAACCGCCTGGAGCGCGGCATGCCGCTCCAGATGGACTCCACCCTGAACTACGCGCTGAACCGCTCCGCCCTGGACGTCACCGAGGACGACACGAAGATCGACAGCCCCTACAACTCGTACCAGCGCATGGGGCTGCCGCCGACGCCCATCGCCAACCCCGGAAGCGCCGCGATGCGCGCCGCGATCGATCCGGCGCCGGGGGACTGGCTGTACTTCGTCACGGTCAAGCCCGGCGACACGCGGTTCACCGCCGATCACGAGGAGCACCAGCGCAACGTCGCCGAGTCCGACAAGAACCGGCGCGAAGCCTCCCCCGGGAACTCCTCATCCGAGACCGTCCCCGCCAAGGCGTGAGGCCGGGGCGGCCCGACGGGGTGTCACGCGGCCAGGTGTCCCTCCCCGGCCAGCAGCCGCCTGATGTCCCGCACGGCCGCGCGTCCGGCCCGGTTGGCGCCGACGGTGCTGGCCGAGGGCCCGTAGCCGACGAGGTGGATCCGGGGGTCGGCGACCG
Organism: Streptomyces sp. SYSU D01066-1; assembly: GCF_054956795.1. Classification (NCBI taxonomy): domain Bacteria; kingdom Bacillati; phylum Actinomycetota; class Actinomycetes; order Kitasatosporales; family Streptomycetaceae; genus Streptomyces; species Streptomyces sp. SYSU D01066-1. Next base: position 5,254 of record NZ_JBUDHV010000061.1, on the reverse strand, counting down.
CGCGCGTGCCCTCGACGCGTATGCCGCCGCCCGGCTCCCGCAGCCGCATCGGCGCCAGGTGGTCCACGGCGGGCCGGAAGCCGGTCGCCCACAGGATGGCATCGGCGGACACCCGCCGCCCGTCCGTCCACACCACCCCGTCGGGCGTGATCCGGTCGAACATGGGCTGCCGGTCCAGCACGCCCGAGTCGAGGCCGGCCCGTACCGCGTCGTTCAGCGGCAGTCCGGTCACGGAGACGACACTCTTCGGCGGCAGCCCCTGCCGCACCCGTTCCTCCACGAGCGCGACGGCCGCCCGCCCGGCGTCCTCGTCGAAGGGCCCCTCCCGGAACACGGGCGGACGCCGGGTCACCCACGTGGTGGCAGCCGCGTACGGGGCGATCTCCAGCAGGTGCTGGGTGCCTGATGCGCCCCCGCCCACCACGATCACCCGCTGCCCGGTGAACTCCTGCGGACCGGTGTACCCCGCCGTGTGCGACTGCCGTCCCCGGAACGTCTCCTGCCCCGGGTAGCGCGGCCAGAAGGGCCGGTCCCAGGTGCCGGTCGCGTTGATCAGCGCGCGCGCCGACCAGTCCCCCTCCGACGCCCCGACGAGCAGCCGCCCGTCCGGCCCCTCGCGCACCGCGCCGACATCGACGGGCCGCCGTACCCGCAGATCGAACTCACGCTCGTACGCCGCGAAGTACTCCGCGACGACCTCGGCGGACGGCCGCTCGGGATCGGCGCCGGTCAGCTCCATGCCCGGCAGCGAGTGCATCCCGTGCACCTTGCCGTACGTCAGCGTCGGCCAGCGGAACTGCCAGGCCCCGCCCGGGCCGGGGGAGTGGTCCAGCACCACGAAGTCGCGCTCCGGTGCGAACCCGGTGCGGCGCAGGTGGTAGGCGGCGGACAGTCCGGCCTGTCCGGCGCCGATGACGACGACCTCGGTCTCGCGTACACGGTTCACGGCACTGCCAACAGCGCGGCCGGACCGCGTCTTCCCGCCGACGGACCCTCCCCGCCGCCGGAATTGGCCGCGTACGTCAGGATGGGACCCATGGCAGAAGCGTTCACCACCCGGACCCTGAACTTCACCACCGGCTCCTCGGAGAGGGTCGTCGACATCACCGGCGACTGCGAGGGCTTCCTGCGCGAGGCCGCGGCCGGCCGCGACGGTCTCCTCAACGTCTTCGTCCCGCACGCCACGGCGGGGATCGCCGTCATCGAGACGGGCGCGGGCAGCGACGACGACCTCCTCTCCGCCCTGCACACCCTCCTCCCCGCCGACGACCGCTGGCAACACCGCCACGGCACCCCCGGCCACGGCCGCGACCACGTCGTCCCCGCCCTCGTACCCCCGCACGCGACCCTGCCGGTGATCGCAGGACGGCTGGAACTGGGGACCTGGCAGTCCGTGTGCCTGGTCGACACGAACGTCTCGAATCACAACCGCACGGTGCGGTTGTCGTTCCTCGGATAGCGCTGCGCCTGGCGTCACTGTAGGGGCGGCATCCGGCCGCACCAGACGAGACGCTCTCTGGGGCGGTCACAGCGGCTTCACCCAGCGGTTCTTCTCGTCAGGACACTGCTACCGGCAAACCGGAGCCCACCGTGCGCGAGGACCGGCCTCGCCACCGGGGTGTGTTGATGCCGCTGCCTGGTCTCGGACGGGGTGAGGTAGCCGAAAATCTTGTGCCTGCGCAGGCGGCGGCGGTCGTAGAAGGTCTCGATGAAGGTGAAGACCTCCGCGCGGGCGGTGGCCCGGTCGGGCCAGGTCCGGGCTCCGATCTCTTCCTCGAGCAGGGCCCGGAAACCTTCCGCCACGACGTTGTCGAAACATGATCCGCTGCGTCCGCAGCTCTGTCGCAGCCCCAACTCCTGTATCCGATCCTGAATTGCGCCGATGTGTACGCGCTGCCGCGATCGCTGTGGATCACACATCCGGGCTCCAGCCCGCCTCGGCCGTAGGCCATGTCGAGGGCGTCGACGACGAGCTCGGCGCGATGGTGGTCGGCCATGGCATAGCCGACGACCTCGCGGGTGGCCAGGTCCAGCCAGCAGGCGAGGTGGAGCCGGCCCTCGGCCGTCGGGAGACAGGTGATGTCGCCGACCAGCTTGATCCCGAAACGCCCGGCGTGGAAGTCGCGGCCGATCAGGTCCCGGGCCGGCCTCGCCTCCAGATCCGGCCGGGTCAGCGAGCGGTAGTCGTAGCCCTTGTCTCCGTGCAGTTCGCCGTAGGGAGCTCGCTGACCAGCAAGGGAGAGGAGCCGCATGCGTGCCACTGCGCCGTGTGTCTGCGTCGGTGAGTTCAGCGCGCGGGCCACCAGGGCGTGTAGACGCGGTGGACCGTGTTGGCGCAGTGCATGCCGCACTCGGTCCACCGACGCTGGCGCCTGGTCGTCACCGGTGGCAGCCACTGGTGGATCACTCGGGCGGCGGGTCGGCGTGTGCTTGGAGCTGCTGCCAGCAGTGGTGGACGTGCTGTTCAGCCTCTCGCACGGCAAGAGAGCCGGCGGCGTCTGAGAGCGTGGCTGCAGATGGTGTGGTTCCGGCCTCGTCAGCGCCGGATGCAGTGTGGCGGCGCGGCGGGCGGACAGCGCGGGCGGTGTGCCCTCGGCCACCGTGGCGGACCGCTGCCCGGGCGACCAGGATCGTCGCGATGACTGCTGCGGCTGTCAGCGCGGCGGCCGCGTGCTGATCTGACATGCTGTGAGGGTCCTTCGTACGGGTACTGGTCGGGGAGCGGGAGGGCCGGCATCCGTGTCGTGCCGGCCCTCCCACCTCCTTGTCCGCGTCAGCCGGGCCAGGTCCCGGTCGGTCGGCGGGGGGCGGTCGCGCCAACGCGGTCGACGGCCGCCTTGACCCCGGTGAAGATCGCGCCTTGCACTGTGGCGGCGAGCAGCACCTCGCGCCAGGAACGTTCTTCGTCGGTTGCTTCCGGGGCGTCCTCGTCGTGGCCGAGCATCTTCCACGTCTACGTGAACAGCGCTCCCGCTGCCATGCCGCTGACGGCGCCGAGGGCCGGACCGACCGGCTTGTAGGCGATCTTCGATTCCTTCACCCGGTTCACCCCTTCCGGCGGCGGCAGGCGAGCCACAGCACGATGGCCACACCCGCGGCTCCCAGCAGCAGGTTGCGGTTGTCCCGCGCCAGCTGCGCCCCTTGGGCGGTCTTCTCCCGCACCGGCTCGGGCGCCTTGTCCTGCCACAGCTGGCCGGCCTGGGCGACCTTGGCCCGGGCCTGCCCGGCGGCCTGGGCGGCCTTGTCCTTGACCGGGTCGGGCAGCCGGTCCTGCGCCTGGTGGGCCAGGTCAGTGGCCTTTGCCTTCAGTTCCCCGGTCTTGAGGGCGGCCTTTTCCTTCAGCTCGCCGGCCTTCGCTGCAGCCTGTTCCTTGACCTCGGAGGTCTTGTCCTGGGCGCGCGCCTTGATGTCGGTCTTCGCTGCGAGCGCCTCGACCGTTTTCCCGAGCTCTTCGCGGGTCTGCTCGACCTGCTCGCGCAGTTCCTCGGGGCTGGAGGCGGTGGATTCGTCGTGAGGCGGCTGGGTCATCGGTGTGCGCTCTCCTTGATCTCGGCCACGCCGGCCTTCACGTTTTCGACCGTTTGTCCGGGCGTGGGCGGCGCGGCCTGGTCGACCTGCTTCTTTCTACTCATGGCCGTCACCGCGGCGATCACACCCAGCACCGCTGTGACGATCAGCCCAGCCGCCCACACCGGCATCGCCTCTGCCAGCGCCGCGATCGCGGTGGCGACCAGCGTCTGCGCCATCAGGAAACCGATGACTCCGGCGCCGCCGAGCAGGCCACCGCCCTTGCCGTAGCGCTTGCCCTTCTCCTTCATCTCCGCCTGCGCCAGGCGCATCTCGCCGCGCACCAGCTCGGTCAGCTGCTGCGAAGCCCACTGCACCAGCTCGCCCACCGGCTCCTGGCCCAAGCGGTCCGTGCTGTGGTCGGATCCGGCATGGTGCGGCTGCGTGCTCGACACGATGGTCACCTCCCGTCTCAATGAGTTTCTGCAGGCCGGGCTGTCTCATGGGCCCGACCATCCGATGAGCGGGCGAGTACCCGGAGCAGGCGAGTTCAGGGTGTGCAGCGGGGCCCGATCGCAGTCTCGGCGAAGAGTTGCCAAGCCTCAGAAACGGCGGCCCACCCGTTGCGGGTGACGTCTGTCGGGCCCGGTGGTGCTCGGCAACCAGACGGTGTTCTACGGCGACGTCATCGACGAGGCGGACTTGTTCGGCCTGCTGACCCGCTTTCGGATATCCGGTCTGCTGATCGTGGAGATGCGGCCGCGCCCCTCAGCTTGAGAAGTGGTGGCGCAGGATCAGGTGTGGGGTGTGGCGGGCGAGCCAGGCGCTGGCCAGGCCGATGGCGGCGCCGGCGGCAACGTCGCTGGGGTAGTGGGCACCGCTTTGCACCCGCTCGAGCGCCACCATGGCGGCCGGTACCGCGCACGCAGCACCGACGGTTGGCCACGTGGGTGCGACGGCGGTGGTGAAGGCCACTGCGGCGGCGGTGTGTCCGGAGGGGAAGGAGGAGGAGTCGGGGCGGTCATCGACCTCGTCGTGGGGGAACCACTCCTTAGGTGGCCGGGGCCGGCCGGCCAGCTGCTTGCACAGGCCGTTCGAGATCATCTGTGCCATCACCACAGCGCCCAGTCCGGCCACCGCCGCCTTACGGCCGCGCCACCCGCCCAGCCACGCCATCGCGGCGGCGGCGCCACACCACAACTTCGTGCTCTCCGCGGTCTCCTCCACCGCTGAGAGCACTTTGCCGAAACCGGACGGGATGTGGGAGGCCGCCTGTTTGGTCAGCGACCGATCAGCGTCACACAACCCCTTCAGAAGCCTCATGAGAGGTAATTATCCGGAGGTCACCGACTTACACCCAAGATCATCGGGGTGGCTGGTCACACGGCGTCCAGGCGACGCCGGTCCTCCTCGTCCCGCTTCCGGGTGTCGAGGGGCTGGGTGTACGGCTCGGCCTCGGCCGGATGGCCGCCCGCGACGGCCCACTGGCGCACGGTCTCGGCGCCGAACTCCAGGTCCAGCAGGATGGCCAGGTGACCTCCAGCAGAACCCGCTTGTCACCCGCCGCCAAGGTCAGGTCCAGCTCCCGCGAAGGCTTCAGGACTGCAAGAGTTCGAGTCCCGTTCGGGTCAAGGCGGCTGACTGGCCGTTCTCTATCCGCTCGTGGAGTCGATCGGGTTCGAACGGGGTCCTGGTTCGGGTGAGCTGACCGGTGCAGGCGCATGGAAGAAGGGCCTCTTGGTAGCTC
>NZ_JBUDHV010000060.1:0-26179 GCF_054956795.1 Streptomyces sp. SYSU D01066-1 | reverse complement strand
GCGCAGGACCGCCTTCAGGTCCCAGTCCGTCCAGGGCTCCAGAGCCCGGGCACACTCCTCGATCCGCTCCGCGAACACCGGAGAGGACTCCAGCAGTTCGCGGCCCATGCCGTTCCACTGCGAACCCTGACCAGGAAAGACGAGGACGACCTTGCCGGCGCCGGCCGCGGCGGGACCGCCGGTCACCACGGCGGGGCTGCTCTCGCCGCGGGCCAGCGCGCCCAGTCCGGCCAGTGCCTCCTCGCGGGTGCCGGCCAGGACCACGGCCCGCTCCGGCAGGACGGCCCGCCGGGTCACCAGCGCCGCCGCGATCTTCGTGAGCGCGGCGTCGGTGCCGTCGAGGAACGCGGCGAGCCGTGCCGCCTGCCCGGCGAGCGCCGCGGTGCCGCGGGCCGACACGACCAGCGGGACGACGGCGGCGGCCGGCCGCGCGGGCTCCTCAGCGGCTTCCTCCGGGGGCCGCGGAGCCTCTTCCAGGATCACGTGCGCGTTGGTGCCGCTGAGCCCGAACGAGGACACCGCGGCCCGGCGCGGCCGTCCCGGGTCGGCCCACTCGCGGGCCTCGGTGAGCAGCCGCACCGCGCCGGCCGACCAGTCGACCTGGGAGGAGGGCGCGTCGACGTGCAGGGTGGCGGGCATCTCGCGGTGCCGCAGCGCCTGTACGGCCTTGATCACGCCGGCGACACCGGCGGCGGCTTGGGCGTGGCCGATGTTCGACTTCAGCGAGCCGAGCCACAGCGGTCGCCGCGGGTCCCGGTCCCGGCCGTACGTCGCCAGCAGGGCCTGCGCCTCGATCGGGTCGCCGAGGACGGTGCCGGTGCCGTGGCCCTCCACCAGGTCCACGTCGGCCGGGGTGAGACCGGCCGCGGCGAGGGCCTTACGGATGACCCGCTGCTGGGAGGGGCCGTTGGGGGCGGTGAGCCCGTTGGAGGCGCCGTCCTGGTTGACGGCGCTGCCCCGGATCACGGCGAGCACCCGGTGGCCGTTGCGGCGGGCCTCCGAGAGGCGTTCGAGTACGACCACTCCCGCGCCCTCGGCCCAGCCGGTGCCGTCGGCGGCGTCGGCGTACGACTTGCACCGCCCGTCCGAGGCCAGCGCCCGCTGCCGGGAGAACTCCATGAACATCCCGGGCCCGGCCATCACCGTCGAACCGCCGGCGAGGGCGAGGGAGCACTCTCCCTGCCGCAGGGCCTGGGCGGCCAGGTGCAGGGCGACGAGCGAGGAGGAGCAGGCGGTGTCCACGGTGACGGCGGGGCCCTCGAAGCCGAAGACGTACGACACCCGGCCCGAGGCCACGCTCGCCCCGGCGCCGGTCAGCGCGAAGCCGCCCACCTCTTCCGGCACTCCGCCGCCGGAGTAGTAGTCGACGCCCATGATGCCGCTGAACACGCCGACATCCGTGCCCTTCAGCGCCAGGGGGTCGACGCCCGCCCGCTCCAGCGCCTCCCAGGAGGTCTCCAGGAGCAGCCGCTGCTGCGGGTCCATGGCCACCGCCTCCCGGGGGGAGATCCCGAAGAACAGCGGGTCGAACAGCGGTGCCTCGTGCAGGAACCCGCCCTGGCCGACGTACGACGTCCCGGCGTGCTCGGGGTCGGCGTCGAAGACCGCGTCGAGGTCCCAGCCGCGGTCGGTGGGGAACCCCGTGACTCCGTCGCGGCCCTCGCGGACCAGGCGCCACAGGTCCTCGGGGCCGCCGACCCCGCCGGGCAGCCGGCAGGCCATGCCCACCACGGCGATCGGCTCGTCCGGGTCGTGCGGCGCGGCCGGCCGCGCCGCTCCGGCCGCGGCCGGGGTGGCGCCCGCGAACTCCTCGTGCAGGTGCCGGGCGAGCGCGAGCGGCGTCGGGTAGTCGAAGACGGCGGTGGCGGGAAGGTTCAGGCCGGTGGCCTCGCGCAGGCGGTTGCGCAGTTCGACGGAGGTGAGGGAGTCGAACCCGGCGTCCTTGAACGCGGTCTCGGCCCTGACCCGGTCCGGTCCGGTGTGCCCGAGGACGTTGGCGACGTGGGCGCGGACCAGGTCCAGCAGGAGTGTCTCGCGCTCGGCGGGGGCCAGCCCGGCCAGCCGTCCGGCCAGCCCGTCCCGGCCCTCGGGTCCGCTCCCCCGCGCGGCACGCCGGCCCGCGCGGACGAGGCCGCGCAGCAGGGGCGGCACGGTGGCTCCGGCGGTGGCGTCGGCCCGCAGTCCCCGCAGGTCGATCCTGGCCGGCACGACCAGGGTCCGGTCACCGGCCAGCGCCGCGTCGAACAGCTCCATGCCCTCCTCGGGGCCCAGCGGCAGCACACCGCCGCGGCGGCTCATGCGGCTGCGGGAGAGGTCGTCCAGGCCGGCGCCCATGCCGGTGGTCTGCTCCCACAGTCCCCAGGCCAGCGACCGCGCCGGGAACCCGGCCGCCCGACGGCGGGCCATCAATCCGTCCATGCAGGCGTTGGCGGCACCGTAACTGCCGGTCCCCGCACCGAGGAAGACACCCGAGACCGACGAGTACACGACGAACGCGTCCAGATCCGGCACCAGTTCCCGGGTCAGCTCGTCCAGATGCTCGACCGCCGCCACCTTCGGCGCGAACACCCGCGCCAGCCGCTCCGGCTCGATCTCCCCGACCACCCCCGCGTCGAAGACACCGGCCGCGTGCACGACAGCGGTCAGCCGCGGGCCGCCCAGCCCGGCCAGCAGCGCCCGCACCGCCTCCCGGTCCGTCACGTCACAGGCCGGCACCGCCACCGACTCGGCACCCAGCGCCTCCAGCCCCGCCACCAACTCCGCGGCCCCCTGCGCCCGCATGCCCCGACGGCTCACCAGCACCAGATGCCGCACCCCGTGCCGGACCACCAGATGCCGCGCCAGCAGACCCGCCAGCGAACCGGTACCACCCGTGATCAGCACCGTCCCCTCCGCATCCAGCACCGGCTCCCCGGCCCCGGCCGGGGCGAGCCGGGCCAGCCGCGGCACGTACAACACCCCCGCACGCACCGCCACCTGCGGCTCACCGGCCGCCAGGACGACACCCAGATCCACCTCGTCCGTGTCACCGTCCACCAGCACGAACCGGTCCGGGTTCTCCGCCTGCGCGGCCCGCACCAGCCCCCACACCGCCGCACCCCCCACATCGGTGACCGCCGCGTCACCACCGGCCGGCACCGCCCCCCGAGTCACCACGACCAGCCGGCGGTCCGCGGCGTCCTCGTCCGCGAGCCACGCCTGTACGGCGGTCAGCACCCGGCCGGCCAATGCCACCGGCGTGTCGTCGTCCCCGCCGGTACGTGCCTCGACCACCGTCACCGCGGGCACCTCTCCCACGGCGGACACGGGCGGCAGCTCGCTCCACTCCACGCCGAACAGCGCGTCGGTGCCGGGTGTGCCGGCCGCCGCTGCGAGCTGCTCGCCGGAGACGGCCCGCGAGACGAGCGAGTCCAGCGTCAGGACCGGACCGCCGGTGTCGTCGACGGCCTCCAGGGACAGCGTGTCCGGGTCGGGCCGGAGCAGCCGTACCCGGATCGACGCGGCACCGGAGGCGTGCAGCGCCAGCCCGTTCCAGGCGAACGGCAGCCGCACCACCGGCTCGTCCTCGGCCACCGTGCCGTCGGTCACCTCGGCGGCCGCGTCCAGGATGCTCGCGTGCAGTGCCGCGTCGAGCAGCGCCGGGTGGATGCCGAACCCGGCGGCGTTCTCGCGCTGTTCCGGCGGTACGGCGACCTCGGCGAACAGTTCGCCGTCGCGCCGCCAGACCTTGCGCACGCACTGGAACGCCGGGCCGTACGCGTATCCCGCCCGGGTCAGTTTCTCGTAGCCGTCGGAGATGTCGACCTGCCGGGCGCCGGGCGGGGGCCAGGCGGTGAAGTCGAAGGTGCCGGCGGGAGGGACGGCCGTGCTCAGGGTGCCGCCGGCGTGCCGGGTCCAGGTGCCCGCGCCGCCCTCGGCATCGACGTCCTGGCCGGTGGAGTACACCTCCACGGTCCGGGACCCGGTCTCGTCCGGCCCGCCGACGGCGACCTGGACGCGTACGGCGCCCTCCGCCGGGACGACCAGGGGCGCCTCGATGACGAGTTCGTCCAGTACGCCGCAGCCGACCTCGTCACCGGCCCGTACGGCCAGTTCCACCAGCCCGGTGCCGGGGACGAGGACGACACCGCCGACGGTGTGGTCGGCCAGCCAGGGGTGGGTGCGCAGGGAGAGCCGCGAGGTGAGGACCAGCCCGTCGGACTGCGGCAACTGCACCACCGCGCCCAGCAGGGGGTGGTCGGCGCTGCCCTGGCCCAGGGCGGTGGCGTCCATGAGGGGGCGGGGGGTCGGAAGCCAGTAGTGCTGGTGGTCGAAGGCGTACGTCGGCAGGTCCACCGGGATCTCGGTGGCACCCTTCGGCAGGACCGCCGTCCAGTCCACCTTCGCGCCGCGGACGAACAGTTCGGCCACCGACAGCAGGAGCGTGTGGGCCTCGCCTCGGTCGTCCCGCAGCGCCGGAACGCATACTGTGTCCTCGCCCGCGGACTCCGTGATCGCGCCGGTCAGCGCCGCACCCGGGCCCAGCTCCAGGAAGACGGAGCCGTCGGTGGCCCCGATCCCGTCGGCGAAACGGACCGGCCGGCGCACATGGTCCACCCAGTACGCCGGATCGGTCAGCTGCCCCGGCACGGCAAGCCCGCCCGTCACGTTCGACACGACGGGAACAGCCGGCTCGTCGAACGTCAGCCCGGACAACACCCTGGCGAAGTCGGCCAGCATCGGCTCCATCAACGCCGAGTGGAACGCGTGCGAGACAGCCAGCCGCTTGGTCCTGCGGCCCCGCTCACGCAGCTTCTCCACCACCGCCCCGACCGCGCCCTCCTCACCCGACAGGACGACCGAACCAGGCGCGTTCACCGCCGCGAGATCAACCCCCGCACCGAGATACTCCTCGGCCTCCGCCTCCGTGGCGGCCACCGCCACCATCGCCCCACCCGGAGCAAGGGCCTGCATCAGCCGGCCCCGCGCCGCCACCAACGCCGCCGCGTCCTCCAGGGACAGCACCCCGGCCACATGCGCGGCCACGACCTCACCGACCGAATGCCCGGCCACCACATCCGGCCGCACACCCCACGACTCCACCAGCCGGAACAACGCCGACTCCACCGCGAACAACCCCGCCTGCGTGAACACCGTCCGATCCAGCAGGCCACCACCCGCGTTGCCGACCTCGCCGAAGACCACGTCCTTCACCGAGTGATCCACATGACCGGCCAGCTCCGCATCCAGTGCCGCACACGCCTCGTCCAGCGCGCGGGCGAACACCGGATAGCGGTCATACAGCTCACGCCCCATCCCCGCGCGCTGCGACCCCTGCCCCGGGAACACGAACACCGACCGGCCCCCGACAGCCGAACCCGTGATCAACGAAGAGGCCCCGGTCTCCCCGTCAGCCAGCGCCCGCAGCCCGGCCAGGGCCTCGTCCCGTGAGCCGGCGAGGAGCACGGCCCGTTCGGGGTGGGTCGTGCGCCGGGCGACCAGTGCGCCGGCGACGGTCACCAGCGGGGCGTCGGTGCCGGCGACGAAGTCCGCCAGCCGTCCGGCCTGTCCGGCGAGGGCGGCCGTGGTGCGGGCCGAGACCACGACCGGCAGCTCGCCGTCGCTCGCGGCCACCGGCACGGCGGCGGGCTCCTCGGGGGCCTGCTCCAGGATCACGTGGGCGTTCGTGCCGCTGACGCCGAACCCGGAGACGCCCGCCCGGCGCGGCCGGTCCAGGTCCGGCCACGCACGGGCCTCCGTGAGCAGCCGCACGGCGCCCGCGTCCCAGTCGACGCGGGGGGACGGTTCGTCGACGTGCAGGGTCGCGGGGAGCACGCCGTGACGCAGGGCCTGGACCGTCTTGATCACACCGGCGACACCGGCGGCGGCCTGGGTGTGTCCGATGTTCGACTTCAGGGAGCCCAGCCAGAGCGGCCGTTCGCGGTCCTGGCCGTAGGTGGCGAGCAGGGCCTGTGCCTCGATCGGGTCGCCCAGGACCGTGCCCGTGCCGTGGCCCTCCACCGCGTCCACGTCCGCCGGGGTGAGACCGGCCGCGGCGAGGGCCTTGCGGATCACGCGCTGCTGGGCGGGGCCGTTGGGGGCGGTGAGGCCGTTGGAGGCGCCGTCCTGGTTGACCGCCGTACCGCGCACGACGGCCAGCACGCGGTGGCCCCTGCGCCGCGCCTCCGAGAGGCGTTCCAGGACGATGACGCCCGCTCCCTCGGCCCAGCCGGTGCCGTCGGCGGCCGACGCGTAGGCCTTGCAGCGGCCGTCGGCGGCGAGGCCGCGCTGCCGGGAGAAGTCGATGAACAGGCCGGGCGTGGCCATGACGGTGGCGCCGCCCGCCAGGGCCATCGAGCACTCGCCGCGGCGCAGCGCCTGCGCGGCGAGGTGGATGGCGACCAGGGAGGACGAGCAGGCGGTGTCGAGTGTGACGGCCGGGCCCTCGAAGCCGAAGACGTAGGAGACGCGGCCGGAGGCGACGCTGGAGGCGGCACCGGTGCCGGTGAAGCCCTCCAGCTCGGGCGGGACGCTGCCGCCCGCGAAGTAGTCGACGCCCATGATGCCGTTGAAGACGCCGACGTCCGTGCCCTTGAGGGTCGCCGGGTCGATGCCGGCCCGCTCCAGCGCCTCCCACGAGGTTTCGAGGAGCAGCCGCTGCTGGGGGTCCATCGCCAGCGCCTCGCGCGGCGAGATGCCGAAGAACTCCGCGTCGAACCGGCCGGCGCCCCGCAGGAAACCGCCCTGGTCCACGTAGGAGGTGCCGGTCTTCTCGGGGTCGGTGTCCAGCAGGGTGTCGAGGTCCCAGCCGCGGTCGTCCGGGAAGCCCGACACCCCGTCGCGTCCCTCGGCGACCAGGTCCCACAGGTCCTCGGGGGAGTCGACGCCGCCGGGCAGCCGGCACGCCATGCCGACGATCGCGATCGGCTCGCGCGACGCGGCCAGCAGCTGCTGGTTCCGCTTCTTCAGCGTGCCGACCTCTTCCAGCGACTTGCGCAGCGCCTCGACAAGCTTCTCGTAGGAAGCACTCACGTTCCTTGCCCCAATCTGTCGTGTGCCGCGTCAGCCGTCGAGGGATTCGCCGTCGCCGAGCGCGAGGTGTACGAGGTCGTCCACGTCCAGGTCGGCCAGTGCCCCCCGCCCGGCGTCCGGTTCGCCGGGCGCGGGTGCGCCGGGTTCCGAGGCGGCCAGTTCGACCAGCGCGTCCAGCAGGCCGGCCTCCCGGAACCGCTCCAGCGGGACGCCGAGCAGCGCGTGGCGCAGCCGTTCCTCGTCCGTCTCGGCCGCGGTCCGCCGCCCGCCGGCGCCCTCGGGGGCGAGTTCGCCGTGCAGGTGGCGGGCCAGGGCGAGGGGCGTGGGGTGGTCGAAGACCACGGTGGCGGAGAGGTTGACCCCGGTCGCGGCGCGCAGCCGGTTGCGCAGTTCCACGGAGGTGAGCGAGTCGAACCCGGCGTCCTTGAACGCCGTACCGGCGCCGACGCCGTCCGCTCCGGCGTGGCCGAGCACACCGGCCACATGGCCGCGGACGACGTCCAGCAGCACCGCCTCCTGCCGGTCGTGGTCCAGCCCGGCCAGCCGGCGCAGCAGACCGTCCCCGCCGTCGCCGGCGGCGGCCCGCGCCCACTGCCGCCCGGCCGGAACGAGGTGACGCAGCAGCGGGGGCACCCCGGCGCCCGTGGCCGCCTCGGCGCGTACGGCCCTCAGGTCCAGTTTGACCGGGACGGCCAGCGAGTCGTCCCCGGCCAGGGCCGCGTCGAAGAGGGCCAGGCCCTCCCGCGGGGTGAGCGGCAGGATGCCACCGCGCCGGTTGCCACGGGTGCGGGCCGCCGCTTCGGCGCCCGCGGTCATGCCGGTGGTCTGCTCCCAGGGTCCCCAGGCCAGGGACAGCGCGGGCAGACCGGCCGCCCGGCGCCGGGTCATCGCGGCGTCCAGCCAGGCGTTGGCGGCTGCGTAGTTGCCCTGGCCCGCCGAGCCGAACAGCCCGGAGGCGGAGGAGAAGACCACGAACGCCGACAGGTCCAGGGTCCGGGTCAGCTCGTCCAGGTGGTGGACGGCCCTCACCTTCGGCGCGAAGACATGGGCCAGGCGCTCCTGGTCGAGCGTGCCGATGACCCCGTCGTCCAGGACGCCCGCGGTGTGCAGGACGGCGGTCAGGGGGTGCTCGTCGGGTACGGAGTCCAGCAGGGCGGCGACCTCGTCGCGGTCGGCGATGTCGCAGGCGGCCACCCGTACGGTCGTCGCGCCGAGCGCGGTCAGCTCGGTGACCAGTTCCCGCGCGCCGGGCGCGTCCGGGCCGCGCCGGCTCGCCAGCAGCAGGTGCCGGACACCGCGCCGCTCGACCAGGTGCCGGGCCAGCAGGGCGCCCAGCGAGCCGGTGCCGCCGGTGACGAGGACGGTGCCGTCGGAGTCCCAGCCCGGGGGCAGCGGGGCGGGACCACCGGTGGCGGCCCGCACCAGGCGCGGGGCGCGGACGGCCGTACCGCGCAGCGCGAGCTGCGGTTCGCCGGCCGCCGACACGGTGGCGAGGAGGGACGCGAGGGAGGCGTCACCGTCCGACCGGGCGTCCGCGTCGGTGCCGGTGCCGGTGTCGGGAGCAGCGCCGGTGTCGGTGCCGGTCTGGGTGTCGGTGTCGGTGTCGGTGTCGACGAGGGTGATCCGGCCGGGGTTCTCCGCCTGGGCGGCCCGTACCAGCCCCCACACGGCCGCCCCCGCCGGGTCGGTCACGGTGTCCTCACCGGCCGCGGGCACCGCACCCCGGGTCACGACCACGAGCGAGGAGTCCGCGAGCCGCTCGTCGGCCAGCCACGCCCGCAGGACGTCCAACACCCGGGAGGTGCGCTCCAGGGCGTCGTCGGAGCCGTCGGCCGGTACGACCAGCAGCTCCGGCGGGGTATCGGCGACGACCGGACCGGCGAGGTCGGCGGCGGTGGCGACCCGCGCCCAGGCCGGCGCCGGGACGTCCGCGCCGGCCGGCACCGCGAGGTCGGTCCACGCGACGCGGAACAGGGCGTCCGCGCCGGGAGCACCGGCCGCGGCCTCCAGTTGCTCGGCGCTGACCGCGCGGAAGACCAGGGACTCGGTCGTCAGCACCGGTGCGCCGGTCTCGTCGGCGGCCTGCACCGCCACCGCGTCGGCTCCGGACGGCGCCAGCCGCACGCGCAGCGCCGAGGCTCCGGCCGCGTGCAGCGCCAACCGGTTCCAGGCGAACGGCAGGACCGTGCGCGGTGCGTCACCGGGCCCGGTCGCGGTGGCCGGGGCGACGAACCCGTTGGCGTGCAGGGCGGCGTCCAGCAGGGCGGGGTGGAGGCCGAACCGGGTCGCTTCCTCCCGCTGCCCGTCCGGCAGGGCGACCTCGGCGTACACCTCGTTGCCGCGCCGCCACACCGCCCTCAGCCCCTGGAACACCGGGCCGTAGGCGTACCCCTTGTCGATGAGGCCGGAGTAGAAGGCGTCGACGTCCACCTCGACCCGCTCGGCGCCGGGCGGGGGCCAGGCGGTGAAGTCGAAGGCGCCGGCCGCGGGGGCGGTGCCGGTGAGGCCGCCGGTGGCGTGCCGGGTCCAGGCGTCGGCGCCGATCTCACCGGCCGTGCCCTCCCGGGCCGAGTAGACCGCCACGCCGCGCAGCCCGTTGTCGTCCGGCCCGCCGACGGCGACCTGGACCCGCACCCCGCCCTGCTCGGGTATGACCAGGGGCGCCTCGATGACGAGTTCGTCCAGTACGCCGCAGCCGACCTCGTCCCCGGCCCGTACGGCCAGTTCCACCAGCCCGGTGCCGGGGACGAGGATGACACCGCCGACGGTGTGGTCGGCCAGCCAGGGGTGGGTTCGCAGGGAGAGCCGGGAGGTGAAGACCAACCCGTCGGACTGCGGCAACTGCACCACCGCGCCGAGCAGCGGGTGGTCCGCCGTGCTCTGGCCCAGGGCGACGGCGTCGGTGGCGGGAGCCGTCCGCAGCCAGTAGTGCTGGTGATCGAAAGCGTACGTCGGCAGGTCCACGTGGGTGTCACCGGCACCCTTCGGCAGGACCGCCGTCCAGTCGACCTCGGTGCCGCGCACGAAGAGGTGGGCCATGGCTGCCAGCAGCGTCCGCGCCTCGCCGCGGTCCTCCCGCAGCGCCGGAACGCATACCGTGTCCTCGCCCGCGGACTCCGTGATCGCGCCGGTCAGCGCCGCACCGGGACCCAGCTCCACGAACAACGACCCGCCCGCCGCACTGATCCCGTCGGCGAAACGGACCGGCCGGCGCACATGGTCCACCCAGTACGCCGGATCGGTCAGCTGCCCCGGCACGGCAAGCCCGCCCGTCACATTCGACACGACGGGAACAGCCGGCTCGTCGAACGTCAGCCCGGACAGCACCCTGGCGAAGTCGGCCAGCATCGGTTCCATCAACGCCGAGTGGAACGCGTGCGAGACAGCCAGCCGCTTGGTCCTGCGGCCCCGCTCACGCAGCTTCTCCACCACCGCCCCGACCGCGCCCTCCTCACCCGACAGGACGACCGAACCAGGCGCGTTCACCGCCGCGAGATCAACCCCCGCACCGAGATACTCCTCGGCCTCCGCCTCCGTGGCGGCCACCGCCACCATCGCCCCACCCGGAGCAAGGGCCTGCATCAGCCGGCCCCGCGCCGCCACCAACGCCGCCGCGTCCTCCAACGACAGCACCCCGGCCACATGCGCGGCCACGACCTCACCGACCGAATGCCCGGCCACCACATCCGGCCGCACACCCCACGACTCCACCAGCCGGAACAACGCCGACTCCACCGCGAACAACCCCGCCTGCGTGAA
The DNA here is from genome assembly GCF_054956795.1 of Streptomyces sp. SYSU D01066-1. NCBI lineage: Bacteria > Bacillati > Actinomycetota > Actinomycetes > Kitasatosporales > Streptomycetaceae > Streptomyces > Streptomyces sp. SYSU D01066-1. Next base: position 15,409 of record NZ_JBUDHV010000060.1, on the reverse strand, counting down.
CACCGTCCGATCCAGCAGGCCACCATCCGCGTTGCCGACCTCGCCGAAGACCACGTCCTTCACCGAGTGATCCACATGCCCGGCCAGCTCCGCATCCAGTGCCGCACACGCCTCGTCCAGCGCGCGGGCGAACACCGGGTAGCGGTCGTACAGCTCACGCCCCATCCCCGCGCGCTGCGACCCCTGCCCCGGGAACACGAACACCGACCGGCCCCCGACAGCCGAACCCGTCACCACCACCGGCGACACCTCACCCCCCGCCAGCGCCCGCAGCCCGGCCACCGCCTCCTCACGGTCCTCGGCCACGACCACGGCCCGCTCCGGCAACACCGCCCGCCGGGACACCAACGCCCCCGCGACCACCGCCAACGGAACATCACTGCCACCCACGAACGACGCCAGCCGCCCCGCCGAACCGGCCAGGGCGCCGGTGCCACGTGCCGAGACGATCAGCGGCACCACACCATCGGCCGAAGTCACCTGTTCCCCAGGCGATTCCTCCGGGGCCTGCTCCAGGATCACGTGCGCGTTCGTGCCGCTGACGCCGAACCCGGAGACGCCCACCCGGCGCGGCCGGTCCACCTCGGGCCATTCACGGGGCTCCGTCAGCAGTTCGACCGCTCCGACCGTCCAGTCGACCTGGGACGTCGGCGCGTCGACGTGCAGGGTCGCGGGCAGGATGCCGTGCCGCATGGCCTCGACCATCTTGATCACACCGGCCACGCCCGCGGCCATCTGGGTGTGTCCGATGTTCGACTTCAGGGAGCCCAGCCAGAGCGGCCGTTCGCGGTCCTGACCGTACGTGGCGAGCAGGGCCTGTGCCTCGATCGGGTCACCGAGGACCGTGCCCGTGCCGTGACCCTCCACCGCGTCCACGTCCGCCGCCGTAAGCCCGGCGTTCGCCAGCGCCTTGCGGATCACCCGCTGCTGCGACGGACCGTTCGGCGCCGTCAGACCATTGGACGCACCGTCCTGATTGACCGCACTGCCCCGCACCACCGCCAGCACCCGATGGCCCCTGCGCCGCGCCTCCGACAACCGCTCCAGCACCACCACACCCGCACCCTCGGCCCACCCCGTGCCATCGGCCGCCTCCGCATACGACTTGCAGCGACCATCGGCGGCCAGCCCCCGCTGCCGCGAGAACTCGACGAAGGTGCCCGGGGTCGCCATCACGGTGGCGCCGCCCGCCAGGGCCATCGAGCACTCGCCGCCCCGCAGGGCCTGGGCGGCCAGGTGGATGGCGACCAGGGAGGACGAGCAGGCCGTGTCCACGGTCACCGCCGGGCCCTCGAAGCCGAAGACATAGGCGACGCGCCCGGAGGCGACGCTGCCCATGCCGCCGGTGCCGGTGAACCCCTCCAGCTCCGGCGGTACCGGGCCCGAGGTGCCGTATCCCTGGCCCATCAGGCCGGAGAACACCCCGACGTCGCTGCCCTTGAGCGAGGTCGGGTCGATGCCGGCCCGCTCCAGCGCCTCCCAGGAGGTCTCCAGCAGCAGCCGCTGCTGGGGGTCCATCGCCAGGGCCTCACGCGGCGAGATGCCGAAGAACGCCGCGTCGAAGAGGGGGGCGTCGTAGAGGAAGCCGCCCTGGCTCACGTAGGACGTGCCGGTCTGGTCCGGGTCGTCGCTGAAGAAGCCGCTCAGGTCCCAGCCGCGGTCGTCGGGGAAGCCGGACATCGCGTCCCGCCCCTCGGCGACCAGCCGCCACAGTTCTTCGGGACTGTCGACGCCGCCGGGCAGCCGGCAGGCCATGCCGACGATCGCGATCGGCTCGTCCGGATCGGCGAGCGTGACGGCCGTTTCCCGCACGGGGGCGATCGCCGCCGTCTCACCCAGCTCACCGTGCAGATGACGGGCCAGGGCGAGCGGCGTCGGATGGTCGAAGACGACGGTGGCGGCCAGCTTCAGACCGGTCGCCTCACGGAGCCGGTTGCGCAGCTCGACCGAGGTGAGCGAGTCGAACCCGGAGTCGCGGAAAGCGGTCTCCTGCTTGACGCCCTCGGGGCCGGCGTGGCCGAGCACCGTCGCCGCGTGCGTCCGGACCAGGTCCAGCAGCAGCGCCTCCTGCTCCGCCGGGGCGAGCCCGGCGAGCCGGGCGGCCAGGCCGTCGCCGCTGTCACCGGAGGCCGCCCGCACGGTCTGCCGTCCGGTGCGCACCAGGCTCCGCAGGAGGGTGGGGACGGTCCGGCCGGTGCCGGCGTCGGTACGGAGCCGGCGCAGGTCCAGTTTGGCCGGGACGAGCAGCGCCTCACCGGTGCGCAGGGCGCCGTCGAAGAGGTCCATGCCCTCGGCGGGGCTCATCGGCAGCACACCGCCTCGCCGGTTCATCCGGCTGCGGGTGAGGTCGTCCATGCCGGCCGCCATACCGCCGGTGGCCTGGTCCCACAGCCCCCAGGCCAGCGAGGTGGCGGGCAGACCCGCGGCCCGGCGCTGGTGGGCCACCGCGTCCAGGAAGGCGTTGGCCGCGGCGTAGCTGCCGGTACCCGCGCCGAGGAAGACCGAGGAGACCGAGGAGAAGACGACGAACGCGGCGAGCTCCGGGGCGAGTTCGCGGGTGAGCGCGTCCAGGTGCCGGACCGCGGTGACCTTCGGTGCGAACACCCGCGCCACCTGCTCGGGCCGGATGGTGCCGATCACTCCGGCGTCGGCGATGCCCGCGGTGTGCACGACCGCCGTCAGCGGGCGTCCGGCGCGGCGCGTTTCGGTCAGCAGGGCGGCGACCGCGTCGCGGTCGGTGACGTCGCAGGCCGTCACCGTGACCTCGGCGGCGCCGAGTCCGGTGAGGTCGGCCACCAGCGCGGCGGCTCCCGGGGCTTCCTGGCCGCGGCGGCTGACCAGTACGAGGTGGCGTATGCCGTGCCGGGTGACCAGGTGCCGGGCCAGCAGTCCGCCGAGGGAGCCGGTGCCACCTGTGATGAGGACCGTGCCCTCCGGGTCCAGCGTCACGGGCTGCGTCGTCGCGGCCCGGTCGGCATCCGCGGAGGTGGCGCGGGTGAGCCGGGGGACGTGCGCTGTCCCGCCGCGCAGGGCCAGTTCGGGTTCCGTTCCGGTCAGGGCCCGGCCCAGGGCGTGGCCCAGGGCGGCGCCGGAGGGTACGCCCGGTTCGAGGTCGAGCGCGGGGTCGAGGTCGAGCAGCGTGATCCGGTCGGGGTTCTCGGACTGCGCGGCCCGGATCAGCCCCCAGACCGCGCCGCCCGCGGGGTCGGTCACCGCGCCGTCGGCGCCGGCCGGTACGGCCCCCTGGGTGGCCACGACCAGCCGGGTCGGCTCCAGGGCCGGGGCGGCCAGCCAGCTCTGTACCGCCGCCAGGACCCGGTTCGTCAGGGTCAGCGCGGGGTCGTCCGTGTCCTGGTCGTGGGCGGCGACCGCCTCCAGCACGATCAGGGCCGGGATATTCGCCGCTTCCTCCGCGAGGGCGGTGACGTCGGCGGCGGAGCGCACGGTGGTCCAGGACGGCGGCTCGTCCGGTGCCGTGTCGGCACCGGGCAGCGCGGTCCACTCGACGCGGAACAGCGCGTCGTCGCTCGCCGTGCCCGCCGCACTCTCCAACTGCTCGGGAGCCAATGGCCGAGGTTTCGCGAACTCCGCCCGCAGCACCAGCCCGCCGGCCTGGTCGACCGCCTCCAGCGCGAGGGCGTTGCGGCCGTTCGGCCTGACGCGTACGCGCAACGCCGCCGCACCGACGGCGTGCAGCGTGAGGCCGTGCCAGTCGAGGTACTGCCACACCCTGGAGCCGCCGTCGGCCACGGCGGCGTCCAGCAACGCCGGGTGCAGGGCGGCGTCCAGCAACGCCGGGTGGATACCGAACCGCCCGGCCGCGTCCCGTTCGTCCTCGGGCACGGCGACCTCGGCGAGGATCTCCTCACCGGCCCGCCAGACGGCGCGTACTGCCTGGAACACGGGCCCGTGCTCGTAGCCGCGCCGGACCAGGCCGGCGTACAGCGCCTCCGCCTCGACGCGCTGGGCACCGGCCGGCGGCCAGGACCGGAAGTCGCCCCGCGGGCTCTGGCCCGGCTCGGGCGTCGCCGTGAGGAGCCCGGTGGCGTGCCGGACCCACGCCTCGGCCCCGCTCACCTCGGTGGCGTCCTCGCGCGTCGAGTACACGGTGACCGTCCGGGAGCCCGTCTCCTCCGCACCGCCGACGGTGACCTGGACCCGGACGCCGCCCTGCTCCGGCAGCACCAGCGGGGCTTCGACGACCAGTTCTTCGAGGAATCCGCAGCCGACTTCGTCACCGGCGCGGACGGCCAGCTCGACCAGGGCCGCGGCGGGCACGAGCACGGTTCCGCCGACGGTGTGGTCCGCCAGCCAGGGATGCGTACGCAGCGACCACCGCGAGGTGCACAACACCCCGCCCGTCTCCGGCACCTCCACCACAGCACCAAGGAGGGGATGATCAGCACCGGCCTGCCCGAGCGAGGCGGCGTCCGCCGAAGGAGCCGTCTTCAGCCAGTAGTGACGGTGATCGAAGGCATACGTCGGCAGGTCCACCCGTGCGTCGCGCGCCTCGGCCGGCAGCAGTCCCGTCCAGTCCACGGCGACACCCCGGACGAACACCTCCGCCACCGACGCCAGCAACCGCCGCAGCCCGCCCTCCCCACGCCGCAGGGAACCACACACCACCGCCTCGGCCCCCGCCTCGTCCACCACCTCGTTCACCGGCTGGACGAGGACGGGATGGGCGCTGCACTCGACGAACACCGTGTGTCCCTCGGCCAGCAGGGAGGTGACCGCCGGGCCGAAACGGACCTGCCGGCGCAGGTTGCGATACCAGTAACCGCCGTCCAGCACGCCCGCCTCACGCACCCACTCACCCGTCACCGTCGAGAAGAACGGCACCAGCGGCGCCCGGCCGCGGATGTCCGCGAACGCCTCCGTCAGCGCCCCCTCGACGGCCTCGACGTGCCGGGTGTGGGAGGCGTAGTCCACCGCCACCCGGCGCACCCGCACCCCCTCCGCCCCCAGCACGGCCAGCACCTCGTCCAACGCCTGCGCGTCACCGGCGACCACCACCGACGACGGACCATTGACCGCCGCCACCTCCACCCGCCCCTCCCAGGCGGCGAGCCGGGTGACAGCCTCCGCCTCGGACAGCGCCACCGACGCCATCCCGCCCCGGCCCGCCAGCCCACCGGCGATCACCCGGCTGCGCACCGCCACGATCCGCGCCGCCTCCTCCAGCGACAGCACACCGGCCACACACGCCGCGGCGATCTCCCCCTGCGAATGGCCCACCACCGCGTCCGGCACCACACCCACCGACGCCCACACCGCCGCCAGAGCGACGTTCACCACGAAACTGGCCGGCTGCACCACATCGACCCGCCCCAGCAGATCGACCTCACCACGCAACACCGCCCGCACATCCCAGTCCACCCACGGCTCCAACGCCCGGGCACACTCCCCCACCCGCTGCGCGAACACCGCCGAGGACTCCAGCAACTCCCGGCCCATCCCCACCCACTGAGACCCCTGACCAGGAAAAACAAGAACCGTCCGCCCCGGACCGCCGGAACCGGCGACGGTGCCGGTCACGACGAGCGGACTGCTCTCACCACGGGCCAGCACCCCCAGCCCCGCTACCGCCTCCTCACGCGAACCGGCAACGGCCACGGCCCGCTCGGACAGGGCGGCCCGGCGCCGCACCAGGGTGCCCGCGATGTCGGCGAGCGATCCTTCCATGCCGGTGTCGGTGATGAACGCCGCCAACCGTCCGGCCTGTCCCGCCAACGCCCCCGCCGACGCGGCCGACACCACCAGCGGCACCACACCACCGACCACCGGAACCACCGGCTCCGCCACCGGGGCCACCGGTTCCGCCTCCGGCTCCTCCGGCGCCTGCTCCAGGATCACGTGCGCGTTCGTACCGCTGACGCCGAAGGAGGAGACACCGGCCCGGCGCGGACGGCCGGTCTCCGGCCACTCACGGGCCTCCGTGAGCAGTTCCACCGCCCCCGCCGACCAGTCGACCTCGGTGGACGGCCGGTCGACGTGGAGCGTGGCCGGCAGCACACCGTGCCGCATCGCCTGCACCATCTTGATCACACCGGCGACACCGGCCGCGGCCTGCGTATGACCGATGTTCGACTTCAACGACCCCAGCCACAACGGCCGCTCACGGTCCTGACCGTACGTGGCCAGCAGCGCCTGCGCCTCGATCGGATCACCCAGAACCGTGCCCGTGCCATGCCCCTCCACCGCGTCCACGTCGGCGGGGGTGAGTCCCGCCTCGGCCAGCGCCCGGCGGATCACCCGCTGCTGGGCGGGGCCGTTCGGCGCGGTGAGGCCGTTGGAGGCACCGTCCTGGTTGACGGCGGACGCGCGGACGACGGCCAGTACCCGGTGGCCGTTGCGGCGTGCGTCGGACAGGCGCTCCAGGACGACCACACCCGCGCCCTCGGCCCAGCCCGTGCCGTCGGCGGCTTCCGCGTACGACTTGCAGCGGCCGTCGGCGGCCAACGCCCGCTGCCGCGAGAACTGCATGAACATGCCCGGCCCGGCCATGACGGTCGCGCCCCCGGCCAGGGCCATCGAGCACTCCCCGCGCCGCAGCGCCTGTCCGGCCAGGTGCATGGCGACCAGGGAGGAGGAGCAGGCCGTGTCCACGGTCACCGCGGGGCCTTCGAGGCCGAAGACGTACGAGATGCGGCCCGAGGCCACGCTCCCGGTGGTGCCGGTGCCGGTGAAACCCTCCAGCTCCGGTGGCACCGGGCCGCCGGTCGCGTACCCCTCGTTGATGACGCCCATGAAGACGCCGACGTCCGAGCCCTTGAGCGACAGCGCGTCCATGCCGGACCGTTCCAGCGCTTCCCACGACATCTCCAGGAGCAGCCGCTGCTGCGGGTCCATCGCGAGGGCTTCGCGCGGCGAGATCCCGAAGAGACCGGCGTCGAACAGGCCCGCCTCGTGCAGGAAGCCGCCCTGGTCGACGTAGGACGTGCCCGTCTTGTCGGGGTCGGCGTCGAACAGTTCCTCCAGGTCCCAGCCCCGGTCGGTCGGGAAGTCCGATATCCCGTCCCCGTGTTCACGGACGAGCCGCCACAGGTCGTCGGGGCCGGCCACCCCGCCGGGCAGCCGGCACGCCATGCCCACGATCGCGATCGGCTCCGCCTTCTCGGCCTCAAGTTCACGGACGCGTTGCTGGGAGCGGCGCGCGTCGGCGAGAACGCGCTTGAGGTAGTCGCGAAGCTTGCTTTCATCCGCCATTGCGGGTCAGCTCCTAGTGGGGCTAAGGCGTCAGGTGAACTGCGGGGCGGGCGTGGGTCACGGGTATCGGGTGCGGTGGCGGCGGGCCGCCCGGCCGGCGGCTACTGGCCGAATTCGGTGTCGATGAGTTCGAAGAGTTCGTCGTCGGAGGCGGCATCGAAGTCGAGGTTCTCCTCGGGGTCCTGTCCGGTGCCGTTCGTCGTGGACCAGGTCGTCAGCAGGCCCTGGAGCCGGGTGGCGACCTGGGTGCGGGTGGCGTCGTCGGGAGCGGTGTCGGCCAGCAGCGCTTCCAGCCTGCTGAGTTCGGCGAGCAGGGGGTTGGTGGCCGGGGCGGCCTCGTCGCCCGGAGCCAGCCGGTCGTGCAGGTAGCGGACGAGGGCGAGCGGGGTGGGGTAGTCGAACACGGTGGTGGCGGGCAGGTGGAGCCCGGTGGTCTCGCGCAGGCGGTTGCGCAGTTCGACGGAGGTGAGGGAGTCGAACCCGGCGTCCTTGAACGCCGTGTCGGCCCTGACCTGGTCCGCGCCGGTGTGCCCGAGGACGGTCGCCACCTGGCCCTGGACCAGTTGCAGCAGCAGCTTCTCCCGCTCGGCCGGGGACAGCGCGGCCAGTCGGCGGGCGAGTCCGCCGGAGCCTCCGGCACCGGCCCGGGCCGCCGCCTTGCGTCCGGTCCGCACCAGCCCCCGGAACAGCGGCGCCACTCCCCCGCCCAGCGCGGCGGTGGCGCGCAACGCCCGCAGGTCCAGTTTGACGGGCACCACCAGCGCCTCTCCGGCGGACAGGGCCGCGTCGAGCAGTTCCATGCCCTCCGCCGGCGTGAGCGGTACGACACCCCCGCGCCGGCCGGTCCGGTTCCGTGCCGTCTCACCGGCGGCCGTGTCCTGGCCGTCGGCCGGCTCCCAGGGACCCCAGGCCAGCGAGACGGCGGGCAGACCGGCCGCCCGGCGCTGGTGGGCCACCGCGTCCAGGAAGGCGTTGGCCGCCGCGTAACCGCCGGTGCCCGCGCCCAGGAAGACGGAGGAGGCGGAGGACAACAGGACGAACGCGGCCAGCTCCGGGGCCAGTTCGCGGGTCAGCTCGTCCAGGTTCCGTACGCCGGTGACCTTCGGATCGAAGACCCGGGCCATGCGGTCCTGACCCATCTCACCGATCACTTTGGCGTCGAAGACACGTGCCGCGTGGACGACACCGGTCAGCGGGTGAGCCTCCGGTACGGCGGCCAGGAGGGCGGCGACCGCGTCCCGGTCGGTGACGTCGCACGCCACCACCGAGGCTTCGGCGCCCCGTTCCCCGAGTTCGGCCACCAGCCGGTCGGCGCCCTCCGCCTCGGGCCCGCGCCGGCCGGCGAGCACGAGACGGCGCACGCCGTGCCGCTCGACCAGGTGCCGGGCGACCTCGGCGCCCAGCGTCCCGGTACCACCGGTGATCAGTACCGTGCCCTCCGGGTCCAGCACCGGCGTCTCGGACCCGGCCGGGGCGAGCCGGGCCAGGCGCGGGACGTACAGCGTCCCCTCGCGGACCGCCACCTGCGGCTCACCGGTCGCCAGTACGGTGCCGAGGTCCACCTCGTCCGTGTCACCGTCGACGAGGACGATCCGGTCGGGGTTCTCCGCCTGCGCGGCTCGCACGAGGCCCCACACGGCCGCGCCCCCCGGATCGGTGACCGCCGCGTCACCACCGGCCGGCACGGCGCCCCGGGTCACCACGACGAGCCTGCGGTTCTCACCCGTCTCTTCCGTGGCCTCCGTGTCCTCCGTCTCACCTGTCTCTTCCGCGAGCCACGCCTGGACCGCGTCCAGCACCCGCCCGGCCAATGCCACCGGAGTGTCGTCGTCCCCGCCGGTACGTGCCTCGACCACCGTCACCGGGGGCACCTCTCCCACGGCGGACACGGGCGGCAGCTCGCTCCACTCCACCCGGAACAGCGCGTCGGCGGCGCCGGTGCCGCCGGTCGTCGTCAGCTGCTCGGCCGAAACCGGTCGCAGGGTGACGGCCTGCGCGGTCACGACCGTGCCACCGGCCTCGTCGGCCGCTTGGACCACCAGAGCCCCGGAGGCGGACCGGGCCAGGCGCACGCGCAGCGCGAGGGCGCCTTCCGCGTGCAGCGCCAACCCACGCCAGTCCAGCGGCTGCTGGACCTGAGTGCCATCGACCGCCGCGGCATCCAGCAGCGCCGGACGCAGGGCCGCTTCCAGGAGTGCCGGGTGGATGCCGAACCGGGCCGCCGCGTCCCGCTGCCCGTCCGGCAGAGCGACCTCGGCGAACAGTTCATCCCCGCGCCGCCACATCGCCCGCAGGGCCTGGAAGACGGGGCCGTACTCGTAGCCGCTCTGGAGCAGCAGCGCGTCCGCGCCGGCGAGATCCTCGGCCTGTGCGCCGGGCGGGGGCCAGGCGGTGAAGTCGAAGGCGCCGGCCGCGGGGACGGTGCCGGTGCCGGTGCCGGTGAGGCTACCGGTGGCGTGCCGGGTCCACGGGTCCGCCCCGGTCTCGCCGACGGCGTCCTCCCGCACGGAGTGAACGGCCACCGGGCGGCGCCCCTCCGAGTCCGGTGCTTCGACGGTGACCTGGACCCGCACCCCGCCCTGCTCCGGCAGCACCAGCGGGGCTTCGACGACCAATTCTTCGAGGAATCCGCAGCCGACCTCGTCCCCGGCCCGTACAGCCAGCTCCACCAGTCCGGTACCGGGGACGAGGACGACACCGCCGACGGTGTGGTCGGCCAGCCAGGGGTGGGTGCGCAGGGAGAGCCGGGAGGTGAAGACCAGCCCGTCGGACTGCGGCAACTGCACCACCGCGCCCAGCAGCGGGTGGTCCGCCGTGCTCTGGCCCAGGGCGACGGCATCGGTGGCGGGGGCCGTCCGCAGCCAGTAGTGCTGGTGGTCGAAGGCGTACGTCGGCAGATCCACGTGGGTGTCACCGGCGCCCTTCGGCAGGACCGCCGTCCAGTCCACCTTCGCGCCGCGTACGAACAGCTCGGCCACCGACAGCAGGAGCGTGTGGGCCTCGCCTCGGTCGTCGCGCAGGGCCGGGACACATACTGCGTCCTCGCCCGCAGACTCCGTGATCGCGCCGGTCAGCGCCCCACCGGGACCCAGCTCCAGGAAGACGGAGCCGTCGGTGGCCCCGATCCCGTCGGCGAAACGGACCGGCCGGCGCACATGGTCCACCCAGTACGCCGGATCGGTCAGCTGCCCCGGCACGGCAAGCCGGCCCGTCACATTCGACACGACGGGAACAGCCGGCTCGTCGAACGTCAGCCCGGACAACACCCTGGCGAAGTCGGCCAGCATCGGCTCCATCAACGCCGAGTGGAACGCGTGCGAGACAGCCAGCCGCTTGGTCCTGCGGCCCTGCTCACGCAGCTTCTCCACCACCGCTTCGACCGCGCCCTCCTCACCCGACAGGACGACCGAACCAGGCGCGTTCACCGCCGCGAGATCAACCCCCGCACCGAGATACTCCTCGGCCTCCGCCTCCGTGGCGGCCACCGCCACCATCGCCCCACCCGGAGCAAGGGCCTGCATCAGCCGGCCCCGCGCCGCCACCAACGCCGCCGCATCCTCCAACGACAGCACCCCGGCCACATGCGCGGCCACGACCTCACCGACCGAATGCCCGGCCACCACATCCGGCCGCACACCCCACGACTCCACCAGCCGGAACAACGCCGACTCCACCGCGAACAACCCCGCCTGCGTGAACACCGTCCGATCCAGCAGGCCACCATCCGCGTTGCCGACCTCGCCGAAGACCACGTCCTTCACCGAGTGATCCACATGCCCGGCCAGCTCCGCATCCAGTGCCGCACACGCCTCGTCCAGCGCGCGGGCGAACACCGGATACCGGTCATACAGCTCACGCCCCATCCCCGCGCGCTGCGACCCCTGGCCGGGAAAGACGAACACCGTGCCGCCGGTGCTGTCGGAGCCGGTGACGACGAGCGGCGAGGACGCTCCTTCGGCCAGCGCCGTCAGTCCGGTCACCACCTCCTCACGGCCCTCGGCGACGACCACGGCCCGCTCCGGCAACACCGCCCGCCGGGACACCAACGCCCCCGCGACCACCGCCAACGGAACATCACTGCCACCCACGAACGACGCCAGCCGCCCCGCCGAACCGGCCAGCGCCCCGCCACTGCGCGCGGAGACGACCAGCGGCACCACACCACCGGCCGGCACCACCGGCTCCTCGACCACCGGTTCCTCCGGTGCCTGCTCCAGAATCAGGTGGGCGTTCGTGCCGCTCAGCCCGAAGGAGGAGACACCCACCCGGCGGGGGCGCCCGGTCTCGGGCCAGTCGCGGACTTCGGTGAGCAGTTCGACCGCTCCGGAGGTCCAGTCCACCTTGGACGACGGCTCGTCGACGTGGAGAGTGGGCGGCAGGACGCCGTGCCGCATGGCCTCGACCATCTTGATCACACCGGCCACGCCGGAGGCGGCCTGGGTGTGTCCGATGTTCGACTTCAGCGAGCCCAGCCAGAGCGGCCGTTCGCGGTCCTGACCGTACGTGGCGAGCAGGGCCTGTGCCTCGATCGGATCGCCCAGGACCGTGCCCGTGCCGTGGCCCTCCACCGCGTCCACGTCCGCCGCCGTAAGCCCGGCGTTCGCCAGCGCCTTGCGGATCACCCGCTGCTGCGACGGACCGTTCGGCGCCGTCAGACCATTGGACGCACCGTCCTGATTGACCGCACTGCCCCGCACCACCGCCAGCACCCGATGGCCCCTGCGCCGCGCCTCCGACAACCGCTCCAGCACCACCACACCCGCACCCTCGGCCCACCCCGTGCCATCGGCCGCCTCCGCATACGACTTGCAGCGACCATCGGCAGCCAGCCCCCGCTGCCGCGAGAACTGGACGAAGGCGCCGGGGCTGGACATGACGGCCGCGCCGCTGGCCAGGGCGAGGGAGCACTCGCCGCCCCGCAGGGCCTGGGCGGCCAGGTGGATGGCGACCAGGGAGGACGAGCAGGCCGTGTCCACGGTCACCGCCGGGCCCTCGAAGCCGAAGACGTACGACACCCGGCCCGAGGCCACGCTGCTGCCGGCGCCGGTGGTGACGAATCCCTCCAGTTCGGCGGGGATCTCACCGCCGGTGCCGTATCCCTGGCCCATCAGGCCGGAGAACACCCCGACGTCGCTGCCCTTGAGCGAGGTCGGATCGATACCGGCCCGCTCCAGCGCCTCCCACGAGGTCTCCAGCAGCAGCCGCTGTTGGGGGTCCATCGCCAGTGCCTCACGCGGCGAGATCCCCCAGAAGCCCGCGTCGAACAGGCCCGCCTCGTGCAGGAAGCCACCCTGGTCGACGTAGGACGTGCCGGCCTTGTCGGGATCGGCGTCGAACAGGCCCTCCAGGTCCCAGCCGCGGTCGTCGGGGAAGCCGGACATCGCGTCCCGGCCCTCGGCGACCAGCCGCCACAGTTCTTCGGGACTGTCGACGCCGCCGGGCAGCCGGCAGGCCATGCCGACGATCGCGATCGGCTCGTCCGGATCGGCGAGCGTGACGGCCGTTTCCCGCACGGGGGCGATCGCCGCCGTCTCGCCCAACTCTCCGTGCAGATGACGGGCCAGGGCGAGCGGCGTCGGATGGTCGAAGACGACGGTGGCGGCCAGCTTCAGACCGGTCGCCTCACGGAGCCGGTTGCGCAGCTCGACCGAGGTGAGCGAGTCGAACCCGGAATCCCGGAACACCGTGTCCTGCTTGACGCCCTCGGGGCCGGCGTGGCCGAGCACCGTCGCCGCGTGCGTCCGGACCAGGTCCAGCAGCAGCGCCTCCTGCTCCGCCGGGGCGAGCCCGGCCAGTCGACGGGCGAGTCCGCCGGTTTCGTCGGTGGCGGCCGCTGCCCGTGCGGTCTGCCGGGGCACCTTGACCAGGCCCCGCAGCAACGGCTGTACGCCGCGCCCGGCCGCGGCGTCGGCGCGCATCGCCCGCAGGTCCAGTTTGATCGGGACGAGCAGGGGGTCCCCGGTGCGCAGGGCCGCGTCGATCAGGTCCAGGCCCTCGTCGACGGTGATGGTCCGGCTGCGGCTCCGGCTCACCCGGGCCTGGTCGGCGGTGTCGAGGTGGGCGGTCATGCCGGTGGCCTGTTCCCACAGGCCCCACGCCAGTGAGACACCCGGCAGTCCGGCGGCCCGGCGGCGCTGTACGACCGCGTCGAGGTAGGCGTTGGCCGCCGCGTAGTTGCCCTGGCCGGCCGAGCCGAACACTCCGGCCGCCGACGAGAACACCACGAACGCGCCCAGTTCCGGGGCGCGCTCCCGGGTCAGCTCGTCCAGGTGCGTGACCGCGGGCACCTTCGGTGCGAACACGCCCGTCAGCCGCTCGGGGGTGAGGGCGCCGATCACGCCGTCGTCCAGGACGCCGGCCGTGTGCACCACACCGGTGAGGGGGTGTTCCGCCGGAACCGAGTCCAGCAGTTCCGCCACCGCCGGCCGGTCGGAGACGTCGCAGGCCGCCAAGTGCACCGACCGCGCGCCCAGCTCCGTCAGCTCGGCCGCCAGCTCCGCGGCCCCCTCCGCCTCGGCCCCCCGCCGGCTCGCCAGGACCAGGTGCCGGACGCCGTACCGCTCCACCAGGTGGCGGGCCACCAGCGCGCCCAGCACACCGGTACCGCCCGTGATCAGTACCGATCCCTCGGGGCCGAAGCGCGTGTCCCCGGCGCCGTCCTGGACGGCGGGCGCGGTCGCGCGGGCGATCCTGGGCACGTACAGCCGGGTGCCGCGCACGGCGACCTGGGGTTCACCGGTGGCCAGCACGGCGGTCAGCAGCGGCTCGACGTCGGTGCCACCGGGGGTGTCCGTGTCGAGCAGGACGATCCGGTCGGGGTTCTCGGCCTGGGCGACCCGGACCAGACCCCAGACGGCCGCTGCCGCCGGGTCGGTCACCGTCCGCTCGCCGTCGGCGGGTACCGCGCCCCGGGTGACGACGACCAGTTGGGCCGCCTCCAGGCCGGGGGCGGCCAGCCACGCCTGGACGACCTCCAGCACGCGGCTCGTCAGGGCCAGTGCCGCCTCGTCGTCCGTGCCGTCCGGCACGTCTGTGCGGCCGGCTTCCAGGACGACGACCGGGGGCACACCGAAGCCGTCGGTCAGCGCGGCCACATGGGCCGGCTCGGTGATCGGCACCCAGGCGGGCGGCAGGTCCAGGCCCGGGTCGGTGGTGGCGGACGACTCCGTCCAGTCGACGCGGTACAGGGAGTGCCGGCTGTCGTCGGCCATCGCGCCCAGTTGGTCGGCGGAGACCGCTCGGGAGACCAGTGATCGCAGGGTGAGCACCGGGGCGCCGGTCTCGTCGGCCGCCTCCAGGGCCAGGGCGTCGGGAGCGGAGCGGGTCAGGCGCACGCGCAGCGCCGTGGCGCCGGCCGCGTGCAGGCGCAGCCCGTTCCAGCCGAACGGGAGGTGGACGCCGTTGCCGTCATCGGTCCGGTTCTCCCCCTCGGGGTCGGCGAGCGCCACGTCCAGCATCGCGGGGTGCAGGGCGGCGTCGAGCAGCGCCGGATGGATGCCGAACCGGGCGGCACCGGCCCGCTGGTCCTCGGGCAGCGCGACCTCGGCGAAGAGATCGTCACCGCGTCGCCACAGGGTGCGTACGCCTTGGAACACCGGACCGTAGCCGTAACCGGCCTCGGTCAGCAGCTCGTAGCCGCCGGAGACGTCGACCTGCCGTGCGCCGGTGGGCGGCCACACGGCGAGGTCGGTGACCAACCCGTCCTCGTCGGCCGGTGCCACAGCGGTGAGCGTGCCGGTGGCATGCCGCGTCCAGGCCCCGACGCCTACGTCACCGGTGGCGTCCTCGGGTGCCGAGTACACGGCGACCGTCCGGGAGCCCGTCTCCTCCGCACCGCCGACGGTGACCTGGACCCGGACCCCGCCCTGCTCCGGCAGCACCAGCGGGGCTTCGACGACCAGTTCTTCGAGGAATCCGCAGCCGACTTCGTCACCGGCGCGGACGGCCAGCTCCACCAGTCCGGTGCCGGGCACGAGCACGGTTCCGCCGACGGTGTGGTCCGCCAGCCAGGGATGCGTACGCAGCGACCACCGCGAGGTGCACAACACCCCGCCCGTCTCCGGCACCTCCACCACAGCACCAAGGAGGGGATGATCAGCACCGGCCTGCCCGAGCGAGGCGGCGTCCGCCGAAGGAGCCGTCTTCAGCCAGTAGTGACGGTGATCGAAGGCATACGTCGGCAGGTCCACCCGTGCGTCGC
>NZ_JBUDHV010000059.1:0-28287 GCF_054956795.1 Streptomyces sp. SYSU D01066-1 | reverse complement strand
CGGGGCCGCCGGCGGGCCCCCCCCGCGGGGGGGGGGGGGGGGGGGGGGGGGGGGGGGGGGGGGGGGGGGGGCCCCCCCCCCCCCCACCACCCGGTACCGCGCCGGTCACACCACCCGGTACCACTCGTCACGGACGTCCGTGACGAACATCTGGCCGGGCGCGTGGGTGATCGCGAACGGCGGGCGCGAGGCCATGACCGCCGCCTGCGGGGTCACCCCGCACGCCCAGAACACCGGGATGTCGTCCGGCTCCCGCTCCACCGCGTCGCCGAAGTCGGGCCGGTCCAGGTCCTCGATGCCGAGCGCCGACGGGTCACCGCAGTGCACCGGGCCGCCGTGCACCGCCGGGAGCAGGCTGGTCTCCCGGATCGCCGCGGACAGGTACCGCGGCGGCACCGGACGCATGGACACCACCATCGGCCCGCGCAGCCGCCCGGCGGGCGCGCACTGCCGGCCGGTGACGTACATCGGCACGTTGCGGCCCTGCTCGACGTGGCGGATCGGGACGCCGGCCCGGGACAGCGCCGACTCGAAGGTGAAGCTGCACCCGATGAGGAACGAGACGAGGTCGTCCCGCCAGTGGGCGCGTACGTCGGCCGGCTCGTCCACCAGCTCGCCGTCCCGCCACACCCGGTAGCGCGGCAGGTCGGTGCGCAGGTCGGCGCCGTCGGCCAGCGAGGTCGTCCACCCGCCGGCGTCCGTCACGCCGAGTACCGGGCAGGGCTTCGGATTGCGGGTGCAGAACAACAGCATGTCGTAGGCCCAGTCGGCGGGTACGGAGATCAGGTTGGCCTGGGTGTGACCGGCCGCGACCCCCGCCGTGGCGCCGGTCAGCCCCTTTCGGAAGCGGGCCCGGGCCGTTTCCGGCCGCCACGCGCGCGCGTGCTCGTCGACGAGCGTGACCGCGCGGTCCTTTGTCACCTGGCGCGCGCTGTTCACGCCAGCTCCTTCCCGCGCGTCTCGGGCAGTCCGAGCAGCGCGATCGCCGCGACGCCGTAGCCGAGCGCGCCGAAGACCAGCGCGCCGCCCACGCCCCAGCTGTCGGCCAGGAAGCCGACCGTGGTGGGGAAGACGGCGCCCACGGCCCGTCCGGTGTTGTAGGTGAACCCCTGTCCGGTGCCGCGCACCGCCGTCGGGTACAGCTCGGCCAGGTAGGAGCCGAAGCCGCTGAAGATCGCCGACATGCAGAACCCGAGCGGGAAGCCGAGCACGAGCAGGAGGGTGCCGGCGCCGGCCGGGATGTTGGCGTACGCCAGGATGCACAGGGCCGACAGCAGGGCGAACAGCCAGATGTTGCGCCGGCGCCCCAGGCGGTCGGTGAGGTAGCCGCCGGTCAGATAGCCGGTGAAGGCGCCCGAGATCAGGAACGTCAGGTATCCGCCGGTGCCCATCACCGACAGGCCGCGCTCGTCCTTCAGGTACGTCGGCACCCAGGTGGCCAGCGTGTAGTAGCCGCCCTGGACGCCGGTGGACAGCAGCGCGGCGAAGGCCGTGGTCCGCAGCAGTCCGGGGGCGTCGCCCGTGCCCGGTGCGAAGATCGCCCGGAACGAGCCCCTGCCGGGGCTCCGTTCGCGCTCGGCGGCGGTCTCGGGGGCGTCGTGCACACTGCGCCGCACCCAGAGCACGAGCAGTGCGGGCAGCGCGCCGGTCCAGAACATGATCCGCCAGGCCAGCGCGTCGTCGGCCACCGAGAACACCACCGTGTACACGATCGCGGCCAGCGCCCAGCCGACCGCCCAGGAACTCTGGATCGCGCCCAGGGTGCGGCCCCGGTGTTCCGCGCTCGCATACTCGGCGACCAGGATCGCGCCGACCGCCCACTCGCCGCCGAAACCGAGGCCCTGGAGCGCCCGGAAGACCAGCAGCGTCTCGTAGTCGGGCGCGAAACCGCAGGCCACCGTGAACACGGCGTACGTGATCACCGTGAGCAGCAGCGCCCTGACCCGGCCGATCCGGTCCGCCAGTACGCCCGCGAGGGCGCCGCCGACCGCCGAGACGACCAGCGTGACGGTGGTGAACAGCCCGGTCCGGCCGCTGTCCAGGCCGAAGTACGCGGCCAGCGCCACCATGCTCAGCGGCAGCGTGAAGTAGTCGTAGGAGTCGAGGGCGTAGCCGCCGAACGCGCCGGCGAAGGCACGGCGGCCCCGCGGGCCGAGGGCGCGCAGCCAGCCCAGGGCCCCGTCGCCGGCGCCGTGATCGCCGCCGTCGGGGCGCGGGACGACGGTGAGCGGGACCTGCGGTGGAGGGGTTGTGCTCATGGGCACCTCGCAGAAGGAGGACGGAGGGCGCTTGCTGATGAGCCGATGTCCAGCACCGTAGGGGATTGTTCAACGATCCCTCAATACCCCTGTTGTTTCGTTCTTGTGTCTGAGGTTGAATTCCGGGCATGGCAGAGCAGCTGGCGCAACTCGCCGACGACCGCGCCCTCCTGGGGCGCACCAGTACCGCCGAGCGGGTCTCGGACATCCTGAGGAGCCGCATCGCCGACGGTTTCTTCCCGCCCGGCACCCGGTTGTCGGAGGACAGCATCGGGGGCGCGCTCGGGATCTCCCGCAACACGCTGCGGGAGGCGTTCCGGCTGCTCACCCATGAACGGCTGCTGGTGCACGAGCTGAACCGGGGCGTCTTCGTCCGGGTCCTGACCGTCGACGACGTCGAGGACATCTACCGCACCCGCGCCCTCGTCGAGTGCGCGGTGGTCCGCGGGCTCGGCGATCCGCCGTACCGGCTGGAAGGGCTCGCCGAGGCCGTCGAGGACGGGCGGCGGGCGGCCCGGGAAGGCGACTGGAAACGGGTGGGCACGGCCAACATCCACTTCCACCGGGAGCTGGTCGCCCTGGCGGGCAGCGAGCGCACCGACGAGGTGATGCGCAGCGTCTTCGCCGAACTGCGGCTCGCCTTCCACGTGGTGGACGACCCGCGCCGCCTGCACGAGCCGTACATCGCGCGCAACCACGAGGTCCTCCAGGCCCTGGAGGCCGGCGACCGGGAGGGCGCCGAGCGGCTCCTCGCGGCGTACCTCTCGACCTCGCTGGAGCGGGTGCTGGAGGTCTACCGGCGCCGGGTCGGCGAGGACGGCTGACGGGGGCGGGGAGGGCGGCGGGGCGGGAGCCGCGGCGGGGCGGGGACCGCCGGACCGGGATGCGGGGCCGCTCGCCGGGGAGGGCGGGGGGAGCGGGGGGCGGGGAGAGCGAAGGGAGCGGGGAGGGCGGGGAGCGGTCCCGCCGGGGGCGCGGGCCGCTCCGCCGGGGGTGCGGGCCGCTCCGCCGGGGAGGGCGCGGGCCGCTCCGCCGGGGACGTCTGCGGTCGTTTGGGTCGTTGTCAGACCTAGGACCTAGTCTGTGCACCGTGACTTCGCCTGCATCGACGGACAGCGCTCGGCCCCAGCTCAGCGCGGGGCCGCGCCCCGCCATGGGCCCGGCCGCCGACGAGGGGCTGGCGCGGCGGCTGCGCGCGCTCGCCTGCACCGCCCCGCTGCACGACCTCGACGCGCGCAAGGCCAACCTCGCCGGCGAGTACTCGGTCTACGGCATGGCGGAGGTCGCCCTCGCCGCCATCGACCTGGTCACCCTGAACATGGACTTCGACACGGGCGCCGACCACGACCAGATAGTGGCCCGGCTCGTGCCGCGCGTCGCCGCCCAGGCCCCGCGCAGGCCCGCCGCCGAGCACGAGCGGGTGGCCCGCTGGGTCCTGGAGAACCTGATCAACGTCGGCAGCGTCGACCGCGGCTTCCGCGCGGTGTACGGCACGTTCGAACCGGACGGCAGCTATGTGCGCCGCGACTACGATTTCAAGCTGATCGAGGAGGTCCCCGGCCCCGGCGGCACCGTCTACCTGCGCACCACCGACGAGGCGGTCAACGTCCTGGTCGGCGCCCTGGACACCGACGTCACCAGCGCCCAGATCGCCGCCGAGGTGAAGCTGGAGGTGCTGATCAGCCGCGGCCGGCTCGCCGACGCCCAGCTCGCCGCCGAGCAGGCCCGCTACCGCACCGTGCAGTACTCGGAGACCCTGCGCCGGGCCCTGGACGCCACCCGGCGCAACGTCCGCGCGGTGGACTGGCTGGCGGCCGTCCCCGACATGATCGCCGAAGCCCTCGACCACGTGGCCGACCGCTACCGCCACGAGAACGCGATCCTCACCAACATCCGCAAGGCCCGGGACGAATCCGAGGAACCCGAGCACAAGCGCCGCGCCGCCGAGCTGGTCGACATCGTCAAGGACTGCATCCGCCGCCACACCCAGCTCCAGTCCCGGCTGCTGGAGGCGGGCCCGCTGTTCCGCGCCGAGCAGGACCGGCAGGCCTTCGCCACCCCCCTCGCCTCCTCGGGCATAGACCTCTACGGCCACCTCGTCGCCCCCGTCCTGCCACTGCCCGTGGAGCGGGCCCTGCGCGTCACCGACGCCTTCTTCGCCCGCGGTACCGGTTCGCGCACGCCCGTCTCGGTGCGGATCGGCGACCTCGTCGACCTGCTGCTGACCCCGCCCGTCGAGCGTGAGCACCTGGGCGCCGAGATGCCCGAGCCCGACCTGATCGCCACCCCGGACGACAGCCGGTTCAGCGAGGAGCAGCTGGCGGCGGCCAAGGACCTGCTCGACCTGCCGCACGACGCCCCGCGCCGGCTCTCCGGCCTGCTGGCCGAGGCCCGCTGCCGCGAGGGTTCCGACCTCGCGTACCTCGTCGCCCTGCTGGCGGTGCACGCCGCCAGCCCGCCGGTCGGCACCGCCTACCGGCAGGGCGAGGAGAAGCTGCTGTTCGCCGTGGACGACGGCACCGAACTGGACGACCCCGAGTTCGGCGGCGCCGACCTCATCGTGGGCACGGCGCTGCTGGACGCGGCCGGCATGGCGGCGGACCGGACGGAGGCGGCGTGACCGGGGCCGGACGAGCGGACCAGCGGGCGGCGGTGATCACCAGCCGTGACCGGCGCGGCGCCGTGCCGGGCGGGAGCGGTCTGTCCGTGGGGGAGGGGACGGCCGCCCGGCTCCGACGCGTGGCAGGCTCCTGCCGGGTGGCGGGGTGCCCCGGACGCGGTGACAGGCGCGCTGCCGTGCCGGGCGGGAGCGGTCTGTCCGTGGGGGAGGGGACGGCCGTCGGGTCCCGACGCGTTGATTCCGCCCGCCGGGCGGCGGGGCGCCCCGGGCGTCGTGGCAGGCGCGGCGTCACCCCGGACAGCAGCGGCATCACCGCACAGAAGCGCAAGCACACCGAGGAGTACCGACCGTGACCGAGCCCGTCGACTGGAGCGAAGCCGAGCCGGCCGCCGCGGAGAAGGCCCCCGCCGTCACGCCCGGCGACGCCGCCGACGCGGCCCGGCTGGTCGCCTTCGGCCTCCAGCCCAAGCTGCTGCCCGCCCGCGACCAGGAGTACGCGGGCCTGCTGCGCCGCTACCGCGAGGACCCGCCGTTCGCCCGGCTCGCCGACGCCGTGGCGGCCGGCCTCGGCCTGATCGTGCTCGAAGTGTCCCCGCGCGCGGGCATGGCCGTCACCGCCGCCGAGGACTCGGTGTTCGCCGTCCGCATGGGCGACTACGCGCGCCGTGCCGCCACCGACTCCGCCGACCGCTTCCTGCACGGGCTGGCCCACCTCGCCGTCGCCGCCATGGCCTTCCCCCGCCCCGAGGACCTCGCCGACGACGGCTACATCGGCCGCGTCACGGTCAACGGCGTCGACGGCTTCGTCCGCCAGGCCTGCCACCGCCTGGAGGAACGCGCCGCCGAGCAGGGCGAGAACACCGACCCGGTCAGCGACGCCCCCGGCCTGGAGTCCGCCTGGCGGATCTGGGTCAGACGCAGCGCCACCGGCGCCACCAAGGACGCCCGCCGGCTGCCCGGCTCGACCACCGGCATCGTCGCCAAGGCCGTCGCCTTCCTCACCGACTCCGGCTTCCTCCAGCGCACCGGCGACGACCACGGCGGCACCTACCGCACCACCGCCCGCTACCAGCTCCAGGTCCGCGACCTGGCCGGCAGCGCCGCCATGGCCGAGCTGCTGGAGCTGGGCGTGGTCCCGGTCACCGACGGCACCCCCACCCTGCTGCCCGCCGAGGACACCGACGACCTGGAGCTGGTCGCCGACGCCGGCCTGCCGTTCCACTCCGCCTGACCCCCGCCCCGCCACCTCACCGAAGAACCACGAGAGTCCGCCATGTACGAGCTGTCCCGGGTCCGCCTCTACTCCATCGGGCCCGCCGGTGCGCGTTACGCCGACACCGTGCTTGACCTGCGAGGAGTGGGCCGTCCGGTGCCCGACCCGGCGCCCACGCAGGCGGAGTTCTTCGAGGCGGAGCCGGTCGGCCCGCCCCGCCGCCCCGCCCCCGCCGGCGTGCTCTTCCTGGAGAACGGCGGCGGCAAGTCCGTCCTGCTCAAGCTCATCTTCTCGGTGATGCTCCCGGGCCACCGCAACACCCTCGGCGGCGCCAGCTCCGGCGTGCTGCGCAAGTTCCTGCTCGCCGACGACTGCGGACACGTCGCCCTGGAGTGGCAGCACGTGCAGACCGGCGAGTGCGTCGTCGTCGGCAAGGTCAGCGAGTGGCGGGGCCGCCAGGTCTCCAACGACCCGCGCAAGTTCGCCGAGGCCTGGTACTCCTTCCGGCCCGGCCCCGGACTGACCCTGGACAACCTCCCGGTCGCCGAGTCCACCGCCGTACGCCCGCCGGTCGAGGGCGCCTCCGGGGCGCGGGGCCGGCGGCGCACCATGAAGGGCTTCCGGGACGCGCTCACCGAGGCCGGGAAGGCCTACCCGCACCTGGAGGTGCACTGGGAGGAGATCCACGACCGCTGGATCGAGCACCTGGGCGACCTCGGCCTCGACCCCGAACTCTTCCGCTACCAGCGCGAGATGAACGCCGACGAGGGCGAGGCGGCCGGTCTCTTCGCCGTCAAGAAGGACGCCGACTTCACCGACCTGCTGCTGCGCGCGGTCACCGACACCCGGGACACCGACGGACTCGCCGACCTCGTCAGCGGCTTCGGCAACAAGCTGGGCCGACGCGCCGAACTGATCGCCGAACGGGACTTCACCGCGGGCTCCGTCGACCTGCTCGGCCGGATCGTCGAGGCCACCGGGGCCCGTGCCCGCGCCCGGGAGATCCACACCGCCGCCGAGCGCCGCACCCGCACCCTCGCCCGCCGGCTCTTCGCCCGCGGCACCCGCGAGCGGGCCCGCGCCGCCGACCTGGCCCAGCGGGTCACGGCCGCCGCCTACGCCGTCACCCACGCCGAATCCGCCCGCGAGCGCAGCGCCCTGGTCGCCGCCGAACTCGCCTACCGGCACGCCTCCCTGGCCCTGGCCGCCGCCGAGAAGTCCGCCGCGGCGCAGAAGCGCGAACTGGCCGACGCCCGCACCCTGCACTCCGCCTGGCAGGCCGCCGAGGCCGTACTGCGCCACCGGGCGGCCACCGACCGCGTCACCCGGGTCTCCGCCGCGATCCAGGAGGCCGAACGGGACGCCGCGCCCGCGCTCGCCGCCCGCGCCAAGGCCGCCGTCGACCTGGTCCGCGCCCTGCACGCGGCGGCCGGGAAGGCCGAAGCCCACGCCAACGAGGAGGAGGAGCGGTCCGCCACCCTCCAGGACACCGGCGACGCCGCCCACCGGGACGCCACCGCCGCCGCCACCGAGGCCCAGCGCGCCCGCAGCGAGGCCGGACACCTGCGCCAGCGGCTGACCGAGGTCGAACAGGAGACCGCCGAGGCGGTCCGCGCCGGCTGGCTCGACGACAGCGCGCCCGACGCCGACCCGGCCCGCGCCGCCCTCGCCGCCAGCGACGCCGAGAAGAGTGCCGTCGCCGCCTGGGACACCGCCCGTGAGGCGGCCCGCCGGGCCACCGAGCACGCCCGTGAGGCCGCCGCCGCCGAGAGCCGCGCCGAACTGACGGCGGCCCGCGCGGCGGACGCCGCCACCGCCGCCAGGCGGGCCCGGGACGCCGAACACCGCACGGCCGCGGCCCTGGCGGCGGAGGAACGCCTCACCGAGCTGCTGGGCCTGGGCGCCGGTGCCCGCCCCGGTGTCCCGGGGCCGCGCCGGGACCGGCCGGACTCCGCCCCCGACGTGGTCCACGGCACCCCGTCCGACCCGCCGGCCCCCGTCGACACCCCCCTCACCGCCGAGCAGCTCGACGGCTTCGCCGAAGAGCTGGCCGAACTCCTCGACGACTCCGTCGCCTCCGCCGAACGCCAGCTGTTCGACCTGCGCACCGCCGCCGCCGACGACGCCCGCATCCTCGGCGCCCTCGGCGACGGCGGACTGCTGCCGCCCGGCCCGGACGTGCTGGCCACCGTCGAGTTCCTCGGTGAGCACGGCATCCCCGCCCTGCCCGGCTGGCGCTACCTCGCCCAGGCCGTCGACCCCGCCGACCACACGCGCGTGCTCGCCGCCCGGCCCGAGCTGGTCGACGGTGTGATCATCACCGATCCCGACTCGCACGCCCGCGCCCGCACCGCCCTCGGAGACGCCGCCCTGCTGCCGCGCTCCACCGTCGCCGTCGGCACCGCCGCCGCCCTGCTCGCCCCCGCACCGGCCGCCGACTCGGGCGACGACGGCGTCTTCCTCGTACCGCCGAACCCCGCCATGCACGACGAGCACGCCGCCGACGAGGAGCGGCGGGCGCTGCGCGCGCGGGCGACCGAGCGGGACGAGGAGATCCGGCGGCTGGCCGCCCGGCTCGGCAAGGACCGGGAGCTGGCCGCGCGGCTCGCCTCCTGGCGCACCGGCTGCCCGGCCGGCCGCCTCACCGAGCTGGCGCGGGCCGCCGAGGAGGCGGACGCGTTCGCCGAGGAGTGCGAGGCCGAGCTGGCCGAGGCCCGCACCGCCCGGGCGGAGGCCGACGAGACCGCCGCCGAGGCCGTCCGCGTACGCGACGAACGGCAGGAGGCCGCCCAGAAGGCCCGCCGCGCCGCCGACGCCCTGGCCGGACTCGCCTTCCGGCTGCGCGAACGCGCCGGCTGGCAGGCACGCTCGCGGGAACTGGCCGACGAGGCGGCCGAGGCCGAGGCCCGCGCCCAGCTCTGTCTGGAGAAGGCCCGCGCCGCCGACGAGGACCGCCGCGCCGCCCAGCGCGCCGCCGACGACGCCCGCCGCACCGCCCGCGCGCTGCGCGCCGAGCGCGCCGAGATCGCCGGCGCCCCCGACGACGTACCGGAGGACGGCACCGAGGCGCCCACCGCGTCGCTGCCCGCGCTCCGCGAGGCCTACCGGGCCGCCTCCCAGCTGTACGAGAAGGTCGGCGTCGGCGCCGACCTGCGCGCCGAGCAGGCCCGCGCGGAGAGCGACGAGAGCGCGGCCCGCGCCGAGCTGGACCGGCTCAGCAACAAGGTCCGCACCCGCGCCGAGCAGCTCCTCCAGTCACCGGACGGCTCGGACGGCCCCTCCCGGCAGGCCGCCGCCGCCCGCGCGGAGGAGCTGGTGCAGCTCCTGGAGACCCGTATGTCCACCGCCAGCGAGCAGCTCGGCCGGCTGCGCGGCGAAGCGGAGCGGCTGGCCCCGCAGGACGCCGAGTCGCACACCGACCTGCCCGAGGAGCTGGTCCCGCGGGACGCCGAGCACGCCCAGACCCTGCTGCGCACCGCCACCTCCGAACTGGCCGCCCGCACCGAGGCGTTGAACCAGTCCCGCGAGGCGCACGCCGAACTCCTCGACGCGCACCGCGCCGCCGAGGACGCGGCCGGCGGCTTCGACGAGATCGCCGCCCTCCTGCGCGACCTGCTGCGCGAGCAGGTCGCCGAGGAGGAGCACGAGGACCCCGAGCCGTACCCCGGCACCCTGGAGGAGGCCCGGCGGTCCGCCGCCGAGGCCCGCCGCTCGCTGCGCGGCTGCGCCGCCGACCTGTCCGCCGCCGAGGGCGCCGTGCGCGAGGCGAGCGACATCCTGGTGAGGCACGCCAACTCCACCCGCTACGAGCAGGTCCGCACCCCCGCCCGGCAGCAGATCCGCGAACTGCCCGCCGCCGCCCTGCCCGAACACGCCCAGAAGTGGGCCGACGCGTTCGCCCCCCGTCTGCGCGTCCTCACCGACGAACTGGCCCAGCTGGAGCGCAACCGCGACTCGATCGTGGACCGGCTGCGCGGCCTGGTCGAGTCGGCCCTCGCCACCCTCCGCTCCGCCCAGCGCCTGTCCCGGCTGCCGGAGGGGCTGGGGGAGTGGTCCGGGCAGGAGTTCCTGCGCATCCGCTTCGAGGAACCCGACCAGGCCACCCTGACCGAGCGGCTCGGAGAGGTGATCGACGAGGCGACCCGGGCCGCCGTGAAGAAGAACTCCGACCTGCGCCGCGACGGCATGTCCCTGCTGCTGCGCGGCGTCGCCGCCGCCCTCCAGCCGAACGGCGTCGCCGTCGAGATCCTCAAGCCGGACGCGGTACTGCGCGCCGAGCGCGTCCCGGTCGGACAGATGGGCGACGTCTTCTCCGGCGGCCAGCTGCTCACCGCCGCCATCGCCCTGTACTGCACGATGGCCGCCCTGCGCAGCAACGACCGGGGCCGCGACAAGCAGCGGCACGCCGGCACGCTCTTCCTCGACAACCCCATCGGCCGCGCCAACGCCACCTATCTGCTGGAGCTCCAGAGGGCGGTCTCCGACGCGCTCGGTGTCCAGCTCCTCTACACCACCGGCCTGTTCGACACCACCGCGCTCGCCGAGTTCCCGCTGGTCATCCGGCTGCGCAACGACGCCGACCTGCGGGCCGGACTCAAGTACATCAGCGTGGAGGAGCACTTGCGGCCGGGCCTGCCCCAGCAGACCGAGGGCGAGGCCGTGCACAGCGAGATCACGGCCACCCGGATGTTCAAGCGGCCCGCCTGACCCCGGGCCCCGGGGCCGTCGTCACATCCGCTGGGTCTCGCGACGCCGCACAGGCTCCCCGGCGGGGACGCCCCCGCTCGCCACCGGACGGGACCGGTGCGCTCGGCCGTGCCCCGGCCACGTGCCACGCTTCGGCCGCGTGCTGTGCTCAGGTCACGTGCTGCGCTTCGGCCACGTGCTGTGCTCAGGCCACGTCCCGCGCTTCGGCCGCGTGCTGTGCTCAGGCCACGTGCCGCGCTTCGGCCGCGTGCTGTGCTCAGGCCACGTCCCTCGCTTCGGCCACGTGCTGTGCTCAGGCCACGTCCCGTGCCCCGGTCACGTGCCGCGCCTCGGCCAGGTCCGGGGCCGCCACGCGCACCGGCCGTCGCGCACCGCGCGGCCTCAGGGATGCGAGAGCCGCCGCCCGCCGCGGCCCCGGCGCCGTATCCGCTCCTGGGCGCGCTCCGCGGACCGTGCCTGCCGCCGGGCCCGGCGGCGTTCGCGCCGCAGCGCCCGCGCCGTGCTGTTCGGCATCGAGACCACGCCGTGCCGCTGGTTCCAGACCTGGCGCGTCACCCACACGTCGAGCACGCCCCACGTCGCCGCCACGGTGCTGGCCACGCTGCTGAGCAGCATGGGGAACGCCAGCCAGGACCCGGCCATCGTGCACAGGAAGGCCACCACCGCCTGGATCAGCGTCACGGCGACGATGATCACCGCCCGTACCGCCGCCGTCCGCACGGGGTCCGGCAGCCGACGCCGCCGCGCCGGTTCCTCCACCCACAACGGCCGGCGACCCGGCTCCTTCCGTACCGCGGCGGCCCCGTCCCCCGACGGTCCGCCGCCTGCCGCCGCCCGCGCGACGCCGGCCGCCCCGTCCGTACCGCTGCCGCGCCTGGCCGCCGGAACACCGTGACCCGGTGCCTCCGGCCCTGTCGCCACGCCCGGTCGAGCCGCCCCGTCGTGCCCGGGCGCCTCGCGCCGCTCCGCCGTGCCCATCAACGTGTCACTCCCCACCGCCAGCAGACCGCTCGCCCGTCCCCGAAGACCCGGCTCCCCTGTGGGCTGCCCGGCGCGCACGGTTCTACGCCGCGTGGATGCGGCATACGGTTCCTGTGGCCCGATTCCGTCCCCGTCCCCACGAAGAAAGACGATCGGCACCCCCTCAAGATTCCCGCCGTACGCATCGATCCGGCCAGTTCCCCCGCCGCGCACGGACGCGCCCGGTCCCGCACCGGCGCCCGGCCGCGGGCCGCAATCTCCCGTAATGAGCGGACAACTCGCAATCTCGCGACGTGGGTACGGAAGTTCGCATTCCGGACCGGTCTTCGAACCACCAGCCCGTCAGTAGTAGGCTCACGCCGTTTGTTGACGTGAATCGGCATCCCCGCCCGGTGGGGGCCGAGCTGGGGGAGGCCATGCGCTTTCGCGGAAAGTCCATCCGCCGGAAGATCGTGGCGCTGCTTCTCGTGCCGCTGGTCGCCCTGACCGCGATCTGGGCGTTCGCCGCCGTGCTGACCGGGCAGGAGGCCGGCCGTCTGTTCAGCGTGTCGACCCTGGTGGAGAAGGTCGGCTACCCCGTCGAGGACACCGTCCGCCTGCTCCAGCAGGAACGCCGCCAGACCCTGGTCTACCTCGCCGACCCGCGCGCCTCCAACGCCCTGCCCACCCTGCGGCGCGCCCGCGCCGTCACCGACGGGGCGATCGCCGAAGTCCGCCGCCACGCGGCCGACCCCGACGTCCGCGACGCGCTGAGCCGGGCCGAGGGCGAGCGGCTGACCGAGGCGCTGGACGCGTTCTCCGGCATCGGCGCGCTGCGGCGCAGCGTCGAGGACGGCACCGTCGACCGCTCGCAGGCCCTCAGCTTCTACAACCGCCTGGTCGACCCCTGCCACCTGCTGCTCGCCAACCTCAACGTCGTCGACGACGTCACGCTGGGCAAGCAGTACCACGCCCTCGTCAACCTCTCCCGCGCGCGCGAACTGCTCGCCCGTGAGGACGCCCTCCTCGGCTCCGCCCTGGTCACCGGCAGACTCAGCCGCGACGAGGTCAGCGACGTCTCCGACCTGGTGGCCCAGCGCACCCTGATGTACGACGTCACGCTGCCGCTGCTGCCCGCCGCGGACCGCGAGCACTACGAGCGGTTCTGGCAGAGCGCGTCCTCCGCCCCGCTCCGCGCCGCCGAGGACGCCGCCGCCGCCTCCGGCACCGGCCCGCCCACCGGCGTCGACGCCAAGAGCTGGGACACTGTCGCGGGGGAGGTCCTGGACGCGCTCGGCACGCTGGACGACCAGGCCGCCGACCGGTACGAGAGCCGGGCCGAACCGGTCGCGATGGCCGTCATCACCAGGGCCGTCGTCGCCGGCACCCTCGGTGTGTTCGCCCTGCTGTTCTCCGTCTTCCTGTCCGTACGCATCGGCCGCGGCCTCATCCGCGACCTCAAACAGCTCCGCCTGCAGGCCCACGAGGCCTCCGACGTGCGCCTGCCCAGCGTGATGCGCCGCCTCTCGGCGGGCGAACGGATCGACGTGGAGACCGAGGTCCCGCGCCTGGAGTACGACAGGAACGAGATCGGCGAGGTCGGCCAGGCACTCAACACCCTCCAGCGCGCCGCCGTCGAGGCCGCCGTCAAGCAGGCCGAACTCCGCTCCGGCGTCTCCGAGGTCTTCGTCAACCTCGCCCGCCGCAGCCAGGTCCTGCTGCACAAGCAGCTCACCCTGCTCGACGCCATGGAGCGCCGCACCGAGGACACCGAGGAACTCGCCGACCTGTTCCGCCTCGACCACCTGACCACCCGTATGCGCCGGCACGCGGAGGGCCTCGTCATCCTCTCCGGCGCCGCCCCCTCCCGGCAGTGGCGCAAGCCCGTCCAGCTCATGGACGTCGTACGGGCCGCCGTCGCCGAGGTCGAGGACTACGAGCGCATCGAGGTCCGCAGGCTGCCGCGGATCGCCGTCACCGGCTCCGCGGTCGCCGACCTCACCCACCTGGTCGCCGAGTTCCTGGAGAACGCCACGGTGTTCTCGCCCCCGCACACCGCCGTACAGGTACTGGGCGAGCACGTCGCCAACGGCTTCACCCTGGAGATCCACGACCGCGGCCTCGGCATGACCGCCGACGCCCTGCTGGAGGCCAACCTCCGGCTCGCCGAGACACCCGAGTTCGAACTGTCCGACACCGACCGGCTCGGCCTGTTCGTGGTCAGCCGCCTGGCCCAGCGTCAGAACGTCCGCGTCTCCCTCCAGCCCTCCCCGTACGGCGGCACCACCGCGGTCGTCTTCATCCCGGACGCGCTGCTGACGGAGGACGCCCCGGACACCAACGGCGTCGGCTTCCGCCTCGACCGCCCCGCGGCCCGCGAGGAGCGCCACCGCGAGGGGAACCGCCGGCCGGCCCTGTCCGAGGTGCCCGTACGGCTGCCCGGCGAAGCCCGGTCGCCGCTCGACGGCCCGGCCGGACGGGAGGCATCGGCCGGGGCCGGCGCGCGGGACGAGCCGGCGGCCCGGCACGACCGCCACCACCGGGAGGAGCCCGACCCCCGGGGCGGCCCCGGCCGCCACGACGCCCAGGGCCGGTACGAGCCGGAGGAAGCGACCGGCGCCCCCGCCCCGCTGCCCCGCCGCCGGACCCCCAAGCTGGTCAGCTCCCACGGCCGCCCGGTCCCCGAACGGCCCCGCCGGGGCGGCCCGGACGACACGCCCGCACCGGACGGGGCCCACGACGCACTGCCCGCCCTCCCCTCCCGCGGTACGCCCCGCACGGACGCCGACGCGACGGCAGGCACCCCGGGCACGACCGGTGACGGCTCGCTGTCCCTGCCCCGGCGGATACGCCAGGCCAGCCTCGCCCCGCAACTGAAGCGGGAACGGGAAAGCGGGCGGCCCGCCGAAGACCACGCCGACGGCACCGGTCTCGCCGACCGGGACGCCGAGGAAGTACGCAGCCGCATGGCCTCCCTCCAGCGCGGCTGGCAGCGAGGCCGCCGGGAGAACGCCGCCGACGACGCCGGAAGCGGCCCAGCGGCCCGGACCCGGCAGACGTCAGAGTCCCAATCAGCCCCACAGGAACCAAAGCCACCATCCGCACCACAGGGACCACAAGCACCACAGGCACCACAGGCACCACAGGCACCACAAGGAACGAACAAGGGGGACGGTCGATGACCGCACCGAAGACGACCGGCCACAGCGCGACCGGCGCCAGGGAGCTGAACTGGCTCCTCGACGACTTGGTGGACCGTGTCGCGAGCATCCGCAAGGCCCTCGTCCTCTCCGGTGACGGCCTGGCCACGGGCGCTTCCAAGGACCTGACCCAGGAGGACAGCGAGCACCTCGCCGCCGTCGCCTCCGGCTTCCACAGTCTCGCCAAGGGCGTGGGACGCCACTTCGAGGCGGGCAGTGTCCGGCAGACGGTCGTGGAACTCGACGACGCCTTCCTCTTCGTCACGGCCGCCGGCGACGGAAGCTGCCTCGCCGTCCTGTCCGACGCGGACTCCGACGTCGGCCAGGTCGCCTACGAGATGACCCTCCTCGTCAAGCGGGTCGGTGCCCACCTGGGCGCCGCGCCCCGCGCCGATCTGCCCTCGGGCGGGTAGTGGAGTGACATGAGCGCAGACGGTCAGGGAAGACACCACTGGTTCGACGACGAGGCCGGTCCGGTCGTCCGTCCGTACGCCATGACCCGGGGCCGTACCACCGGTCCGGCCCAGCACCGTCTCGACCTGATCGCGGTGGTGGTCGCCGAGGACCGGGCGGACGATCCGGAGACGGACACCTCCCTGTCCCCGGAACACGTCGAGATCGTCGGACTGTGCCGGGACGAACCCCGGTCGGTCGCCGAGCTCGCCGCCGGTCTCGATCTGCCGATCGGAGTGGTACGGGTCCTCGTCGGAGACCTCGTGGACGCCGAATTCGTGCACGTCAACCGACCCGTGCCGCCGGCCGAACTCCCGGACGAAAGCATTCTGCGCGACGTGATCGACGGCCTCCGGGCGCTGTGACCGCCGTACCCCCCATCCAGCAGAGCCAGCACCCAGCACCGAGCAGGAGAGAAGACCGATGACCTTCGGGCGTTCCGAGCGTGGCAGGCTCCCGGTCGAACCCGTCACGCTCAAGATCCTGGTGGCCGGCGGCTTCGGCGTGGGCAAGACCACTCTGGTCGGCTCGGTCAGCGAGATCAGACCCTTGCGCACCGAGGAACTGCTCACCGAGGCCGGCCGCCCGGTCGACGACCTCAGCGGCGTGGAGGGCAAGCACACCACCACCGTCGCCATGGACTTCGGCCGCATCACGCTCCGCGAGGGCCTGGTGCTCTACCTCTTCGGCACGCCCGGCCAGGAGAGGTTCTGGTTCATGTGGGACGAACTGTCGGAGGGCGCCCTCGGCGCCGTGGTACTCGCCGACACGCGCCGCCTGGAGGACTGCTTCGCCGCCGTCGACTACTTCGAGCGGCGCGCCATACCGTTCGTGGTCGGCGTGAACTGCTTCGAGGGCGCCCCCCGTTACCCGGTGGACGCCGTTCGCCGCGCCCTCGACCTGGACGAGGAGGTACCGATGGTCCTGTGCGACGCGCGGGACCGGGAGTCGGTGAAAGGCCTCCTGGTCAACGTCGTCCAGCACGCGATGGCGTCCTCGGCCGGCCGCCGCCGGACCGTCACCACCTGAACCGCTCCTTCGGCCACCCGGCACTCCTCCGCACCGCCCACCGCCGGTCGCGGTACCCGCGCTCCCGTACCGACGCCTTTCGGGCCGGCGCCCACGTGACGCCCGGCGCCGCATCGGCAGACCGTCACGGGTCGTGCCGCCGTCGGCCTCCAGGCGCGCGATCCGCACCCCCGGACTCCTCGTACACGGCGGCCACCGCCTCGCCGGTCCGTCAGCCGGTCGCCTCCGGCACCGCGCCCGCGGGGTGCCCCGCGGCGCCGTACGAGATCTTCGCCCTACCCACGCCACAGCAGGCCCGCCCGGACACGGCCGCTCGCTGGCCACCCGGCCCCGGGACACCGGGAGAATGGCGAGATCCCACTGGGAGGGTCCCGAGTTCACGAGCATGGCGTGCCCGCACTGGTCACGTCGGTGACGTGCCGGCCATCCGTCGGGCCATCGACGAGGTAGCGGATCAGCCAGGTGCCGATGGCGCCCAAACCGGTCTCATCCAAACCAACCTCGCCCAAGCCGGTTTCGCCATGTTCGCCCGGCACGGTCCCGCAGTCCCGGCGCTCACTCGAAATGCCAGGAACCGGCCGGCGGCGGTCCGGTGCGCTCACGGCCGGCTACAGCGCGCCCGGCGCCACCGGCCGGTGCCGGACGGCCGTGCTGGGGGAGCGGGTGACCGGCGGACCGGCGCACAACGCCGTCGTGCGGCAGGACACCCGTACGTCGGCCCCGCGCCGGCGGTCGGGCGGCGCGGACGGTCCGTACCGTTTCCCCGGCCCGCCGGTCGGCGGCGGACGATCGCACCGCCGTGGTGACCGCCGTACGCACACCGGAGCTGGCAAGGCACCAGGGCCGACGACACCGGCCGGACACCTCGGCCGCGTACCACCGCTTCCGCGACGGAACACCCGCCGGGTATGCAAGAGCCATGACACTTCAGGCAAGAGGTACCTGGACGCGCCGCCTCGCCACCACGCTCGCCGCCCTGCTCGCCCCGGCCACCGTCCCCGCCACCGCACACGCCGGAACCGAACCGAAGGCACCCGCGGACTTCGTCGCCCTGAACCGCGCCGTCCCGACGATCCTGGAGGAGATCCGCTACTCCACCCCGCACAACTTCGTCGGCGAGCCCGTCGACGGCTACCGGCAGCCCCTGTGCGTCCTCACCCGCCCCGCGGCACAGGCCCTCGGCAGGGCCCAGACCCGCCTGCTGCGCCAGGGCTACTCCCTCAAGGTGTACGACTGCTACCGGCCACGACGCGCCGTCGCCCACTTCGTCCGCTGGGCCCAGGACCTCGACGACCAGGCGATGAAGGCGGAGTTCTACCCGGACGTCGACAAGGCCCGGCTGTTCGCCGACGGCTACATCGCGGAGGAATCCGGCCACAGCCGCGGCTCCACGGTCGACCTCACCCTCGTGCGGCTCCCTGCGCGACCGACCCGCCCCTACCGGCCCGGACAGCCCCTGGTGCCCTGCACGGCTCCCCAGGCCGAGCGGTTCCCGGACAACTCGGTCGACATGGGCACCGGATTCGACTGCTTCGACACCCTCTCCCACACCGCCGACCCCCGTGTCCAGGGCGCCCAGCGCACCAACCGGATGCTGCTCAAGAGCACCCTGGAGGACGTCGGTTTCGTCAACCTCGCCGAAGAATGGTGGCACTACACCCTCAAGCCGGAGCCCTACCCCGACACCTACTTCGACTTCCCGGTGTCCGAGGCGTCCCTGACCGGCCGGCCGTGAC
The DNA here is from genome assembly GCF_054956795.1 of Streptomyces sp. SYSU D01066-1. Taxonomy (NCBI): domain Bacteria; kingdom Bacillati; phylum Actinomycetota; class Actinomycetes; order Kitasatosporales; family Streptomycetaceae; genus Streptomyces; species Streptomyces sp. SYSU D01066-1. Next base: position 10,111 of record NZ_JBUDHV010000059.1, on the reverse strand, counting down.
CGGCCCACTGCGGCCGGCCGCCCCTGAACCGCCCACCGGAGACGACGTTTGCGCCATCGGCTACAGTCCGCCGCGTGTCCGAGACTCCGACCTCCGTTCCCGCCTCCGCACCGGGCTCGCACTGTTCGAGCTGCGGCACGCCCTACGGCGAGGCCGTCTCCGCCTGGCCCCGCACCTGCCCGGCCTGTGGCACCACGGCCTACCGCAACCCCCTGCCGGTCGCCGTCGCCCTCCAGCCCGTCTACGACACCCAGGGCACCGCCCTGGTCGTCATCACCCGGACCGTGTCTCCCGGGCGAGGGCGCACGGCTCTGCCCGGTGGCTACGTCGACGACCGCGAGGACTGGCGACAGGCCGTCGTCCGCGAACTCGAAGAGGAGACGGGCATCGACGCCGTGAGCCGCGACGTACGCCTCGTGGACGCGCTGAGCGCGCCCGACGGCCACCTGCTGCTGTTCGGCCTGCTCCCCGAACGCCCGGTGGCGGGCCTTCCGCCCTCCACCGCCACGGACGAGACCGACGGCTGGGACCTCCTGCGCCGCCCCGAGGAACTCGCCTTCCCCTTGCACACCATCGCCGCGCGGGCCTGGTTCGAGGGCCGCTACACCTGAACGTCCACCACCGAACGCCCCTGTCACCGCGTTCGACCGACCACCCCACTCGACCGGCCGCCCCACCCACGACGGGTCCACCCGCCCGCCGCCCCTGCCCCCAGGCCCGGCACGACGCGTCTTGTGCGTCCGCCCCGACGCGACGCGCCCGCCCCTGCCCCCGAGCTGGGCACGACGCGTCTTGTGCGTCCGCCCCGACGCGACGCGCCCACCCCTGCCCCCGAGCTGGGCACGACCCGCCTTGCGCACCCGCCCCCGACGCGACGCGCCCGCCCCTACCCCCTACCCCCGAGCCCCGCCCGCCCCGACCCCACGCACCCGCACCGGGTAGGGCGGCTCACCCGAGCCCCCCTCACCCTTCCGCTCGACGACCACCCGCTGCCCCCGCCACCGCACGGCGTACCGCTCCATCTCCGGTTCCGTCCAGCCGTCGCCCGCGTCCGGCACGACCACTCCGCCCCCGGCCCGTCCCCGGTCCGGGGCCCACACCTCCAGCTCCAGCCCGCCGTCACCGCCGCGCACCGGAATCACCGCGCCCGCGCGCGCGAACACCGGAATCCGTGCCACGGGAGCGTCGACCAGCACCTGCCCCGGCCCCTCGTACGCCCGCTCCGTCACCGTGTCGTACCACCGTCCCCGCGGCAGCCGCACCGCACGCCGGTCCACCCCCGGACCGAGCACCGGCGCCACCAGCAGACAGTCCCCGAGCAGGAACGCGTCCTCGCAGTCCCGCAGCGCCCGGTCCTCCGGCGCCGACCACCACAGAGGCCGCGCATAGGGCGCCCCGGTACGCCGCGCCAGGTGCGCCAGCGTCATGAAGTACGGCAGCAGCCGCCGTCGCTCGACGAGCGCCACGCGCGCGTGCTCCAGCACGTCGTCCCCGAACTCCCCGAACTCCCAGGGTTCCCGGCCTCCCGCCCCCTCACCCGCGTACGTCCGGAACAGCGGCAGATACGCCCCCAGCTGCAACCACCGCAGATACAGCTCCGGCGACGGTCTCCCGCCGCGGCCCCCGATGTCCGGCCCGGAGTACGGCACCCCGCACAGCCCCAGCCCCAGCACCAGCGCCAGTGACGCCCGCAGCCCCGGCCAGCCCGCGGCCGCCTCCCCCGCCCCGACGCCGCCGTAGCGCTGCACACCGGCCCACCCCGAGCGTGAGAGGATCAACGGCCGCTGCTCCGGCACCAGCTCGCGCAGCCCTTCGTGACCGGCCCGGGCCATGCACAGCGCGTACACGTTGTGCGCCTCCCGATGGTCACCGCCCCGCCCCTCCAGCCAGTGCCGGGCCGAACGCGGCAACGTCGGCTCGCCGAAGGCGGCGAGCGACGTCGGCTCGTCCATGTCATGCCAGAACCCGGCGAAGCCCTGCCTCAGCCGCTCCTCGTACCGACCGCCCCACCACGCGCGTACGCGCGCGTGCGTGAAGTCCGGGAAGACCGCGTCCCCCGGCCACGCCACCCCCCGCACCACCCGACCGCCGGCGTCCCGCACGAACGCGTCCTCGTCGACGCCGGCGTCGTACACCGGATCACCGGACTCGGCACCCACCGCCGGACCGACGGCCGACACCAGCCGGATCCCCTCCTGCCGCAGCTCCTCGGCGAGCTGCGGCAGCTTCGGGAACCGCTCCTGGTCGACGCTGAACACCCGACGACCGTCGTGGTGACCGAACCCCAGGTGCACGGCGTCCAGCGGCAACCCGCGCTCCCGGTACCCGGCGACGATTCGCCGCACCTCCCGCTCGTCCCCGGACCCGGACCACGCGTGGTGATGACCGAGCGCCCACGCGGGCGGCAGCGCGGGCGCCCCGGTCAGCGCCGCCCAGGCGAGCAGCACCCGCGCGGGCGTCCCCACCGACACCCAGCAGCGCAGCGGCCCCCCGTCCATGCGCAGCACACTGGTGCCCGGCCGGTCGTGCCCCGACCCGGCACCCTCCTCGCCCTCCCGCAGCGCCACCGTGCCGTCCCACGAACTGTCGTAGAACACCAGATGCGTCCCCGCGTCGGCCACCACCAGCTGCACCGGCATCGTCACGGACAGCGGATCGTCCTTCGGACCGAAGGCCCGGCCCGGCCCCGTGTTCCACAGCCGGTACCGCCCGTCCCGCAGCCGAGGGCCCGCCGCACGCCCCCCGAGTCCGAAGAACCGAGCGTCGGCGGCCACCTCCGCGCGCTGCATCCACCGCGCCCGGCCGCCCCCGGCCGGCTCCCACCACCGGGGCGGCAGGTCCCGCCGCAGCGTGACCCCGCCCGGCGTCCGCACCTCGACCGCGCCGTGCCGCGACACGGCGACCGTGGCCCGCTCGGCCACCACCCGCCAGCCACCGTCCTTGTCCGGCTCCAGCGCCGCCCGCGGATCGGGCTCGGGACACGGCCCGGCCAGCGCGTACGAGGGCTCAGGACCGGCCCCGTCCCAGCCCCAGAAGACCGCCCCGTTCACCGCCACCAGGATCCGCAGCTCCGAGCGGTCGAACCGGATGACACCGCCACCGGCGCCCGGCTCCACCTCCCGCAGCAGCCCGGGCACCCGCGCCCGCTCCGCCCCCCGCGGCTCCAGCCCCACCGCGTCGGAACGCCGCCTGCGCCACGCCGCCCGCACGGTCCGCAGCCCCTGACCCGTTCCCACCGAACCGACCCATCTCACCGAACGCACCAGGTCACGACCGTCCATGCTGCTCACCCTGTCACCGACCGCCCCGCACACGGGCACCGTTCAACTTCCGTTCACCCGTGCCGGGTCCACATCTTCACGACACGGACCGCGCGGAGCACACTCTGGTGCAGAAGTCGATCACATGGCATCGTCCCTGTCAGCCGCCGCACAGTCCGGGAGCCGCCCCCATGACGACCGACACCGCCCAGCCGCAGCCCCTCTGGCAGCCCGACGCGCACCGCGTCGCCCGGGCCGGGATCACCGCGTTCCAGCGCTGGGCCGCCGACCACCACGGCGCCCCCGCCGACGGCGGCTACCCGGCCCTGCACCGCTGGTCCGTCGACGAGCCGGAGACCTTCTGGAAAGCCGTCACCGAGTGGTTCGACGTACGCTTCTCGGCCCCCTACGCGCGCGTACTGGGCGACCGCGCCATGCCGGGCGCCCAGTGGTTCCCCGGCGCCGAACTGAACTACGCCGAACACGCCCTGCGCGCGGCGGCCGACCGCCCGGACGAACCCGCCCTCCTGTACGTCGACGAGACCCACGACCCCCATCCGGTCACCTGGTCGGACCTGCGCCGCCAGGTCGGTTCCCTCGCCGCCGGGCTCCGCGCTCTGGGCGTCCGCCCGGGCGACCGCGTCAGCGGCTACCTCCCCAACATCCCGCAGGCCGTCGTCGCCCTCCTCGCCGCCGCCGCCGTCGGCGCGGTGTGGACCTCCTGCGCCCCCGACTTCGGCGCCCGCGGCGTCCTGGACCGTTTCCAGCAGGTCGAACCCGTGGTCCTGTTCACCGTCGACGGCTACCGCTACGGCGGCAAGGAACACGACCGCCGGGACGTCGTCGCGCAACTCCGCCGCCACCTGCCCACCCTGCGGGCGGTGGTCCACATCCCGCTCCTCGGCACACCCGCCCCCGAAGGCGCCCTGGAGTGGACGTCCCTCACCTCCGCCGGCACGGACCCGGTCTTCGAACAGGTGCCCTTCGGCCACCCCCTGTGGATCCTGTACTCCTCCGGCACCACCGGCCTGCCCAAGGCCATCGTCCAGTCCCAGGGCGGCATCCTCGTCGAGCACCTCAAACAGCTCGGCCTCCACTGCGACCTGGGCCCCGGGGACCGCTTCTTCTGGTACACGTCGACCGGCTGGATGATGTGGAACTTCCTCGTCTCCGGCCTCCTCACCGGCACCACGGTCGTCCTCTACGACGGCAGCCCCGGCTTCCCGGACACCGGCGCCCAGTGGAGCGTCGCCGAGCGCACCGGCGCCACCCTCTTCGGCACCTCCGCCGCCTACGTCATGGCCTGCCGCAAAGCCGGCCTCCACCCCGCCCGCGACCACGACCTCTCCCGCGTCCAGTGCGTCGCCACCACCGGCTCCCCGCTCCCGCCCGACGGCTTCCGCTGGCTCCACGAGGAGGTCGGCGAGAACGTCTGGATCGCCTCCGTCAGCGGCGGCACCGACGTCTGCTCCTGCTTCGCCGGCGCCGTCCCCACCCTCCCCGTCCACGTCGGCGAGCTCCAGGCCCCCTGCCTCGGCACCGACCTCCAGTCCTGGGACCCCGACGGCAACCCCCTCACCGACGAGGTCGGCGAACTCGTCGTCACCGCCCCCATGCCGTCGATGCCGATCCGCTTCTGGAACGACCCCGACGGCAGCCGCTACCACGACAGCTACTTCGCCACCTACCCCGGCGTCTGGCGGCACGGCGACTGGATCACCCTCACCTCACGGGGCTCCGTCGTCATCCACGGCCGCTCCGACTCCACCCTCAACCGGCAGGGCGTCCGCATGGGCTCGGCCGACATCTACGAGGCCGTCGAACGCCTCCCCGAGATCCGCGAGTCCCTCGTCATCGGCGTCGAACAGCCCGACGGGGGCTACTGGATGCCCCTCTTCGTCCACCTGGCCCCCGGCGCCACCCTCGACGAAGCGCTCCTCACCCGCGTCGAGCAGACCATCCGCGCCCACCTCTCGCCCCGCCACGTCCCCGACGAGGTCATCGAGGTCCCCGGCATCCCCCACACCCTCACCGGCAAACGCATCGAGGTCCCGGTCAAACGCCTCCTGCAAGGAACCCCCCTGGACAAGGCGGTCAACCCGGGCTCCGTCGACGACCCCGGCCTCCTCCGCTTCTACGAGCAGCTGGCCCGGTCCCGCAAGCACCCGTGACCCCCACTGTCAGTGCCCGCGGTTACTGTGAGTGAGCATTGACCGACCGTGTACTGGGGGAGACATGACGTACACCGACCGGACCGCCCGGCGCGTCCTGCGCCGCGAGATCGCCGGCACCATCGGCCTGCTCACCGACGAGCACGACTTCCGCGTCATGCGGCGCTACCGCACCTTCGCCTTCGACGACCATCCCACCTACCTACGGCACGTCGAGGCGGTCCTGCGGACCCGGGCCGCCCAGGGCGCCCACACCACGATCGCCCTCTTCGACCCGGAGGAGTACGCCGCGTACTGCGAGGAGGCGGGCCTCGACCCCGACGCCCCCGCCAGTCGCGCCCGCTTCACCGCCGAACTCGCCGCCACCGGCCTCACCGTCCCCTACGAGGGCCAGCCCCTCACCGACGTCGTCCCCACCCTCATCGACGAAGCCGTCCGGCAGGCCACCTGGGAGTACGCCGCCACCCTCCTGGCCCGCCTCGGCGCCTGCGCCTCCTGCGGCCAGGACCTCGGCCGCGCCGCCTACGACCGTGCCCGCACCCTCATCACCCGCGTGATCAGCACCGCCCCCGCCGGCCGGCGCCACCTGGTCTGCAGCGTCTCGACGGCCCCGGAGACCCTCCTCTCCGTCCTCCACGCGGACGACGGCGACGACGGCACCCCCCACCTCGACGAGGCCGAACTCCTGGAGTTCACCAGCGTCCTCGCCCTGGGCCTGGCCACCCACTGCCCCGGCGGCCTCGTCATCCGCACCAGCGCGCCCGCCACCCCGGACCGCGTCTACGGCTGGCGCCTGCGCGGCTACGGCCTCACCCCGCTCACCGCGGCGGAGGTCTTCGACGCCTACTGCACCGACGCCGAGTCCGGCGACCTCATCTCCCCGGAGTCCAACGTCGACTACTGCGACCCGCCGGACCTCGGTGACGAGGACCCGGCCCCGGGACACCGCCACTGAACACCGGAAGGGACGCTTCACCACGGCCGGGCTCCAGGAGCCGCCGCGGCACCCCGGTCCGAGGGGCGCGACGGACTCCGGGATCCGTGAGGACCGGACGAAGCCTCGGGGCGGGAAGAAACCCACCCGGGAACGGGAGGCACACCCCCGGCTCGTGCAGCGGGGCGTGAGCGACCGGGAAGCACGCCGGACCACAGATCCACCGGCGGACGGGCCGAAGCGGCGCAACGGACGTCACGCCTACGGAAACCGGGAGGCACCGCCACCGATCAGCATGGTGGCAGCGTCTCCCGGGCCGTCCCGCTGCCTGCGCAGGAAGACCGCGTACCCGTCGCCGACCGGCTGCGGGAGGAAGGAGGCGACCGTGCGGGCGGCAGCGGTCGCCGCCGGCCGGGCCGCAGTACCTCCGCGGCCAGCCGGAAGGCCCGCCGCGACCGCCACCCCGCCGGCGGCCGGTACCGCCCGCACGCGGCCCGGCCCCGTCCGAAACCCCGGAAGACCGGCCAGAACCCGCGACTGCGGGACGTCATCCAGGACCCCCTGGACATACGGCGGAGCCCGCACCGCAGCAGATCTGCCAGGCTCGGCGGACGTAGTTCCCCAGCGGCCGAAGACGCACCTGGTCCACGAAACGGCCTGCCGGGCCCTCCACGCCCAAGGGCGTGGAGGGCGGTGCCGCGAACCCACCCGCGCACTGCCCACCGGACGCGCCCGCCGCACACCCCGCCGCCAGGCCCGGCAGCGCCGACCGCGATACGCCACCCCATGGCCATGATCAGCGAACAGCCCGCGGAAGTGGCGGACCGGGCCGTGTCCGGCCACTGAGAGAGAGGACCTGATCATCGGCAAGGACGGAAAGTCCGCCACCGGCGCCCTGGCCGAGCGCGCGGCTAGCCATGCTCCCGTACCCGGCCACCGCCGCCGGACTCGACGGCCGCCCACGCGGAACGCCCGACTGGGAAACCCCAGCCGAGCGCCCGCATGAACTACTCGCGGCCTGATCAGCACGACCGCCTGTCGCGACGCCCCTCAGAAACCGCTCCTGGTGGAGCGCCCCCACGGAAACACCGGTGGCCCTGTCACCTACTCGCCGGACAGCACCGCCTGCGCCGCCTCACGCGCTTCACCGGCGTTGTCCGCGGCCCGCGCGGCGGCAGCGGCGCGCTCGCACTGGGCGAGCGTGAACTTCGCCAGCATCGCCCGCACATACGGAATCGAAGCCGCTCCCATGGAGAGGGAGGTGACCCCCAGGCCGGTCAGCACACACGCCAGCAGCGGATCGGACGCCGCCTCCCCGCAGACACCGCAGCTCTTGTTCTCGGCCTTCGCGGCCTCGGCGGACAGCGCCACCAGGTCGAGCAGCGCGGGCTGCCACGGGTCCTGGAGCCGGGACACCGCACCGACCTGCCGGTCGGCGGCGAAGGTGTACTGCGCCAGGTCGTTCGTCCCCAGCGACAGGAACTCGACCTCCCGCAGGACCGACCTGGCCCGCAGCGCGGCAGACGGGATCTCCACCATCGCGCCGAACTTCGCCCGCAGCCCGGCCGCCCGGCACGCGTCCGCGAACGCCTTGGCGTCGGCGCGGTCGGCCACCATCGGCGCCATGACCTCCAGGTGGACGGGCAGCCCCTCGGCGGCCTTCGCCAGCGCCGTCAGCTGCGTACGCAACACGTCCGGGTGGTCGAGCAGTGTCCGCAGCCCCCGCACGCCCAGCGCCGGGTTCGGCTCGTCGGCCGGGGTGAGGAAGGCCAGTGGCTTGTCGGCGCCCGCGTCCAGCACCCGCACGACGACCCGGCCTTCGGGGAACGCCTCCAGCACCTGCCGGTACGCCGAGACCTGCTTCTCCTCGCTCGGCGCGTGCTCGCTGTCGTCAAGGAAGAGGAACTCGGTCCGGAACAGCCCGACCCCCTCCGCCCCCGCCTCGACCGCGGCGGCCACGTCCGCCGGCCCGCCGATGTTGGCCAGCAGCGGCACCTTGTGTCCGTCGGACGTGGCCCCGGGACCGGACGAGGCCGCCAGCGCGGCCTTGCGCTCGGCCGCCTGCGCCTCCAGCCGCGCCCGCTCCCGCGCGCTCGGCTCCACGAAGATCTCGCCGCTGCTGCCGTCCACGGCGATCACCGTGCCCTCGGCCAGCTCGCCGGCGCCCGGCAGAGCCACCACGGCCGGTACCCCCAGCGCACGCGCCAGAATCGCGCTGTGGCTGGTCGGCCCCCCTTCCTCGGTGACGAAACCGAGGACGAGAGCGGGGTCCAGCAGCGCCGTGTCGGCCGGTGCCAGATCCCGCGCGATGAGCACGTACGGCTCGTCGCTGTCCGGTACACCCGGCATCGGAACCCCGAGCAGCCGGGCGACGATACGATTCCGCACGTCGTCGAGGTCGGCGACCCGCCCGGCGAGGTACTCACCGGCGGCGGCCAGCAGCGCCCGGTACGCCGCGAAGGCGTCGTACACCGCGCGCTCGGCCGTGCTCCCGACGGCGATCCGCCGCTCCACGTCCGCCATCAGCTCGGGATCCCGGGCCATCATGGCCTGCGCCTCGAGCACAGCCTGGGCCTCGCCCCCCGCCAGATTGCCGCGCGCCATCAGATCGGCCGCCACCGCTTCCACGGCCTTGCGGGCCCGCCCCTGCTCGCGCTCGGCGTCCTCGGCCGGGATCTGTTTGGTCGGCGGCTCCAGCACCGCCGTGCCCATGTGCCGGACCTGGCCGATCGCCACTCCGTGACTGACGCCGACGCCCCGCAGCGTTGTCTCCATCTCACCCGTCTCCGATAGCGCGGCGGACCCAGCCGCCGCGGTGTCTGTCCTGCCGGCCGTCATGCGACGGCACCGGTCTCTCCGCCGGATTTCCGTCGGAGAGGGTCACTGCCAGCGGAAGAGATCCTCCCCGGCCCTGACCTCACCGTCCTCACGAAGCTCCGAGAGGGACTCAGCCGTGGCCTCCAGCGCCACGACCGGGCACACCGGGGACTTGCCGGCCGCTTCGACGGCCGCCGGGCTCCAGCGCACGATCGCCTGCCCACGCGTGACGGTGTCCCCCTTGTTCACCAGCAGTTCGAAACCCTCCCCGTTGAGCTGCACGGTGTCGATACCGAGGTGGGTCAGGACACCGTGTCCGGTCCCGTCGACCACGACGAAGGCGTGCGGGTGCAGGGACACGATCACCCCGTCCACGGGCGCGACCGCCTCGGACGGCTCACGTACGGGATCGATCGCGGTGCCCGGGCCGACCATGGCCCCGGAGAAGACCGGATCCGGTACGGCGGCCAGTCCGATGGCGCGTCCTGCCATCGGGGACGTCACGGTGGTCATGGGGAGCCTCCAGGAGTGGGGATGGAGAGGGGTCGTCGCCGTCTGACCCGGACGGCCGTTGTGCAGCAGCGTATGTCATGGGAAGTACCGGTTCCGCATGAGTCTCCCGGCAAGAGGTCTAGACCGCATCCCTCATCGATTTGCACCCGTTCAGCGGGTCGATGTAGAGTCGTTACTCCTGCCCGAGGTTGAGAAGCGCGAGCAAGCGTCCTCAACCGGCAGACCCCAACTTGTCCGGTCTTGTCTTCGGATCCGCATCTGTATGCCCGTCAGCGGGTGGTCAGAGGGACTGGGAAAGCCTGATAGTGTTGGAAACGCCGAAGGGAAGCGCCCGGAGGAAAGCCTGAGAGAGTCTCTCGGGTGAGTACGAAGGAAGCGTCCGTTCCTTGAGAACTCAACAGCGTGCCAAAAGTCAA
>NZ_JBUDHV010000058.1:0-30520 GCF_054956795.1 Streptomyces sp. SYSU D01066-1 | reverse complement strand
TCGTGGGGGCCGCGGGGGGCGTGGGAGGTCGGGTTGGCGTCCGCGCCCGCGTCCGTGCCCGTAGTCGTGCCGGTGCCGGTGCCGGTGCCGGTGCCGGTGCCGGTGGTCGTGGGTGTGGTGAGGGGGCCCGCGTCGCTCGCGGTGTAGTGGTTGAGGCCCCAGTAGTGCACCTCCAGGACCCGGCCGGTGGTGGGTGAGCCGACGCGGGTCACGGTGCCGACGCCGGTCGCGGGGTCGGGGCGCAGCACCTCCACCGTCACGTCCAGGGTGTCGGCGAGCAACGGCAGGAACATCTCGCCCCGGTCGCTGTTCCAGGACTGCGACCAGTTCCGTACCGCGCTCAGCGCGTGCGCCGCTTCGCCGTCGGTGAACGGGCGGGTGCTCTCGACGTAGGCCGAGTCGATCACGTTGCGGAGCCGGCCGTCGGTCAGCCCGTTCAGCGCGGGCAGCCGGCCGGTGTCCCGCAGGAACCGGAACATCGCCGGGGCGCCGGGGTCGGCCGGGGCGTCCGTCACGCCCTCCGCCACCAGCGCCGCCTCGTAGAGGTCCCGCAGGTCGTCGTTGATGTCCTCGGGACGCCCCACCCGGTCGATGCCGTACTGCTCGGCGGTGGCCAGGAGCCGGCTCCGGTTCATGCCGGCCGTGGCGGCGGTGAAGCGCGGCACCAGCGTCTGCCGCACCTGGCCCACCACATCGGGCGGCAACGGGCGTCCGCCGCCCTGGGCGTCGAGCAGCCGGCGTTCCGCCGCGGCCCGCAGGTGGTCGGCGGCGACCAGCAAGTGGGTGCGGGCCTGCCGCGCGGCGGGGGAGGTGTCACCCGCGCTGACCCGTGCGAGGTCGGCGCGCACGGCGTCCGGCCGGCCCAGCCAGGCGTACGTCGCCGGGGCCTGGGTGCTCAGGCCCGGCAGCCGGTCACGCACCCGCTCCGGGTCGGTGCCTATGAAGGTGTAGAGGATGCAGCGGCCGTCGGTGGGCGTGTCGACGGTGTTGCCGCGTGCCGGGCGCACCTGGAAGGGCTCGGACAACGGCGGTGGCGGTGGCGGCGTGCCCTCGGTGCCCGTGCCCGTGCCCGTGGCCGGGGCGCCGTCGAGGTCGGTCGCCTTGCCCTTGCCCTTGTCAGCGCCCTCGCCGGTGCTGTCGTCGGTGCCGGCCTCGGCCGTGTCCTTGCCGGTTGCCTCGGCCGCGTCCTTACCGGTGTCCTCGCCCGGCTTCTTGCCGGTGTCCTTGCCGGTGCTCTCCGAGTCGTCGTCGGCCGGCGGGGCGGGCTTCGGCGGGGCGGGAGCCGTCGTGTCGGGCACCGTGAGGGCGGTGCCGGTGTCGGAGTGGCCGTCACCGTCGTCGGACCGCGCGTCCGTGGAGACGGAGGACTCGTCGCTGTCGGTGGCGTCGCCGCCCTCGCTCACGGGCACCGGGGTGTTGCCGGTGGAGGGGCCCGCCGCACGGGGCAGGCCCGAACCGGGCCGGCGCGGCGGGGTGGTGGCCAGCGTGGTGTGCGACCCGGGCAGCGCCGAGGGGCCAGAGGCCAGGACCGGAACGGCCGTACCCGGCAGCGCGGTCTCCGCCGCCGCGCGTCGGGCCGCGGCGTCGTCGCGCCGGCCGAGGGCACCGTCCAGCCCGGTGTCGATCTCCTCGAGCCGCTGTGCGGCCCGGTCGTGCGATTCCTGCGCGTCCTGCTGGACCAGGGCCGAGGCGTCCGCCTGGTCGCGTGCCGTGCCGGCGGCGGAGCGCAGATCGAGCGCCGTGGCCCGGAGTTCCGGGCGCCGCGCCCGCGCCTGCTCCAGCGCCGCCTGGTCCCGGACGAGTGCGTTCTCGGCCAGTTGGAGCGCCGCCCGGTCCCGCGCCAGCTTCTCGCGTACGTCGTCCAGTTCGGAAGTCAGCCGGTCGACCTCGGCGGCGGCGTCGTCGATCCGTGCGGCGAGGGCGGGGTCGACGGCGGGGCCGGCCGGGGCGGAGGTCCCGTCCACCGGGGCCGCCGAGGCCGTACCGGTGGCTGTGTCAGCCGGTGTGTCCGTGGCCGTGCCAGCCGGCGTACCGGTGGTCGTCGTGGTGTCGCTCGGGGCCGGTGCGGAGGCGCCGTCCGGGCCGGCCGCGGCGGTGGCCGCGGCCCGGTCGGTGAGGCCGGCGAGGTGGTCGCGGGCCGCTCCCAGCTCCCCGTGCAGCCGCGTCTCCCGGCGCTCACCCCTGGTGACGGCGTCGCCGAGGGCGTCGACGGTGCCGCGAGCGCCGGCGATGTCCGAGACCAGCGTGGTGATACGGCCGTCGAGGTCGCTGACGTCCCGCTCGGCCCGGTCCGCCGCCCGCTCGGCGGCGGTGGCCGCCGAGTCGGCCTTGACGGCGGCGGCGTGCGCGTCGTTCAGGGCGGTGACCGCTTCCGCCAGCGCCTGCGCCGCCTCCGGCCGCAGGTCCCGCAGTTCGCGTTCGTCGGCGAGCGCCTGCTCGTGGTCGGCCGTGGCCCGGTCGAGGTCGGCGGCGACGGCCTCGAAGCCGGTCCAGGCCGCGTCGAGGGCCGGGTCGCCGGTGCCCGTCGGGGCGGGCCCCGCGGGCGTGCCGCCCATGCCCGGCGTCGGGGTGGCGGTGAGGGTGCCGTCCGGGTCGAACGACCAGATGCGCAGCCCCTCCGGACCGCGCGTGACCAGCTCCACCGGGTGGCCGGTAAGCCGTGCCGCACGCGAGGACCCGTACAGGGCGAGGGCCAGCCGGGAGCCGTCCGGGTCGGTGCCGGTGGCCAGCCAGAACTGGTAGCCGTCGTCGGCCGGGTCGACTCCGGCGACCAGGGCCGACGGCACGTCGTGCACCGGCGTCGACGCCCACTGCGCCGGTCCGGCGCCGGTGTGCGCGTCCAGCAGCGCCGGCAGGTCGTACACCCGGGGGCGGGGACGCGGCACGGTGATGCCGTGGCCCAGCGCGTCGCGCTCCTCGACGCGGAGGGTGGCGGTGCCGGTGACGTGCCGCACGCCGTCGGGCCCGGAGACCTCGACGTGCACGTCGGCGCGGACCTCGTAGCTGCGGGTGCCGCGTCCCCCGTCGGCCGGGAGGCTGGTGCTGCCGGTCTTCAGCCAGTCCCGGCGCGTACCGGACACGTTGCTGCCGAAGGTGCTCGCGTCCACCGGCCGTTGCAGCACCGGCGGGGTGGCGCCGAGCAGGTTGCGGTCGGGGTCGTCGGCGCTCAGCACGAACGGCAGGGACAGCCCGGCGGTGGTGTCGCCGCCGGAGACGGTGCTGTTGCTGTCCAGGGTGACGCGCAGCCGGTCCATGGCCACGTCGCCGCCGTCGGTGACCGGCCTCGGCCGGTACAGCGACACCGTCAGGGTGGGCCGCTTTGGGCCGTCCGACAACGGGAACGCGCCCGGCACCGACGGCAGCATGCCGCCGGCCTGGCGCGGGGTGTCCAGCGTGACGGAACCGGCCTGGAGGAGCTCGCCGAGCCGGACCGAGGCGTTCTCGTCGGACTGGGAGGCGGCCACCGCGCGCCAGCCGCTGCCGGTCGCCGGGGCCACCTGGTCGAGCGCCGTGTAGAGCTGGTCCCAGGCGTCGAAGCCGTACACCGGCACGTTCTCGGTCGGGTGGAACAGGTCCGCGTCATCCAGCGGGGAACGGCCGTTGTACGACAGCCGGGGGTCGACGGACGACACCGAGGCGGGGACCGGGGCCCGGCCGTCGGCGGCGGGTTCGGCGCTCTCGCTGCCGGTGAAGCGCACGCTGACCAGGGCCGGGACCCGGGCCTGGGCACCGAGCTCGCCGGACAGGGTACGGCTCAGCCAGCTCCGGGTCGCGGCGTCGGCGTCGTCCCAGGTGACGACCCCGCGCTGGATCATCGCGCCGAGCACGTTGGGCGGCCAGTCCGTGACGTACGTGGAGCGGACCGTGGCGGTGAACTCGTACGCGAGGTCGTCGAAGTCGGCGGCGCTGTCGGTGCGCAGCCAGTACCGGTCCTCGGCGGTGCGGCCCCGCTTGTCGACCTTGCTGGAGGCCGACGCCACCTGGACGGAGGGACCGAGCCGGTCGGTGCGGTCGTCCATGTCGGGGCGGGTGAAGCGGGCCACGGGGTTGGCGGTGAAGCGGTGCTGCCGGCCCGTCGTGCTCGTCGTCGTCCGGCCCGCCGCCGTGTGCGAACCCCACTGCTCGATGCCGGACTTGTCGCCCGGCACCGCGGTGCCGCGCCGTGCGGCCCGGTCGGCGACGCTGGTCGTGGGGCGGGCCGAGAGCGTGACCTCGATCAGGGACGCCCCGCCGAACCGGTGGTGCCGGAAGCTGAACCGGACCTCCCGGCCGCCGCGTCCGATCAGCGCCCGCTTGCCGGAGACGCTGGTGTGGTCGGCGATCAGGGTGGCGACACCGGGCAGGTAGGAGGCGTGGCCGGGGGTGGTGACGCCGGGCGCGAAGCGGTCGACGAGCTGCCGCACCTCGCCGTGCAGCCGGCCGCGCTGCTCGGGCGGGGCGGTGCTGTTCGGCGTGCCTGTGCTGTTCGGCGTACCGGTCGCGTCGGCCGTGCCGGCCGTGCCGGTCGTGCCGGTTCCGGTGGTGGCGGTGGTTCCGGTGGTGGTGGCGGTGGCGGTCGTGCCGTCCGTGGCGGCCGGGGCCAGTTCGGTGACCGAGGTGACCGTGGCCAGGCCGAGCGTGCCGTCCCGGACGTACCGGCTGGGCAGCGGCGGACTCTCCCGGTCGGCGGGCGGCACGTCGGCGGGCAGCCCCTCGACGCCGCCCATCCAGCGCCGGTCACGCCGCAGCTGGCTCTCGGTCATCAGGAACTGCAGGCCGCGCGGCACGTCCACGGCGAGCGTGACGGCCGGCGAGGGGCCGTAGCCGACGGTGTTGGCGAAGACGTTGCGGTGCCCGGAGCGGACGGTGATCAGATAGGTGACGTCGGCCGTGACCCGGTGCTGGAGGCCGGACTGGGTGGGGACGCGGTTGGTCGCCGTCGTACTGGTCAGGGTGTCCGACTTGTCCGTCTTGCGGTCGTACTGGTAGCGCCCGGACGGGGTGAAGCGGGACGGCCTGCGGGCTTCGGGGCCGGCGGGCTGCGCCGTGGAGGAGCCGCCGTCCGGGGTCGGCTCCGGGTCGGTGACGGGGGTGGCGGGCGACGACGGGTTGTTCTGCGTCAGCGTGCCGGCCAGACCGAACCCGTGGATCTTGGAGAAGCCCTTGGACTGCTGCGTCGAGTCGGCGGCGGAGATGCCCGTCTCCAGGTACTGGTTGACGCTCTGCGCCAGCCGGGGCGTGTGGGCGACGGCCTGGACCTCCACCGCGAGCTGCCCGTCCGCGCCGAGACCGGGCAGCGTCAGCCCCTCCACCACGTAGGTGCCGCCGAAGATCTGGTGTCCCCGGGCCACCAGTGACCCGGGGGACAGCGCCGTCGTACGGGACTCGGCGGCCACCGTGGTGCTGTCGTGGGGCGCGTTGCCGGTCAGCGAGCTGCCCAGGAAGCCGGTGAACCGGGTGAACAGGGAGGAGACCGTACCGGGCGCGGGGGTGGGCACGGCGGCCGTTGACGCCGAGGTGTCCGTCGTCGCGTCGGGGAGGTCGCCGGTGACGATCCGTTCGAAGGCGTCCTGGAGCGCCGCCGAGCCGCGCACCACGTCGATCAGGGCGTCGTCCGGTATGCGCACCACGTCGGGGCGCGGCCGGCCGGAGGGGTCGGTCAGGGCGAGCCGGTCGGTGTCCAGCGTGGTCACCGGCCGCACGGTGTGCGACGCGCCGACGGGCGGCGGCTCCTCGGCGGGCACGGTCCGGTGGTGCGGCACGGCCAGCCGGACGGTGCCCCGTACGCCGTGCGGCGCGGGGTCCGGGCCGGCCTCCAGGTCGGCGGGGCCGTGCGGCGCGGGCGCCGGGGACGCGAAGCGGACCAGCGGGTCGGGACCGGCGCCCCGGTACAGGTCGAGGGTGAGCCGGGCCGGCACCGCGAACTCGTGGGTGTCCTGCCCGGTGCCGATGAAGAACTGGTCGTGGCCGACCGTGGTGACCGTCGTGTTCCCGAGCGAGCCCTGCCCGGTCCACTGGTAGTCGCCGCTGCCGCTCAGGGTCCAGTGCGCGTGCGGTGTGGGAACGCTGGGCCCGCCGCCGAAGCCGGCGCCTCCGCCGTAGGTGTTGCCGAGCCGGGCGTTGCCGCCGCCCGCCGCCTGCGCCACGCCCTCCACCTGGATGCCGGGGAGCACCCTGGAGTGCCGTACCGGCCGCTCCGGGTCCCGGGTCGCCCCCAGCACCAGCCGCACCCGCTGCCGCCCCGTCACCGAGGGAACCTCCAGGAACAGCGAGTGCCCGCCGTCCAGCACGGAGTCGGTCGCGGCCCGCAGCCCGAGCTGGGAGCGCAGCTCGGCGAGGCGCCGCAGGTTGTTCAGCTGCGCCTGCACCAGCGTCTCGTCGGGCAGCCTGCCCCGGCTCGGCGCGGTCGACGGCGGCGGCAGGAAGCCGTTGTCGCGCAGCCAGGTCTCCGCCTCGTCGAACAGCGTGTCCGCGCCGTCCACCCCGAGCGGCGCGACGGACTGCCCCACCGACTCCAGCGTCGCCAGCTCCTGCGGCAGCCCGCGGACCTCCTCCTCGGCCGGGGTGTGCCCCCGGGCGTCGTCCGCGCTGAGCATCCGCAGGTCCAGACCGTGCCGCCAGTTCCCCGGCGCGTAGGCGGACTCGCTGCCGTCGGGCCGGATCAGGGTGAGGGTGTACGAGACGTCCGCCTCGGTCAGCAGGTGGCTGCGGTTGGTGCGCACCGCGTGCATGGTGGCCGCCAGCGAACTGGTGCCGAACGCGTTCTGCGCCCCGAGCTGGCCGGTGAACCGGCCGGAGAGGCTGCCGCCCAGGTTGCCGGTGGCGTCCGGGTGACCCTTCGCCAGGTCAGCGGTGAAGGACGGGCCCAGACTGCCGGTGACGCTCACCCCGCTGTTGAACGACGTGTTCTGGTCGTTCTTGACCGTGTTGACGAGGTGGCTCTCCAGGTTGATCTTTCCGGCGATGCTCTTGGCCACCGGGGTGACCGGCGTGACCCGGGCGTCCAGCCGCACCATGCCGACGGCCCGGCCGTGCGCGTCGGTGAGCACCGGCGAGTACAGCCCGCCGTCGCGCTGCATCGGCAGCGTGCCGCGCAGCACCGGCTCGGAGAGGAAGTCGGCGAGCTGGGCCGACGCCGTGGGGTCGAGGTCGGCACGGAAGTGCTCGGCGGCGCCCTCGTACAGCCGCCGCGGGTTCAGCACCGAGTCCACGCCGTAGATCGGCAGGTCGTCGAGGGCGGCCGGGGCGGGCAGCTCCTCGGTGGGGTCGGCGTCGGCGTCCACCAGGTGCTGCGGGAACCAGATCGTCACCGGTCCGTGCTGCTGCGCGGGACGCCAGTCCGTGGCGGGGTCGGGGGTTGCGCCGGGAGCGGGCGGATCCACGCGCACCTGCCAGTTGCCGGTGAAGTCGTAGGCCCGGGACGGCTCGTTGCTGCGTTGCGCGCTGGTGGTCTGCACGACCTGGGTGACGGTGGTGGAGCCGTCCGCCTGGTTGTGGGTGAGCGCCGCGGACAGGCCCATGTCCACCGAACGCACCGGGCCCGCCGCCTCGATGGGCACCGAGCCGGTCCACGGCACCGGGATGGTCGAGTACGTCCCGGACGGCTGCGCCGAGACGATCTCCCGGGTGCCCTGTCCGCGCCGCTCCACGTGCTTGTCGGGGTCGCCGGTGTCGAGCGAACCCTGCCGGGCGGACGGCCGGGCCCCGTCCAGGGCCAGCCGTACGTCGACGTCCCGGTCGGCGCCGTTCACCCGCAGGGTGACGCGGTGGCCGCCCGCGCTGCGCAGGTAGGGCAGGTGGAGCGCCATCTGCTCCGCGGACAGCACGTCCCGCAGCTGGGTGAGGACCGGGTCGTCGTCGCGCGGGGCGGGCCGGCCCAGCGCGGTGATGACCTGCCGGTGCACCGCGTCCACGACGTCCGGCGTGAACGGCTCCACGTGCACCAGACCCACCTGGCCGTCGTGCCGCCGCCCGTAGCCGCCGAGGTAGGAGGGGCGCGGGCCGCCGCCCGCGGGGGGTTCGGGCGGCGGTGCGGTGTCGCCCTCGGGGGAGGTGACGGTGAGGACCGGCACCTGCGGCGCCGGGGCGTCGGAGGCCGTGGCGGCGGAGGAGAGGGGTGGCTCGCCCGTGGGGTCCGGCGCCGGGAGATCGGTGGGGGTGGGAAGGGTGTCCGGGAGCGGCGTGGACGTCGTCGTCACGGGGACCAGGGGGATCGCGTCCGGGTCGGCGGTGACGTCGGTGGGCGGGGCGGCCGGGACGACCGGCGCGGGCGGGTCGGCGCCGTGCCGCGCGGCGACCGGGACGGGCGCGGGGGTGTCGCGACGGCCGCCGCCGGGGCGGTCGTCGGCGGGGTCGCCCACCAGGGCGCCGACGAGCTGGAGGTGGCGGGGCCGCAGCCCGCCGGGCTGGTACGTCGCCCCCGGCTCGGGGACGACGGAGCCGGTGACGGCGGAGTGGTCGCCCATGAGGCTGTCGGTGCCGGCCCGCTGGGGCGCCGCGGGGTCGAGGCCGCTCTCGTCGCGCAGGCCGAGCTGGTGGCCTATCTCGTGGGCGAGGTCGGAGTCGGAGATGTCGGCGGGCCACGAGTGGTGGGTGGCGGGCACGCCGTCCGCCGGGTCGGTGAGGGTGACGTCGAGGTGTGCTCTCTCGCCGGGTGCGGCGGGGACGACGGTGACGTGCAGCCGGCTGCCGTCGGGCAGCAGGTGGCCGGGGGCGTTGAAGACCCGCTCGACTCCGGTCCCGAGCCGCCGCAGCACCCCGTCGACCTGCGGCCCGAGCTGGGGGTCGCCGGTGACGCGGTAGGTGACGGTGAGGTCGGTGACGGGTTGTCCGTCGTGCGTGAAGCGCCGCACGTCGAAGGAGGAACGCACCACGTACTGGGTGGCCTTGCCGTCCGGGCCGACGGGCTGGGAGACGGGGTCGACCCAGGTGTGGTTCCGCGTGGTCGGCACGGCACCGGCCCGCGCCTCGGCGAAACCGCCGGTCTGGGGAGCGGGGGCCTGGGGAACGGGGGCCGGCACCGGGAGCGGGGTCAGGTCCACGGCGGCGTCCGGGAGCGGGGACGGGGCGGAATCCGGTTTCGGGAGGCCGGAGGAGGTCACGGGCGGGGTGACGACGTCCATGAGGTCGTCGTCCATGTCCGGCACGGTCATCTCGGTGCCGTCCGAGGCGACGCTCTGCCTGTCCCAGAGGTCGCTCGGGTCGGTGACGACGCTGTCGCCGTCGTCGTCTGTGTATGTGCCGGTGCCGGTGCCGGTGCCGGTGCCGGTGTCGCTGTAGGTGTCCGGATCGGGGGTGGACTGGCCGCCGCTGCCGGTGGTCGTCGTCCCCGCCGGACCGGAAGTGACGGAGGGGAGCGGGGGGGCCGTGAGGTCGGTCCCGTGCGGCTGCTGCTGGACGGTGCCGACCGGTGTCGGGGCGTCGCCGGTCGTGCTCGTGGTCGGCGGCGGCTGGGTGGCCGGACCGGTGTCCGTGCCGTCGGCGGCGCCGTCGGAGATGGCGGTGACGTCACCGTCGGCGTCCTGCGGCGAGGACTGCTGTTCCGTCGTGTCGGCGTCCTGGGCGTCGCCGTTCTCCCCCTGCGGCTGGGATGCGGTGCTGCCGGGCCGGGGGGAGCCACCGGTGGCTGTCGGGTTCCCGCCGGGGGTGGGGCCGTTGCTGCTGGTCGTCGGGGTCCCGCCCCGCGCGGTGTTTCCACTCGTCGCGGTGTTTCCGCCGGTGGTCGCATTGGTGCCGGTGGTCGTATCGACGCCGGTAGCCGGATTTCCGCTGGTCTCCGTGTTCCCGTCGGTGGTGGTGATTCCGTCGGGTGCGAGGTTTGCGCTGTCCTCCGTGTCTCCGTCGGTGGTGGTGATTCCGCCGGTCTCCGTGTTCCTGCCGGGGGTGGGGCCGTTGCTGCTGGTCGTCGGGGTCCCGCCCCTCGCGGTGTTCCCACTCGTTGCGGTGTTTCCGCCGGTGGTCGCATTGGTGCCGGTAGTCGTATCGACGCCGGTAGCCGGATTTCCGCTGGTCTCCGTGTTCCCGTCGGTGGTGGTGATTCCGTCGGGTGCGAGGTTTGCGCTGTCCTCCGTGTCTCCGGCGGTGGTGGTGATTCCGCCGGCCACCGTGTCGCCACCGGTCGCCGTGGTGTTCCCGGCAGCAGTGCCCCCGCCGGACGTACCGGACACCAGGGCATCGGTGGCCGGGCTCTGGGTGCGGATGCCCCCCGGGCCCGGGGTGAGGCCGCTGGCCGGGACGTTCGAGATGTCCGGGATGTTGCTCTTGACGTCGAGGTCGTCGATGTCGACGTCGATGTCGAGGCCGTTGGTGTCGACGTCGACGTCGATGTCGAGGCCGTTGGTGTCGAGGCCGGTCAGGCCGACGTCGAGTGGGTCGTTGCCGCTGGTTCCACCCCCGGTCAAGTCCGAGTCCAGGTCGGAGGACTGGGTCGGGGGCCGGTCCGCGCCGCCCTGCCCGTCGCGGTCGCCACCGGACGTGGAGGTCACCGGCCCTGGGGTCGGGCTCGGCCCGGACGTGCCGGTGCCCGTGCCGCCGTCGCCGGAGTGGGAGGTGTCGTCGGACGAGGAGGAGTCGTCCCGCGTCGTGTCCGGCGGGGCCGACGAGTTCACCACCGGTGGCCTGTTGATGTTGAACTTGTTGCCGAACGCCGCCGCGCCCTGTTCCAGATGCCGTTCGCTGACCGCGCTCAGCCCGCCGCCCAGGAACGTCATCGGACCGTCGGTGGGGAAGTGGAAGATGGCCGCCGTGGCCAGCTCGCCCAGCGCCTCCGCGCCTCCCTCGGTCAGGAAGCGCTGGATGTCCTCCCCGAGTTCGTGCCTGAACCGGTCACCCGGGCTCGGGTTCGGGGTGGGCGTGGGAGTAGGCGTGGGCGTGGGCGTGGGCTTCGGCGTGGGCGTGGGCTTCGGCGTGGGAGTAGGCGTGGGCGTGGGAGTCGGATCCGGATTCGGATTCGGCCTGGGGTTCGGCTTGGGGTTCGGGGTGTTGTTCAGCAGATGGTCGTCGAACTTGTCGTCGAACTTGTTGCCGTTGCCGTCGATGTCCTTGAAGGGGTTGTTCCGGCTGTCCCAGATGTTCTTGAAGTTGTTCTTCAGGCCGTTGGCGATGTCGTTCAGGACCCCGTGGAACAGACCGGTGAACGCGCCGAAGACACCGGACTGCACGATCTGCGACCAGTCGAAGCCGTCCGGCCGACGCCCGTTGGGCGCGCCCAGCATCATCGCCAGGCGCACCGCGAACGTCATGAACGCCTCTTCGATCGCCTCCGAGAGCGTCGGCAGCAGATGCGTGCGCTTCATCAGCCAGTCCAGCAGCGTCAGGACCGCCACCCGGCTGCGCGCCTTGGCCACCGCCGCCTGGCTGGCCGCCGACCCGCCCGTGAAGATGGACAGCGCCATGATGATGGCCAGCTCGATCAGCAACCGGACCAGCTCGGCGATGATCTGCCACTTCGCCTCCATGATGTCCATGGAGGACTGGGTGCGGGCCTTCTCCAGGTCATCGAGCTGGTCGGAGAAGTCCTTCAGGTAGTTCGTGCCGCCGTTGTCCAGGAACAGGTGCATGGCCCGCACGTACTGGTTGCCCACCTGCGGCGGCAGCGAGCGCCCGACCCCGCCCGCGGTCTGCTCGATCAGGTCCGACAGCTCCCGCACCCGCTGCGACAGCCGCCCGTAGGGCTTGCCGTTGGCGTACGCCTTGTCCTCGTCGGCCTGCAGCATTTTCTCGCCGATCAGCACGAACAGCAGATTGTTCAGCTGCGGCGAGACCTGGATGCTCATCGGGCGCCGTCCGGACCGTCAGTGCCTGCCACCGCTGCGCGTGCCGCTGGTGTCGCCGGTGTCGATGGAGGAGTCGTGGATGGCTTCCAGGTTGCCGCCCTGTGTGCCCAGGATGTTCTTCAGGTTGGCGAGCGTGCCGTCGCCCACGCCGACGATGGCGTCCGTCAGGGCCTTGCCGGTCGATATCGCGCCCTCCCGCTGCTTCTTCTCCTGCGGGATCATCCGCTTGGCGTAGCTGTCGTCCTTGCCGCACCAGTTGGCGGTGGCCGACACGTCGGTGATGAACTCGTTGATCATGTCGACGGCGAAGCTGCTGATCGCCTGGATCTGCCGGGTGCCGGACGCCAGGGCTGCGGGGTTGGCGAAGTACGCGTTGTCCGTCATCGTCTCCTCAGTCCTCCGGGTCTTCACTGATCTCGTCACGCAGCCGGCCGGAACCGCGGCGTCGGCCGTTCTTCGGGCCGTCCAGCACGCCGGCCCCGAAGATCTTGTTCCAGTCCACGTCGAAACCGCTCAACTCGGGAGCCTCCGGGTTCGCCTTCGTGAAGGGCTCGAAGGTCGACATGACTTTCCGGGCCATCCGGGCCCGTGCCTCCTGTACCGCCTCCAGCACGCTGGCAGCGAGCTGACCTGCGGGCATCGTACGGTACTTGTCGTCCAGGAAGCTCAGCGCGGTCAGGTCCCCCTGTGCGGAGACGGTCACCTCGACGGCGCGGTCCGCCGAGCGAACCGTTGCCTGCGCATGCGCGAGTTCGCTCTCGGCGCGCGCCACCGCGGCCTCGGTCGCCTCCAGTTCGGCCATCGCCTTGGCGAGCCGCTGCTCGATCGACTCACTGTTCACCGCGCCACCTCGACTTTCTTGCCGTACCTTCACCGTCTCAGCGTCCGATGACCGCGGGTGCGCCGCCCTCGTCGGTGCCCCAGACGTCGTCGTCCTCGGCGAGCCACGCCTCCCGTGCCCGGTCGCCGCTCTCCGTCGACGTACCGCCCTGGCCGGGGCCGCCGGGGCCGCTCACCGGGTAGGGGGAGCTGGAGGTGGTCGGCCGGGTGTAGACGATGTCCTCGTCCTCGTCGACGGCCGTCGCCCGCCCGCCGCGGCCGGCTCGGGCGCTGCCACCGGCCGGGTCGGTGAGGACGGCGCGGGTGCGCTCGCTGTTGCCGCCCTGGCCTCCGCCGGCGCCCCCGCCCATGGGCGGCATGCCCCCGCCCATGCCGCCCATGCCCATCGGGTTGAGCGGGGTGCCGCTCGCGGCCTGCTGGGTGGCGGTGCCGTTGAGGGAGGCGAGGGTCCCGCTGTTGCCCGAGCGCAGCGAACCGCCCTCGTACGGGGTGCTGTCGTAGTCCTCGTAGTAGTCGTCGGGGGAGGAGGCCATGGTGCCCGACGAGCTGAGCGAGCCGCTCAGACCGCTGCTGTTCAACCCGGCGGAACTGGTCAGGGCGGACGGTGAGCCGAGGCCGTCGGTGCTCGAACCGCTGGTGTCCAGGCCCTCGGTGTCCAGGCCCTCGGTGTTCAGCCCGTCCGTGTTCGAACCGCTGGTGACCAGGTCCTCGATGTCCAGGCCACTGGTGTCGAACGGGGACGTGGACAGGCCGCTGCCGTTCAGGTCGGTCGTGGTGGTGTGACCGGCGGCGTCGGTGGTCGTGAGCTGGCCGGTGTCCGGATTGAGGACCTGGGTGGAGCCGTCGGGGAACTCGGTGGTGAGGGTGCCGTCGTCGTTGAGGGTGGTGGTGGACCCGTCGGGGTTGGTGAACGACTCGCCCGGATCGAGCTGTTGCGTGGTGACGTCGCCCGACGGATCGGTGACGGTGAGGTCGCCCGTGTCCGGGTTCAGCGTCACCTGCGAACCGTCCGTGAAGAGGGTGCGCAGGGTGCCGTCGGAGTCGAGCTGGGCCGTGCTGCCCTCCGGCGTGGTGAACGTGCCCGCGGCCGGGGCGAGGTCGCTGGTGGTGACGTTCCCGGCGGCGTCGGTGGTGGTGAGCTGGCCGGTGTCCGGATTGAGGACCTGGGTGGAGCCGTCGGGGAATTCGGTGGTGAGGGTGCCGTCGTCGTTGAGGGTCGTGGTGGACCCGTCGGGGTTGGTGAACGACTCGCCGGGGTTGAGCTGTTCGGTGGTGACGTTGCCGGAGGGGTCGGTGACGGTGATCTGGCCGGTGTCCGGGTTCAGCACCTCCGTCGAGCCGTCCGGGAAGGTGGTGCTGACGGTACCGTCGGAGTTGAGCTGCGACGTCGCGCCGTCCGGCGTGGTGAAGGTGTCCGCGGCCGGGTTGAGATCGTTGGTGGTGACGTTCCCGGCGGCGTCGGTGGTGGTGAGCTGGCCGGTGTCCGGATTGAGGACCTGGGTGGAGCCGTCGGGGAATTCGGTGGTGAGGGTGCCGTCGTCGTTGAGGGTCGTGGTGGACCCGTCGGGGTTGGTGAACGACTCGCCGGGGTTGAGCTGTTCGGTGGTGACGTTGCCGGAGGGATCGGTGACGGTGATCTGTCCGGTGTCCGGGTTCAGTACCTCGGTCGAGCCGTCCGGGAAGGTCGTCGTCACCGTGCCGTCGCCGTTGAGCTGCGACGTCGCGCCGTCCGGCGTGGTGAAGACGCCGTCGGTCGGGTTGAGCGTCGACTCCGTCACGGTGCCGTCCGGGGCGAGGGTGCTGACCTGCCCCGTCGTCGGGTCGAGGGTCTGCTCGGTTCCGTCCGGGAAGAGGGTGGTCAGCGTGCCGTCGTCGTTGAGCGTGGTGGTCGAGCCGTCCGGGTTGACGAGGCTGGTGCCCGGGTTGAGCTGCGAGGTCGACGTCACGCCGTCCGGTGAGGTGGTGGTGACCAGGCCCGTGTCCGGGTCGATGGTCTGGCTGGAGCCGTCGGGGAACGTCGTCGTCAGCGTGCCGTCGTCGTTGAGCTGAGTGCTGCCTCCGGTGGGGGAGTTCAGCAGCGACGACCCGCTCTTCTTGTCGTCGTCCGGGTTCGTCGACGTCACCGGGTTGCTCGTCAGGGGATTCAGCACCGACGAGACGCTCGTCTCGGGAGTGGTGTTCCCGTCCAGCGTCGTGTCGTCGGTGATCGGGTTGCCGTCGCTGTCGAGCCCCAGGTTGTTGAGGTCGTCGGTGATCGTGCTGCCGTTGGTGTTGCCCAGGTCGTCCAGGCCGTCGCCGAGCGTGTTGAGGTTGTCGCTGAGTCCGTCGTTGAGGTCCTTGAAGCCGTCGCCGAGGTCGTTGAGGTTCTCGTTCAGCCCGTCGTTCAGGTCGTTGAGGTTGTCGCTGAGTCCATCGTTGAGGTCCTTGAAGCCGTCGCCGAGGTCGTCGAGGTTCTCGTTCAGGTCGTCGTTGAGGTCCTTGAACCCGTCCCCGAGGTCGTCGAGGTTCTCGTTCAGGTCGTCGTTGAGGTCGTTGAAGTCGTCACCGAGGGTGTTGATGTTGTCGTTCAGGTCGTCGAGGTAGTCGTTGAGCTTGTCGTTGTTCTCGTTGGCCTCCTCCTCGGCGAGGTCGGCCTCCTGCTCCGCGAGCACCTCGGCGAGCGTCTCGGAGTTCTTGTTGGTGACTTCCTTGGCGAAGGCGTCCTGCACGTCGGCCCAGGCGTTCTTCACGCTGCTGAGCGCGTCGATGGCCGGCTGCTTCAGCATGGAGTCCGCGTGGTTCGACCAGCTCTCGACGGCGGCGTCGGCGATCTTCGTCCAGGTGGTGTGCTGGGTGAGGTCGCCGTACTCGGAGGTCTGCTTGAACTCCGCGGTGGTCGAGTAACTCGTGTACGTGCCGCCGCCGCTCGGGCTGGAGTAGGTGCTGGTCTTGACGTTGACGTGGGGGATGTTGTTCTCGATCACCCACTTGGTGAGACCGTCGAGGATCTGCTTGAGGTGGTAGTGCGGGTCGTGCTTGCCGTCCTTGGCCCAGTTGGTCCACGCCGTCTGGAGGCTGGCGACCGCATCCTTCAGCGCCTTCTGCGCGGCGGCCAGGGCGTCGCTCAGCTCCGACTTCGGGACGTAGCCGCCCAGCGTGCTGTTCTTGGCGGAGTAATCACGGCCGCCCAACTGGGAGACGTACCCGTCGTAGTTGGTCTTCAGCTCGTCCAGCAGGTGCCAGAAGAGGCTGGCCGCCTTCCCCTTCCACGCGGCCTGGTCCTCGCCCAGTGAGGTCATCCACTGGTTGACGATGTCCGCGTGGTCCTTGAAGAACTGCATGGCCCGGTCGAAGGACTGCCCGGTCTCCTCGAACGACTTCAGCTCCACGGCGTTGTCGTCGATGACCGACAGGCCGCTGTAGCTCCAGCCCTTCGTCGAGTAGTTCGGGGACGACAGCAGCTGGTCCAGGGCGAGCTTGCTGCCCGAGATGTACTGGGCCATCGGCCCGGAGTCCCACTTCACGTGCGAGTACGAGCCCTCGAACGCGCCACCGCTGGTGATCTGCCCGTCTCCCCACAGGGTGGCGCGGCCGTCGGAGTCGACGGTCACGCCGATCATCACGATCCGCGCCTTCTTCAGCTTCACGCTGTCGTGCGCGCCGTCCCCGCCGGCGTCGTAGAAGGCGAGGTCGTAGTCCTCGCCGTTGTTGACCTGCCAGCCGCCGATGGCGGAGTAGTCCGCCGCCGACACCGCCCGCATGCTCTGACCCTTGATGTCCATCCGGAACAGCTTCAGGTCGGAGAAGTCGTCCCCGCTGTCGCTGCTGAGCTTGTCGAACAAGGAGGAGCGGGACGGAATCGTGTAACCGGTGAAGTTGGATACGGCCTGGGCGAAGTAGTCGTCCGGGTCGTAGGTGGGGGTACCGGAGGTGCTGGTGCCATCGGCCATGGGGCGGAGCTCCGCTGCTGAGGAGGTGAGGGGGGAAACGGTGGGGACCGGGCGCGGGCCGGGCGGTCGGCGGGGACCGTTCCGGCCCCGCGTCAGTCGTCGTTGCCGGTGCCGCCCATGTCGTCGTCGACCGTGTCGAAGATGTCCATCAGCTTCTCGCCGTCGATCGAGGTGAGACTCTCACCCTGCGTCTTGAGCAGCGTGGTGATCGTCTCCTCCAAGGCGTCGTCGATGTCGTCGAAGAGGGTCTTCTGGCTCGTGAAGATGGAGTCCAGGCTGGTGGCCTGCGTCTTCAGTGCCTCGACCAGCGCGGCACCGCCGGTCGGGTCCTCGGTGTCGCCGCCGTCCATCAGTCCGATCCGCAGGATCTTGGCGGCGCCCGACGCCGAGTCCGTGCCGGTCTCCGCGACGAGGTTCTTCAGCGACCGGACGCCCGCGTTGTCCTTGCGGATGTTCAGCAGGTCGTTGATGAAGTCCGCGACGTCGTTGTTCTTGAAGTTCTTGAGCGCCTGAGAGTCCAGATGGGTCAGGTCTGCCATGAAGTGCCTCCGCTGGCGGGTGCGCCGGACCGGGTGTTGCGGCGCGGCGACAGTACGGGGAGCTTCCGGTGCCGCGCCGGCCGGAGGGGAACCGGCCGGCGCGGTGGGGGTGCGGCCGGCTCAGCGGCCGATGGTCACCTCGGACCACATCTGGCTGAGCGAGTTCTCGCTGTACTTGTAGTTGCCGGAGATGTCGGTCAGGAGCTGCGCGTGCGAGGTGAGCAGCGTCTCCATGTTCTGCACCGCGGCGTCCCAGGCGGCCTGCTTCTGGCGGTAGGTGTCGGCGTCGTTTCCGTACCAGGTCTTGGACAGCTCGCTGAGCTCTGCCTCAAGGTTGGAGAGGGTCTGGGCGATCGCCTTGGTCTGCATCACCATGTCGTCCGCCGCGTTCGACATGTGGTTGTAGCTGACGTAGATGTAACCGTCGCTCAGGTTGTCTGCCACGGTTGGCCTCTTTCACACGATGCGGAAGGTGGGGGGCGCGGCCGGACCGGCGGTCAGCCGACCAGCTGGTCGAAGGCCGACTGCGAGGCGCTGTAGGCCTGGTTGATCGCGTCGTTCGACGAACCCTGGGTCTTGTTGTGCTCGACGAGGCTCTGGTTCAGCCGGTCGATGACGTCCTCGAGGTTCTTGAGAATGATGTTGCACTGGCCGTCCCACTGCGCGAGGAGCTGGCCGTACTGGCCGCCGTCGCTGCCCTGGTAGCCGGCGCCCAGGGTGGACTTGGTGCTGTCGACGTCCTGGCGGATCTTCATGATGCCGCTGAAGGCCGACTCGAGGGCCTGGATGCCGTTCCGGGTTGATGATTCGCTTGACTGCTGGCCGTCTCCCGCCATCGTCCCACCTTTCGTAAGCCGATTCTCTGTACGAGCAACGCGAGCCTAAAGTGACGGTTGTTGCCAACACAACAAGCTGAGGAAAATCTAGGGTCGGAGACGTACGACTTACGGCATGTTTAACCGGCGGGAAACCCGGCCGGAACCTTGTCCGGTCAGGCGCCTCCCCGTCAGCCGTCCCCGCCGGCCCCCGACGCCGCCCCGGCCGCGGCCGGGCCCGCGG
The DNA here is from genome assembly GCF_054956795.1 of Streptomyces sp. SYSU D01066-1. NCBI lineage: Bacteria > Bacillati > Actinomycetota > Actinomycetes > Kitasatosporales > Streptomycetaceae > Streptomyces > Streptomyces sp. SYSU D01066-1. Next base: position 12,400 of record NZ_JBUDHV010000058.1, on the reverse strand, counting down.
GCCCGGTGCCCTCCTGGCCGGCACCGTCACCAGGGCTCTTCCCGGTGCCGGCGCACTGGCCGGCCGCCGGGCCGGCCGTCGCGGACGCCGCCCCGTCCGGCCGCGCCGCCGCGGCCGTGTCCAGGTCGGGGCCGGTCGGCAGCAACGACAGCAGCGTGGACGGCACGCGCACCGCGGACGCGTCGTCGTAGCCGAGCGCGGCGAGCGCCTCCGCGTCCGTGATGCGGTACTTCACCCCGTCGTCGCCCACCAGGAACGTGGTGTCACCGACCGACGCCCCGGCCGCGCCGAGCACCCGCACCAGCGTGCCGTGTCCGGGCCGCGTCACCACCCGGTCCACCGCCACGCAGGCCGGTGTCACCACCGTCGCGTCCGCCTGCGCGACCGGCGCCAGCGCCGCCTGCTCGACCCGCACCGACGCCACCCGCACCTTGCCGCCGTCGGAGTCCACCTGCGTGCACACCGCCTGCCCCGACGGCAGCCGCACCGGACTCGGCGGGGCGTCCGGCAGCCCGGACACCGACGGGTCCGTGCCCGCCGTGCCCGGCGCCTGGTGCGCCCGCAGGTCGGAGACGCCGATCGCGACGGCCGTCGGGGACTGGCCGCCGTAGACGTCCTCGCGGATGTCCGGATCGCCGAGCAGCAGTGCCGACCGGGTCGCCGTCACGGCGTGCAGACCGTCCTTCTGGAGCACGTAGTCCTGGCTGCCGGAGCCCGCCGTCACCCGGAACACCTGTCCGACCTTCGTCTTCCGCCCGGCCAGCTCCGGCCCCGCCGCGCCCCGGCCGGCGACCTGGGGGGTGGCCAGCGCCGGACCGCTCACCAGGGCGTCCAGGAACGCCGCCGACACCGGGCGCGGCGTCACCGCGCCGTAGCCCAGGGACTCCGCGGCACCCGAGTCCTCGTCCAGCACCAGCCGGCTGCCCTGCCACACCAGGTACGTCCGGTCGTCCGGACCCCGCACCACCAGCCCGAAGTCCGCGCCGATCGTGGTGGTCTCCACCGGCGCCCCCGGCACCACCGTGGTGTGCTCGCCGGCGTCCGTCGAGCACACCTGCCACGCCGACGTCTCCAGGTCACCGGTGCCCGGCACCGCGTCCGGGGCGCCGGCGATGCCCACCGGCGTGCCCACCGGAGTGTCCTTCAGCGACGCGGTGCCCACCGACGTGGTCTCCAGGTCGGCGCCGCCGATCAGCAGCGCCGACGCGTAGTTGCGCACCGGCCGCAGCCGGCCGTCGGTGTACAGGTAGCGGGCGCCGGTGTCCTTGTTGACGACCAGGGTGTCGCCGCCGCGCCACGCGTCGTTGCCGCCCGGCCGCAGCAGCCCGTAGACGAAGGCGCAGGCGCCCACCAGGACGGCGACGACGATGCTGAGCAGGGCGCCGCGGGTGGTACGGCCCAGCGGGCTCTCCGGGGCGTCGGGGTCGGCCAGCAGCATCCCCGAGGTGAGCCGCCCCATCATGAACGTGTGCGCTTGCACCTGGTCGCGCTTGGACCGCACGGTGGCCTCCTGACTGGTGAGTGGTTCGTTCTCGTCGCGGTGCCGGGCGGCGGGTCAGCCGCTCCAGCCGCGCAGGGCGCCGAACACGCCCAGCAGCCAGAGCGTCAGCGGCAGCAGGGAGAGCGCGAGCAGCGAGTGCAGCAGCTCCGCCGCCCGGCCCCAGTACGGCACCAGGCGCCGCCCGGGCACCGTCCACACCGCCACCGTCAGCACCGTCGCCACCACCAGCAGGCCCGCCACCAGCAGCGTCCGGTCCACGCCCCGCAGGTCCAGGCCCCAGCCGAACACCAGTAGCAGCAGCCCCCAGGCGCCGGGCAGCGCCAGCACCAGCCGCTGCGCGGTGTTGACCAGTCCCCGGCCGTGCAGGAGCAGCAGCAGCGACAGCACCAGCGCGCACAGCGTCGCCGGCAGGTCCGGCCGGTACGCCAGCGCCACCAGACAGGCCGACGCCAGCACGCCCGTCGCGCCGTACAGCGCCGTCATCCACTCGCCGGCCAGCTCGGTGCGCACCGCCACGTCGGCGCCCCGGTAGGGGTCGATGCCCTCCTGCAACTGACCGGCGTTGGTCGGCAGCGCCGGCATCCGCATGCCCGCGAACCGGAACGACAGCGCCGGCACCAGACCGCCGAGCAGCACCGTCAGCATCGCCACCGTGCCCGCCGCGCCGGCCGGCCGCACGTCGAAGAGGGTCATGGCGGCACCGCCCACCGCCACCGCGATCGCCGTCAGCGCCGACGCCAGGAACAGCGGCGCGCGCACCGCGGTCGCCGCCAGGGCCAGCACCGCGCCGCCCGCCCAGGGCGCCGCCGCGCCCAGCAGCCGGGCGCCCAGCACCTGGTGGGCCTGCGGTCCGCTCAGCTCACCGCCCGGCACCAGCCAGCCCGCCAGCGCCAGCGCCGGGGAGGCCAGCAGGCCGAGGACCGCGCCGGTCGCACCGTCACCCACCGCCCGGCTCGCCGAGGCCGCGCCGGCCAGCAGCAGCACCCCGGCGGCACAGGCCCCGCCCGCCCGCAGCACCACCGAGCCGTCCGGCCAGGCCAGCAGGGCCAGTCCGGCCAGGACGGCCACGGCGACCAGGGCGCGCAGCAGATGCCGCGCCGCCGCCTCGCTCCAGTCGTGCAGCCGGTCCCGGGTGACCGACGCGATGCCGTCCACCAGGTCGTCCAGCCGCACCTCGGGCAACGCCTCGGTGCGCGGCCGCAGATGCAGGGCCTCCCCGTCGGACAGGCCGAGCGAGGCGAGCGTGGCCTCCTCGTCGAGCGGCCGTTCGCCCAGGCGCTGGAGTATCCAGCCGTCGTGTTCGAGGCCGTTCTCCTCGAGGTCCTCGCCGGCGTACCGCAGCACCGTCGGCAACAGGTCGGCGACCGGTACGTCGGAGGGCACGGCGAGGTCGATGGTGTGGCGCGGGGCGCGCACGGTCAGATGGCACAGATCGGCCACGGAGGTGTCGGTCATACCGGGGCTCACGTCTCCTGAGGGTCGGGACGGGGGTGGCGTGTGCTGCGTGGCGCACCACCGGGGGGCGGGCGCACACAGGTGGTCGAGCGGTGAACTGCGGGGAAGCGTGCGGAGGAGAGGGGGTGACGTGGACTTACGGAGTTGACGGGGTGCACACTACTGTCACTCCCCGAGGCCGTCGTCAAGGGGAGTCCCGGCGGCGTCCCGGGCACATCACCGGCCCAGCCGCCGCCCCGCGCGGCCCCGGCCGCCGGTCCCGGAGCCCTCCCCGCGTGCTTCCCCCCGTACCACCGGGTGCGCGATGACCCGTTAGGAGCCCCAGCGTTGAGCGTGGTCCTGTTCCGTCGTCCGGCCCGCCGCCGCGGACCCGACATGCCGAGCGGCGAGTTGACCCTGCAGGAACCGCCGACCCTGATGGAGACCGTGCCGGACACGTCCGCGGTCTGGACGTACCTGCCGATGGCCATGATGTCGGTCTCCATGATGCTGATGTTCCTGCGCATGGGCGGGGAGGCGTACGGCGTCTTCATGTACATCGCGCTCGGCATCATGGTGCTGGCCGTCGTCGCGATGATGATCGGCCAGTACATGCGCAAGGCCGGCGACCGCAAGCAGCGGCTGCGCGGTGAGCGCCGCGACTACCTGCGCTACCTCGCGCAGAGCCGGCGCACCGTGCAGCGCACGGTGGTCGAGCAGCAACTCGCCCTCGCCTGGCGCCACCCCGAGCCGCGGGTGCTGCGCTCCATGGTGCGCACCACCCGGCTGTGGGAGCGCCGCCCCAAGGACGTCGACCACGGCGAGGTCCGCGTCGCCGTCGGCGACCAGCAGCTCGCCCTGCGCCTCAACCCCCTCTCCACCAAGCCGGTCGAGGACCTGGAACCGCTGTGCGCGCACGCCCTGCGCCGCTTCATCCGCGCCTACAGCACCGTGCCCGGCCAGCCCATCGCCCTCTACCTGCGCTCCTGGTCCCGGCTGCTGCTCCGCGGCGACCTCGCCACCGGCCGGGACATGCTCCGCGCCGCCCTGTGCCAACTGGCCGTCTTCCACCCGCCGGAGGAGGTGTGGATCGCGGTCTGCGCGGGCGACGAGCACCGCGCCGAGTGGGAGTGGGTGAAGTGGCTGCCGCACAACCAGCACCCGCAGGAGACCGACGGCGCCGGCCCCCTGCGCATGGTCGCCTCCGCCTTCACCGACCTGGAGAACCAGCTCGGCAGCGAGTTCGCCGAACGGCCCGCCTTCGACCCGGACGCCGTGCCCGGCCGTGACGAGCCGCTGGTCATCGTCATCGTGGACGGGGCCACCGTCCCCGCGGGCCACCGCTTCGACGGCCCGGGCTTCCGCAACGCCGTCGTCGTCGACCTGTCCGCCACCCTCACCTGGCGCCCCGGCCGCACCACCCTCCGCCTCGACGTCACCCCCGACACCGTCGCCCTGGTGCGCACCGACCGCAGCCGCAAGGAGCGGACCACCGTCCTCGGCCGCCCCGACCGGGTCGGCCCCCGCGCCGCCGAGTCACTGGCCCGGCTGATCTCCCCGTACCGGCTGAGCCTCACCGCCGACGCGGTCGAGCCGCTCTCCGCCGACGTGGAGCTGACCACCCTGCTCGGCATCCCCGACCTGCACCGCCTCGAACCGGACGTCCTGTGGCGACGCCACACCGGCTCCGCCCGGCTGCGCGTGCCGGTCGCGGTCGGCGCCGACGGCCGCCCGGTCGAACTGGACATCAAGGAGTCCGCGCAGGGCGGCATGGGCCCGCACGGCATGCTCATCGGCGCCACCGGCTCCGGCAAGTCCGAACTGCTGCGCACCCTCGTGCTCGGTCTCGCCCTCACCAACTCCTCCGAGACCCTCAACTTCGTCCTGGTCGACTTCAAGGGCGGTGCCACCTTCCTCGGCCTGGACGAGCTCCCGCACACCAGCGCCGTCATCACCAACCTCGCCGACGAGGCCGCCCTCGTGGAGCGCATGCAGGACGCCCTCCACGGCGAACTGCTGCGCCGCCAGGAACTGCTGCGCGCGGCCGGCAACTACACCTCCGCCCTGGACTACGAGCGGGCCCGGGCCGGCGGCGCCGACCTGACCCCGCTGCCCAGCCTCTTCGTCGTGGTCGACGAGTTCAGCGAACTGCTGGCGGCGCACCGCGAGTTCATGGAGCTGTTCGTGATGATCGGCCGCCTCGGCCGGTCGCTCGGCGTGCACCTGCTGCTCGCCTCGCAGCGCCTGGACGAGGGCCGCATGCACCAGCTGGAGTCGCACCTGTCCTACCGGATCGGCCTGCGCACCTTCTCCGCCATGGAGTCCCGCGGCGTCCTCGGCGTCCCCGACGCCTACGAACTGCCCTCCCAGCCCGGCAGCGGCTACCTCAAGAGCGGCGTCGAGGCCCTCACCCGGTTCCGCGCCGCCTACGTCTCCGGTCCCTACCGCCGCCGCGGCGGCGCCGTCGTCCAGGCCCGGGTCGCCAGCCAGGTCGTGCCCTGGTCCTCCGGATACGTGGTGCCCCGCGCCCCCGTGCCGGCCGCGCCCGTGCCGGAGCCGGAGGAGTCGGAGGACGGCGCCACCCTGCTGTCGGTGGCGCTGGAGAGGCTGCGCGACGCCGGACCGCCCGCCCACCGGGTGTGGCTGCCGCCGCTGGGCGACCCCTCCCCGCTGGACGCCCTCCTCGGCGGCCTGGAGACCGTCCCCGGACGCGGTCTGACCGCCCCCCGCTGGAAGGGCACCGGCAGGCTGCGGGTCCCCGTCGGCCTGGTCGACAAGCCCTTCGACCAGCGCCGCGACCCGCTGATCGTCGACCTCGCCGCGGCCGGCGGCCACGTCGCCGTCGCGGGCGGCTCGCAGAGCGGCAAGTCCACCGTGCTGCGCAGCCTCATCCTCGGCCTGGCCCTCACCCACACCCCGCGCGAAGCGCAGTTCTACTGCCTCGACTTCGGCGGCGGCACGCTCTCGCAGCTCACCGGGCTGCCGCACGTCGCGGGCGTCGCGGCCCGGCTCGACACCGAGCGGATCAGCCGCACCGTCGCCGAGGTCACCGCCGTGCTCACCCAGCGCGAACAGTTCTTCCTCGACCACGGCATCGACTCGATGGCCACCTACCGGCGCCGCCGCGCCGCCGGGGAGTTCCCCGACGAACCGCACGGCGACATCTTCCTGGTCATCGACGGCTGGTCGGCGGTCCGGCAGAACTTCGACCAGTTCATCCCCACGTTCAACCAGATCGCCACCGGCGGCCTCAACTACGGCATCCACCTCATCGTCGCCACCGCCCGCTGGCTGGAACTCACCGCGCCGGTGCGCGACCAGGCCGCCACCCGCCTGGAACTGCGGCTCGGCGACACGATGGACTCCGTGGTGGACATCCGCAAGGCCGCCGCCGTGCCCCGCACCCCGGGCCGCGGCCTCACCGTCGACTCCAAGCTGCACTTCCTGTCCGCGCTGCCCCGCGGGGACGGCTCGGCCGACCCCGAGACGCTCAGCGAGGGCGTCGCCGACCTGGTCGAGCGGATCGCCGGAGCCTGGACCGGGCCGCGCGCCCCGCAGGTGCGGATGCTGCCGCACCGGCTGCCCGTCGCCGAACTGCCCGCGCCGGAACTGGGCCAGGGCAACTCCCTCAGGCTGGCGCTCGGCCAGGACGAGGAGACCCTCGGCACCGTCTGGCACGACTTCTCCCGCACCCCGCACCTGGTCGCCGTCGGCGACACCGAGAGCGGCAAGACCAACCTGCTGCGGGTGGTCGCCGACGCCATCGTCGCCCGCTACGCCCCCACCGAGGCCCGGATCCTCGTCGTCGATTACCGCCGCGACCTGGTCGAGGCGGTGCCGGAGGAGTACCGGCTGGGACACGCCGTCTCCGTCGAGGCGCTCAAGCAACTGGTCGGCGGCTCCGCCAAGGCGCTGCAGACCCGGCTGCCCGGCCCGGAGATCACACCGGCCCGGATGCGCGGCGCCGACTGGTGGAACGGGCCCCGCCTGTTCGTCCTCGTCGACGACTACGACATGGTCGGCGGCGGCACGGTCGTGGACCACCCCTTCGCCCCGCTCTTCGAGCACCTCGCCCTCGGCCACGAACTGGGCCTGCACGTCGTCGTCGTCCGCTCCGCCACCGGCGCCGGGCGCGGCCTGAACGACCAGCTCCTGCGCCGCCTGGACGAGGTCAACACCCCGGGCCTGCTGATGTCCGCCCCGCCGTCCGAGGGGTACCTCTTCGGCAACGTCAAGCCGCGTGTGCTGCCGCCGGGCCGGGCCCTGCACATCGTCCGCCGCAAGCCGGTCCTCATCCAGACACCGCTGGCGGCGGGGACGGAGGAAGCGGGCTGAACGGTGTCTTCCGGCCGCCGCCCCCGCCCGTCCCCCGGGGGCCGCGGCCCGGCCCCCGCCCCGGCCGGGACGGCCTCGTCCTCGGACACCGGACGGGCTCCGCGGCCACCGGCGGCCTCAGGTGCCCCTGGGACGCCAGCCGTTGCGCCGGCCGCGGGGGACGACCAGGGCCAGCCAGACCACCGCGACCAGCACGGCGAGGCCCGCCGCCGCCGGCCACAGGGCGCGGCGCAGCGGCCCGGCCGCCTCGTCCCGCGGCATCCGCACCGTCGCGGCGGAACCGTGCTCCGGTACGGCCCGCGCGGCGGCGGAGGACGAGGGAAGGACCGAGGTGACGGCGGCGTAGGGGTCGACGCGGGGCACCTCGGCCGGATAGGCGGTCGACCGCAGCAGGCTCGCGGTCTGCGCGGCCGTCAGCTCCGGGTGGACGGAGCGCACCAGCGCCGCCGCGCCCGCCACGAACCCGGCGGCCAGCGAGGCGCCCGAGCCGATGTAGTGGCCGTCCTTCGCCGGACCGATGCCGACGACCCCGTCCCCGGGCGCGGCCAGCTGCGCACTGGCGGTGGTGTACGAGCCGGCCGGCCGGTCGCCGTTCTTGTCCACGTCCAGGACGGACAGCACACCGTCCGAGGCGGCCGGGTAGAAGTCCCGGGCGGGCACAGCCTCGGTGACGCCTCCGGCCGGTGCGTCCGGCACGGCGGCGGCCACCAGCAGTACGTCCTTCTTCCCGGCGGCCTCGACCGCCGACCGCAGCGCGGCCGTGTCGCTGCGCAGCGCCGCCGACACGGCCACCACCTTCGCACCGCCCTCGACGGCGGCCTCGATGCCCTCGGCGACCCGGTCGGGCGTGACGGCGCCGCGCTCGTCGCTGCCGCGTACCGCCAGGACGTGCGCCTCCTGGGCCACGCCGGCGAACTGCACGCCCTCCTCCAGCTGGGCGGCGATCAGACCGGCGACGAAGGTGCCGTGCCCCACGCAGTCGGTGCCGGCCTCGCCGACCGCGGTGACCCGGCCCTTCAGCGCGGGCGCGGAGGCGGAGACGCCGGTGTCGACCACGCCGACGGTCACCCCGGCGCCCGAGGCGAACCGCCAGGCGCGGCCGAGCTGGAGGCTGACCTGTTCCCACGGCACGGCGGTGGCCCGCCGGTCCGAGCCCTCGGCGCAGGAGTCACCGGCGGTCAGCTCCGTCTTCAGCACCGGCAGTTCCACCGTGTCGCCGTCGGCCGCCGCCGCGCTCCCGGCACCGCACACACCGGCCGTCAGCAGCAGCGCCAGTGCGCCGGCGACGGGACGCGCCACCCGTGCCGTCCGCGCCGTGTCCATCCGCGTCCTCACCCCCGTCACGCCCCGGCCGTACGGCCCGCGGCGGGCTCCGGCGCCGGATCGACGAGGTCCTCCGGGAGCAGCAGCCGCAGGTCGTCGAGGCTGGGCGCGGCCACCCGGCTGAGCCGGCCCGCCTGCCGGGTCATCATCCGCTCCAGCACCTGGCGGGCCGTGCGCGCGTTGCCGAACGACCGGTCGCGCGGCAGCGTGTCGAAGTGCTGCCGCAGCACCGGGCCGAGCCCCGTCCCGCACTCGTAACCCGCCTGCGCCGCGTGCTGGCGGACGATCGTGACCAGCTCGTCCGAGGAGTAGTCGGCGAACTCGATCTTCCGCGAGAACCGCGAGGTCAGACCCGGGTTGGAGGCGAGGAACCGCTGCATCTCGGCGGTGTAGCCGGCCACGATGACCACCACCTCGTCGCGGTGGTCCTCCATCAGCTTCAGCAGCGTGTCCACGGCCTCCCGGCCGAAGTCCGCGCCGGACGCCTCGTGCGGGGTGAGGGTGTACGCCTCGTCGATGAAGAGGACACCGCCCAGCGCCCGCTGGAACACCTCCGTGGTCAGCTGCGCGGTGTGGCCCACGTAGCGGCCGACCATGTCGGCGCGGGAGACCTCGACGAGCTGGCCGCGGGGCAGCACGCCCAGGGAGACGAGGAGTTCGCCGTAGAGCCGGGCCACGGTGGTCTTGCCGGTGCCGGGCGGGCCGGTGAAGACGAGGTGGTGGCTGAGGCGCGGCACCGGGAGCCCGGCGGCCTCGCGCTGGCGGGCGGTGGAGACCAGGTTGACCAGGTCGGTGACGTCCCGCTTCACCGCCGAGAGCCCGACCAGGGCGTCCAGGCGGCTCAGCGCGTCGTCACCGGCGTCGAGGCCGTCCGGACCGGCCTCGGCCTCGCGGGCGGCCTCCTCGCTGATGTCCTGCGGCAGCAGCAGCGCGAGGTCCTCCTCGGTGACCTGGCTCAGCGCGGCCAGCCGCACCGCCTGGCGGTCCACCATCTCCTCGAAGACCTGCCGCGCCGCGCGGCCGTTGCCGAACCCGGCGTCCTTCGGTATCCGCTCGAAGTGCACGGACAGCGCCTTGCGCGTCTCGTCGTTCAGCGTGTACTGGTGGCGCGCGCACATGCTCTCCACGATCTCCACCAGTTCGGGCACCGAGTAGTTCTCGAACTCGACGGTGCGCGAGAAGCGGGAGGCCAGGCCCGGGTTGGAGCCCAGGAAGCTGCGCATCTCGCTGGAGTAGCCGGCCGCGACGACCACCACGTCGTCGCGGTGGTCCTCCATCAGCTTCAGCAGCGTGTCCACGGCCTCCCGGCCGAAGTCGGCGCCCGAACCGCGGGAGTCGGCGGTCAGGGTGTAGGCCTCGTCGATGAACAGAACGCCGCCCAGGGCCCGTTCGAAGGTCTCGGTGGTCTTGATGGCGGTACCGCCGATGACCTGGGCGACCAGGTCGGCGCGGGAGACCTCGACCAGGTGCCCGGAGCGCAGCGCCCCCAGCTCGGCGAGGATCGTGCCGTAGAGGCGGGCCACGGTGGTCTTGCCGGTGCCGGGCGGGCCGGCGAAGACGAGGTGCCGGCTCATCGGCGGCGCGGACATGCCGAGCTGGGCGCGGCGCCGGGCGAGCTGGGTCAGGTTGACCAGGGTGCGGACCTGTTCCTTGACGTGTCCCAGGCCGATCAGGCCCTCCAGCGCGGCCATCGGCCCGTCCGGCCGCCCGGGGCCGTCGGTCTCCGGGACGGTGCCCGCCGGGTCGGTGCCCTCGGCCTCGCCGTAGCCCCAGGCGTCGCGGGAGGCGTTGCCGGTGCTGGTGAGGTTCTCCACCGCGAGCCGGCCGTCCGCCTTGGACTGGACGAGCCCGCCGCCCTTGTTCTCCCGCACCGTGCAGCCGACCACCGACACCGGCGCGTCGGTCTCCACCCGGATGCCGTCCCGGCCGTTGCCCGTGGCCTCGCACCCGTTCAGGTTGGCCCGGCCGCCGTCGCGGACCAGGAAGCCGTGGTCGGCGGCGGCGGCGGCCCGCACCCGGGTCGCCGTCAGCTCGCCGCCGCCGTCCACGACCACGCCGCAGCCGCCCGCCGAGACCAGCTCGCCGTCGCGCAGCGCCGCCGTGCCCTCGCCGCCGATCTCCAGGCCCGCCCCGCCGGGAGCGTTCACCGTCAGGCCCGCCAGGTAGACGTTGCCGCCGGTGGCGACCGCCGCGCCGGCGCCGCCCGGAGTCTCCACCGTGCAGTCCTCGACACGGCCGCGCCCGCCGTCGGTCACCGCGACGCCGGTGCCGCCCGCGCCGGTGATGCGGGCCCGCCGCACCAGCGGGTTGGCGCCGCCCCTGACGACCACGCCGGTGCCCTTGACGTCGACGATCTCCAGGCGGTCCAGTTCGGCCGCCGAGTCCTCCTCCAGCAGGACGCCCTCCGCCTCGCCGTCCCGGACGGTCAGCGAGGTCAGCGTCGGCGAGGAGGCGCCGGCCACGCGCAGCGCCGGGACCTGGGCGCCGGTCAGCCAGCAGTCCTCGTACGTGCCGCGGGAACGGTCGGTGACGAAGAGGCCGTGGCCGGCCGTGCGGGAGGTGCGGCAGCGGCGCAGCACCGGGTTGGCGCCGTGCGAGACGATGATGCCCTGGGCGGTGGTGCCGTTGATCCGCACGTCGTCCATCTCGACGCGGGCCGCGCTGGTCAGGTGGGCGCCGACCGCGGTGTCGTGGACGACGGTGCGCAGCACCCGCACCGCGCTGCGCTCCTCCAGGGCGAGGGAGGGCTTGTCGGTGGAGGACAGGTCGCAGTCCTCGACGGACGCCTGGGCGTCGCCGTTGGCGAGGATGCCGTTGCCGCGCGCGTCACGGACCGTGCAGCCGCGCACCGTCGCCCGGCCGCGCTCGCCGATCACCACGCCGCTGGTGCCGAGGTGCTCGAAGGTGCAGGACTCCAGCGAACTCTCGGTGGCGGAGGTGACGACGACCCCGGCACCGGTCCGGCTGGAGACCCGGCACTCCCGCATGGCGAGCGACCCCGAGCCCCGCGCGAGCACGGTCGTCCAGGAGGCGCCGGACAGCTCACAGCCCTGCATGGCGACCTGCCCGTGCGAGGCGTCCACCGCGGGCACGTCCTGGTCCTGCCCCTGCACCACCAGGTCGGTCAGCATCACCGCGTCGGCGCGCAGCGATATCACCGTCCCCGTGCGCGGGGCCAGCCGGACGCTGCCGCGCGACTGTTCGGCGACGATGGTCACCCGGGTGGTGACGACGAGGTTCTCCTCGTACGTTCCCGGACGGACGCTCAGGACCGCCCCGCCGCGCGCCCTGGCCAGGGCCTCTCCGATCGTCCGGGCGTCCCCGGTGCCCTCCGGACAGACCGTCAGTACCTGGCGCACTCCGCTGACCTCCTCGTTTTGGCACCCGTAGGTGGCGGCCGGACCCATCATGCCTTCCTCACACCTGCGATCCCACCCCGGTCCGGTGGGCAATACGCCCGGGACCGGGGAGGAGCACGGTGCGGCCGGGGTGCCGTACCCCGGATTATGGGACGTTCCGCAACGTCCGTACCAGCGTGAAGGCTTGCCGGGGCGGATAGTTAACGCGAGTGGAACGACAGGTGCCTTGCACATGTGCGTGAATAGGGCCGATCACTGGGACGAGCCATGACCGCGAGACGGATGGGACGGATGACGGACCGGACCGAATCAGCGACGAGCACGGCGGCGGCAGCGGCGGTGGCCGCGCGGGAGAGAGCGGCGACGCCACCCCCGGCGGAGCCGCCCGCCGCCGCGGCCGCATCCGCCGCCGCCCCGGCGCCCGCACCCGCCGCCGCCCCGGCGCCCG
>NZ_JBUDHV010000057.1:0-31149 GCF_054956795.1 Streptomyces sp. SYSU D01066-1 | reverse complement strand
TACGAGACCTTCGACGCCGAGGCCGCCGCCGCCCGCGGCATGGCCTTCGAACACCTCGACCAGCTCGCCATGGACCACCTCCTCGGCGCCCGGAACTGACCTCCCGGTCCGCGGGTCGGCCGGTGCCCGCGGACCTCTCCCCATCCGCCCCGTGACGCCGTGGTCGCGCGGGCGGGCCGGCACCCCCTCGCACCCAAGGGCACCCACCGTGACAGCACACCCTCCGGCCGCCGGACCTCGCCGGCGCCGTCGCTCACGCAGAGCCGCAGCCCCGCTCGCCGCCGTCTCCGTCCTGGTCGCCGGGGCGGCGCTGACCGGCTGCGGACAGCAACGCGACCCCGATGTGTACACCGTGATGAACTCCTCGACCGACGAGTCCTACCACCGCTGGGACGCCGAGGCGATGGCCCGCTGCGGTGAGCGGCTGGGCGTCACCATCGAGCAGCAGAGCGTCCCCGCCGCCCAGGTCATGACCAAGGCGCTGCGCATGGCGTCCTCCAAGTCGCTGCCGGACATCGTCCAGTTCGACGCGTCCGAGATGCCCACGTTCGCCGACGCGGGCGGCCTGGTCGACCTCAGGACCCTCGGCCTGAGCACCCAGGACATCCCCGAGGGCATCGTGAACTTCGGTTCCTACAAGGGGACCTACTACGGCGCCGCCCGCTCCGTGAACACCCTCGCGCTCTTCTACAACAAGGACATGCTCGACCAGGCCGGCGTCGAGGTCCCCACGACGTGGGACGAACTGCGCGCGGCGGCGAAGAAGCTCACCGAGGGCAAGCGGTACGGGCTGGCGCTCAGCGCGGGCGGCGCGGAGGACGGCGTCTTCCAGTTCATGCCGTTCATGTGGTCCAACGGCGGTGACGAGGCGGAGCTGGACACTCCGCAGGTAGCCGAGGCGCTGGACTTCTGGAAGGCGCTGCTGGCGGACGGTTCGCTGTCGAAGTCGACGGTGAACTGGACGCAGGCGGACGTCAACGACCAGTTCATGGCCGGCAACGCGGCGATGATGATCAACGGCCCGTGGCAGGTGGAGACCCTGAACACGGACAAGTCGCTGCACTGGGAGATCGCGCAGATACCGGTGCCCGAGGCCGGTGACGACTCGGTCGGTCCGCTCGGCGGGGCCGTCCTCACCGTGCCCAACACCGGCGACGAGCAGCGGGAGAAGACGGCCGGGAAGATCGTCGCCTGTCTCGCCGGCCAGCAGGAACAGCTGACGTACGCGCTCAACAGCTGGATGGTCCCGGCCAACGCCAAGGCCGCCGCCGTGTGGCGGGAGAAGGTGCCGGAGCTGGACGCGCTCGCCGACCAGGTGGCCGCGGCCCGGTCGCGCACCGCCAGGCTCGGCGCGGGCTGGTCGGGCGTGTCGCTGGCCCTGCAGAGCGCCTTCCAGTCCGCCCTGACCGGCCAGTCCAGCGAGGCCGCACTGAAGCGCGCCCAGCAGCGGGCCACGAGCGGGAACTGAGGTACGTGACCATGACCACCTCCACCGTCACCGCGACGCCGGCCGCGAGAGAGCCCAAGGCGGCCCACGCTCCCGGCCCGGACCGGCTCAGGCTCAGGCGCCGGCTCACCCAGTGGGGGTTCGTCGCCCCCGCCGTCGTCTTCATGCTGCTGTTCTTCGGCTACCCGCTCGTCCGCAACGTCGTGATGAGCTTCCAGCACTACACGCCGAAGACGTTCTTCACCGGGGAGTCGCCGTTCAACGGCGCCGACAACTGGTCGAACGTCTTCCAGGACGCCCTGTTCGGCAAGGCCCTGCGGCACACCCTGGTGTTCACGGCCGGCTCCCTGGTGGGCCAGTTCGGCATCGGCCTGGCGCTGGCCGTGTTCTTCAACCGGCGCTTCCCCCTGGGCGGCGTCCTGCGCTCCCTGATCCTGCTGCCGTGGCTGGTGCCCATGGTGGTGTCCGGCGTGGTGTGGCGCCGCATCCTCGACCAGGACACCGGCGTCCTGAACACCTTCCTGGGCGCCGTCGGCCTGGGCAGCGGCCACACCCCCTGGCTGACCAGTCCGGACATGGCCCTGCTCTCCGTGATCCTGGTCAACATCTGGATCGGCATCCCGTTCAACATGGTCATCCTGTACGGCGGTCTCCAGGAGATCCCGAAGGAGCTGCACGAGGCGGCCGCCCTGGACGGCGCCTCCGCGTGGCGGACGTTCCGCTCCGTCACCCTGCCGATGCTCAAGCCGGTGGTGACGGTCGTCCTGGTCCTCGGGTTCATGTCGACCGTGAAGATCCTCGACCTGATCCTCGCCCTCACCGACGGCGGACCGGCCGACGCCACCCAGACCCTGGGCACGCTCACCTACCAGAACTCCTTCGTCCAGCTGGACTTCGGGGCGGGCGCGGTGGTCGGCAACGTACTCATCCTGATCTCCGCGGTGTTCGCGGTGTTCTACCTGCGGGCCAACCGCACCGAGGGGAAGTGACGTCCATGGCCTCGCAGACCACCACGGCACCGAGGCGCCGCTGGGGCTCCACCGTCGCCGGTGTGCTGATCCTGTGCGTGATGCTCTTCCCGCTGTACTGGATGCTCAACACCGCGCTCCAGCCGGAGTCGGGCCTGCTCAAGGTCGACCCGGTGCCGGGCAGCCTGGACCTGTCCGGCTTCTCCAAGGCCGTCACCGACCAGGGCGGCCACCTGCTGACCTCGCTGGTCGTCTCGCTCGGCGCGGTCGTCATCTGCCTGGCGATCGCCGCGCCGGCCGCCTACGGGCTGGCCCGGTTCGGGCTGCGCGGCTCGAGGACCGTCGTCTTCGGCACGCTGATCACCCAGATGGTGCCGGGCATCGTCATCGCCAACGCGCTCTACAACTCGTACGTCGACCTGGGCCTGGTCAACTCCTACTTCGGCCTGATGCTGGCGGACGCCTCGCTGGGCATCCCGTTCTCCATCGTGCTGATGCGCTCCTTCATGGTGTCCGTCCCCGGCGAGGTGATCGAGGCGGCGCAGATCGACGGGGCCGGGCCGGTGCGGACGTTCCTGCGGGTGGTGCTGCCGATGAGCCGCAACTCGCTGATCACCTCGGGGCTGTTCGCGTTCCTGTTCTCGTGGAGCGACTTCATGTTCGCGCTCACCCTGAACACCACCGACGAGGTCAAGCCGGTCACCCTCGGCATCTACCAGTACATCGGCGCGCACGTCGGTGACTGGGGTTCGGTGATGGCCGCGTCCGTGCTGTCGGCGGTGCCGGCGGCGGTCCTGCTCGTCCTCGCCCAGAAGTACATCGCCGCCGGTATCACCGGGGGTTCCGTCAAGTGACGTCCGCACCGCAGGAAACGGATTCCTCCCGCATGACCTTCCCACGCTTCCCGTCCGGTTTCGTCTTCGGTGCCGCGACCGCCTCGTACCAGATCGAGGGCGCGGCACGCGAGGACGGCCGGGGTCCGTCGATCTGGGACACCTACAGTCACACCCCCGGTCTGACGGCGAACGGCGACACCGGCGACGTGGCCTGCGACCACTACCACCGCTACCCGCAGGACGTAGCGCTCCTGCGCGAGCTGGGCGTGGACTCGTACCGCTTCTCGATCGCCTGGCCGCGGATCGTCCCGGACGGCGGCGGACCGGTCAACGCCAAGGGGCTGGACTTCTACTCGCGGCTGGTGGACGAGCTGCTGGAGGCCGGGATCGAGCCGGCCGCCACGCTCTACCACTGGGACCTGCCGCAGGCCCTGGAGGACCGGGGCGGCTGGCGGGTGCGGGAGACGGCGGAGCGGTTCGCCGAGTACACGGCCGTGGTCGCCGGGCACCTCGGTGACCGGGTACCGCGCTGGATCACGCTGAACGAGCCGTGGTGCAGCGCCTTCCTCGGCTACTCCGTCGGGCGGCACGCGCCCGGCGCCAAGGAGGGCCGGGGCGCGCTGGCCGCCGCCCACCACCTGCTGGTCGGGCACGGCCTGGCGGTGACGGCGCTGCGCGCGGCCGGGGTGCGCGAGGTCGGCATCACCCTCAACCTCGACCGCAACCTGCCCGCCACCGACTCCCCCGCCGACCTGGCGGCCGTGGTCCGCGCGGACACCCAGCACAACCTGGTGTGGACCGAGCCGATCCTCGCGGGCCGCTACCCGGCCGGCGAGGAGGAGACCTGGGGCGAGCTGATCACCGGGGCGGACTTCCGCCGCGACGGCGACCTGGAGCTGATCTCCCAGCCACTGGACTTCCTCGGCATCAACTACTACCGGCCGATCGTGGTCGCCGACGCCCCGCACCGCGAGCCCGACCCTGCGGCGCGGGTGGCGACCGACAACCGGTACGAGGAGGTCAGGCTGCCCGGCGTCCGGCACACCTCGATGAACTGGCCGGTGGTCCCGGAGTCGTTCACCGATCTGCTGGTGCAGCTGAAGAAGCAGTACGGAAACGCGCTGCCGCCGGTCCACATCACCGAGAACGGCTCGGCGGAGGACGACGCGGTCGCCGAGGACGGAGCGGTGCACGACACCGACCGGGTGGAGTACCTGCGGGGCCATCTGACCGCGCTGAAGGCGGCGATGGACGCGGGCGTGGACGTCCGCGGGTACTACGTCTGGTCGCTGCTCGACAACTTCGAGTGGGCGTACGGCTACGACAAGCGGTTCGGGATCGTCCGGGTCGACTACGAGACGCAGGAGCGCACACCGAAGGACAGCTACCGCTTCTACCAGGAGCTGATCGCCGCCAACCGGCGGTGACACACCGGACGGGGCCGCCTTCGCGGGCGGCCCCTTTCTCATGCCCCGGCGCTTTCTCCTGCTCCGCCGCGCCCCCGGGTACGCCGCCGGGTGCTCCGGCGACCGCTCGGCCAGGGGTGACGCCGCCGCCCGGGCCGGTCCGGCAGGCGCACCGCTCCCGTCATGGGAACCGCGTGGCCCACCGGGGTCCGGACCGCGAGGGCCTGTTGCCGGGCGCCACCCGCGCGGGGCGCTCACCTCCGCTCCGGGGAAGTACGCCCGGCGCCCGGCAACCGGTCAGGCAACCGGTCCGGCAACCGGCAGACGGCATCCCGCGCCGGTCCGGCTCCGGGACGCGGGTCAGGAGCCGGCCCGCTCCTCGGCTCCCCCGGCGTCCCCGGCCCCCTCGGACGGTCCGTCCTGTCCGGTGTTCTCGGCGTCCCCGGCCGCCCCGGCCTCCGCCGTGACGGCCGGCCGGCGGTCCAGCCCGGTCAGGGCGCGCTGGGCGATGGGGTGGTTGCGGGCCAGTTCGCCCAGTGTCGTCGAGCCCCGGGTGATGTCCCGGAACGCGTTCCACGCGGGCCGGAAGCCCGTCAGGGCCGCGTGGAAGATCCCCGGGCGGCGCTCGAACGCCGCCAGCATCCGCTTGCCGACGCTCATCTCGACACCCAGCCCGGCCTTGATGGCGAAGGCGTAGTTCAGGGCCTGGCGACGGGCGTCCACGGCGTCGTGCGCCTCGGCGATGCGCACCGCCCACTCCCCCGCGAGCCGCCCCGAGCGCAGGGCGAAGGAGATGCCCTCCCGCGTCCACGGCTCCAGGAGCCCCGCCGCGTCCCCGCACACCAGCACCCGGCCGCGCGACAGCGGCGAGTCGTCGGCACGGCAGCGGGTCAGGTGACCGGAGGAGATGCCCGGCTCGAAGCCGGCGAGACCCAGCCGGCCGATGAAGTCCTCCAGGTAGCGCTTGGTGGCCGCGCCCTCGCCGCGGGCCGAGATCACCCCGACCGTGAGCGTGTCGCCCTTGGGGAAGACCCAGCCGTAACTGCCCGGCATCGGGCCCCAGTCGATCAGGACCCGGCCCCGCCAGTCCTCGGCGACCGGCTCCGGGACCGGGATCTCCGCCTCCAGGCCCAGATCCACCTGGTCGACCTTCACCCCGACGTGTGCGGCTATCCGGCTGGCACTGCCGTCCGCGCCGACCACGGCCCGGGCCAGCACGGTCTCGCCGCCCTGGAGCACCACGGCGGCCGTGCGCCGGTCGGGGACCGCGGACCCGTGCTGCTCGACCCGCGACACCGTCACGCCGGTGCGCAGTTCGGCGCCCGCCTTCTGGGCGTGCTCGACCAGCTGCTGGTCGAACTCGGGCCGGTTGATCAGCCCGAACAGCATCTGCCGGGAGCGGCGGGTGCGGGTGAAGCGTCCGTTGTTGGAGAAGGTCACCGCGTGCACGCGGTCCTTGAGAGGCAGCTCGAAACCCGGGGGGAGCGAGTCGCGCGAGGGTCCGATGATGCCGCCGCCACAGGTCTTGTAGCGGGGCAGTTCCGCCTTCTCCAGCAACAGCACGCGCCGTCCCGCGACCGCCGCCGCGTAGGCGGCCGAGGCCCCCGCGGGTCCCGCGCCCACCACGACGACGTCCCACACCTGACGCGCGTCGTCCGCCGAAGAGTTCTCGCTGCTCACGATGGTCTACTGCTCCGATCAAACCGCATGCCGCACCTGTCCTTCCGCATCCTACGGTGGGCATCGCCGCAGGCCGCTGTGGGAGGATCGGCAATGTACGCGCCCCGCGCACACCAGGGCGCGCCCACACCGCACGATCACTCCCCAACACCGCACAAAGCGGAACGGCCGACGGAGTGGTCATCAGTACAACGTCGCACCTACGAGGAGCGTGCCCATGTCGTCGAACGCGGTCGCCGAGACCGTCGCCTCCCTGATGCCGAGGGCGAGGGCCGAACTCGCCGAACTGGTGGCCTTCCGGTCGGTGGCCGACTTCGAGCAGTTCCCGAGGAGCGGGAGCGAGGCCGCAGCGGAGTGGATAGCCGGCGCGCTGCGCGCCGAGGGCTTCAAGGACGTGGCCCTCCTCGACACCCCGGACGGCACCCAGTCGGTCTACGGCTTCCTGCCCGGCCCCGAGGGCGCGAAGACGGTCCTGCTCTACGCCCACTACGACGTGCAGCCCCCGCTGGACGAGGCCGGCTGGACCACTCCGCCGTTCGAGCTGACCGAGCGCGACGGCCGCTGGTACGGACGCGGGAGCGCCGACTGCAAGGGCGGCGTCATCATGCACCTGCTGGCGCTGCGCGCGCTGAAGGCGAACGGCGGCGTGCCGGTGCACGTCAAGGTGATCGTCGAGGGCTCGGAGGAGCAGGGCACCGGCGGGCTGGAGCGGTACGCCGAGCAGCACCCGGACCTGCTGACGGCCGACACCGTCGTCATCGGCGACGCGGGCAACTTCCGGGCCGGACTGCCGACGGTCACCACGACCCTGCGCGGCATGACCCTGGTGCGCGTCGCGGTCGACACCCTCGAAGGCAACCTGCACTCCGGTCAGTTCGGCGGCGCGGCCCCCGACGCGCTGGCGGCGCTGATCCGCACGCTGGACTCGCTGCGCGCCGAGGACGGTTCGACGACGGTCGACGGGCTGGCCGGTGACGGCGCGTGGGAAGGGCTCCAGTACGCGCAGGAGCAGTTCCGCGCGGACGCCAAGGTGCTCGACGGCGTGGAGCTGATCGGCTCCGGCACGGTCGCCGACCGCATCTGGGCGCGTCCGGCCGTCACGGTGCTCGGCATCGACTGCCCGCCGGTGGTGGGCGCCACCCCCTCGGTGCAGGCGAGCGCGCGGGCGCTGGTGAGCCTCAGGGTGCCGCCGGGCACGGACGCCGCCGAGGCCGCCGGGCTGCTCGCGGCCCACCTGGAGGCGCACACGCCGTGGGGCGCGCGGGTGACCGTGGAACAGGTGGGCCAGGGCCAGCCGTTCCGCGCCGACGCGACCAGCCCGGCGTACCAGGCCATGGCGGAGGCGATGGCGGTGGCCTACCCGGGTCAGGAGATGCAGTACGCCGGCCAGGGCGGCTCCATCCCGCTGTGCAACACCCTCGCCGCCCTCTACCCGGACGCGGAGATCCTCCTCATCGGCCTGAGCGAGCCGCAGGCCCGCATCCACGCCGTCGACGAGAGCGTGTCCCCCGAGGAACTGGAGCGGCTGTCGGTGGCGGAGGCGCTGTTCCTGCGGAACTACGCGGGCAACTGACAGCTGCCGGGGAGGTCACCCGACCGGCACCCCCGCCTCCAGGTACAGCGCGGCGCCCCGCTCCCGGGCCCGAAGGGCCCACCGCAGCCGCTCGTAGCGCACCGGGGGCAGCAGATCCGCCGCCTCCTCCTCGCTGACGAAGCGCCAGCCGCGCAGCTCGGGTCCGGGCAGCAGCAGCCGCCCGGCGTCCGCGGAGGTGAGGCGTCCACCGTCGAAGAGCAGCCGCAGACCGCCGTATCCGGGCGGCCGCGGCGGCTCCCAGTCGACGACCAGCAGGGACGGTACGTCGTCGAGGCGGACGCCGGTCTCCTCGGCGACCTCGCGGACGCCCGCGCGGGCGGGGGCCTCGCCGGATTCGACGACACCGCCCGGGAACTCCCAGCCCGCCTTGTAGGTGGGGTCGACCAGCAGCACCCGGTCGTGTTCGTCGAAGAGCAGGACACCGGCGGCGATCGTCTCGGCGGTGGGTTCCGGGGTCTGCACGATGTCGCAGACGGGCGCGGTGCCGGTACCGACCGCGTCGGCTATGCGGGCGGCGGTCTCCAGCGGGGTGAGGCCGCCGTTGTCGACCGGGTGGGCGTCGGCCATCAGCCAGCCGCCGAGCGCGGCCCGGTACGGCTCCATCCGGTCGTACGACCACTGCCGCACCCGCATCTCGCCGTCGGGCAGGTCCGGGGGGACCTCGCGATGGGCTATTCGTTCCCGCAGTATC
The DNA here is from genome assembly GCF_054956795.1 of Streptomyces sp. SYSU D01066-1. NCBI lineage: Bacteria > Bacillati > Actinomycetota > Actinomycetes > Kitasatosporales > Streptomycetaceae > Streptomyces > Streptomyces sp. SYSU D01066-1. The sequence continues at coordinate 22,527 of NZ_JBUDHV010000057.1, read as the reverse complement.
GTTTCGGCCGGTGTGAGCAGTATGTGCCGTACGGCGATCCGACGGGCGGCGAGGCCGCCGAAGATCTCGTCCCGGTACTCCTGGCGCAGCAGGGTCATGGGGACCACCAGCGTCCCGCCGAGCTCGGCGAGCATCGCGGCCGCCGTGTCGACGACGAGACGCCGCCAGATCGGGAGGTCCTGGTAGTCGCCGACCTCGGCGAGGCGTTTGGGCGGGAGCAGGTGCGCGAGCGCTCCGCCGATGACCTCCGGGTCGAAGAGCGTGCTGTTCGGGATCAGGTCGATCAGTTCCCGTGCGGTGGTCGTCTTCCCCGCACCGAACGCGCCGTTGATCCAGACGACGGTCACAGGTCCCCCTCTTCTGTTGGCCCCCTGTGGCTTGCCCGCTCCACCCTGCCACGGAAACCAGCCCCAGTTGAGGAGCTGCGAAAACGGCGCCGGGGGGCCGGGGGGGGGGGGGGGGGGCCGGGGGGGGGGGGGGGGGGGGGGGGGGCGGGGGGGGGGGGGGGGGCCGCGGGGGGGGGGGGCGCCCCCCGGGGCCGGTCCGGTGGGCTCCGGCCGCCGGGGGAAGGGAAGCTCGGTCACGCTCACTGCTCGTCTCCTTCTGCGGCGACGCCCTCGGCAGCCGTGCCGCCCGAGGCCAGGGGGGCGGCGTCCCCATCCGGTCCGGACTTGTCGTCCCGGTCCTGACTCGTCGTACGTGTCAGGCGGTAGCGGTGTGCGGCCGGGCACGCGACGACGCGGTCCCCGGTCCGGCGGGCCAGGCCGACGTCACGCAGGACGCGTACGGCGTCGTCGGACAGCCGGGCCGCGCCGTCCTCGGACTGGTACGCCCTGGCCCACCGCGGGAAACGCCGCAGCAGGTCCTCTCCGGCCTCGGCGAGCTGCTCGGGCAGCAGCCCCGCGGGCGCGGCGCACAGCGGCTCCAGGAGGAGCAGCGCGGCGACCCGGGCGGTGGACGTGTCGTCGGGGAAGCGGACGTCGGTGGCCAGCCCGTCCGGGTCCACGAGCAGGAAGCCCTCGGCCCGTTCCTCCAGCAGGAAACCGGCCTGCTCGACCGAGCGGCGCAGGATCTGGCGTCCGGTCAGGGACGTGACGTACGCCCATTCGTCGTCGGTCAGGTCCGCCCGGTACAGCACGGGGTCGTCGAAGAGGCGGCGCAGCACCGAGTGGCGCAGCCTCAGGTTGCGTTGCGCGTCCGTGGCGGCCCGCTCGCCGTGCTCCTCGTCCGCACTGCCGTCGGCGACCGCGCCACCATAACGGCGCTCGCGCACCAGAGCGGTGAGGAGTTCCCCGAACCGCGCGGGCACCTCGTCCGGGGGCACGGCGAGCCGGGAGGCGCCGACGGGTGCGGCGGGCAGCCGCATCAGCAGCGTGGTGTCCACCCGGTAGAGGACCTTCGCCTCCACGGACTCGACGTACGCCTCGGTGGTTCCGTCGACGGCGCGCAGCACGTCGTACGACTCCAGCAGTTTCAGGACGTCGACGAACGCCATCCGCTCCGGCTTGTGCACCGGGTCGAACGCGGCCAGCGCCCGGTCGGCCGACGTGGCCTGCACGACACGGTCGGCGAGCATGCCGATGGTCGTCATCGGCATGGACAGCAGTTCGGCGGCGGTCACGCACAGCAGCACGTAACGCCGGCGGTCGAACGGGGCCCGGCCGGAGCGTGCCCTGCGGGCGGGGCGGGAAGCGTCCGGGTCGGCGCGGACCTTGGTGAGGCGGGCGTAACCTCGGCGCGGTTCCACCACCAGGCTCCAGCCGCAGGTGTAGTCGAACCACTGGGCCAGCGGCTCGCGACGGCGGCGTACCAGTTCGAAGCCGGCCGGGTCGGTGGCCTCGGTCAGCAGGGGCCGGGCCAGCAGGAGGCGGATGGCACGGGAGACCTGCTCCCGTTCCGCGGCGGCGAGCTGGTTGGCGAGGGTGCTCATCCGGCTGCCTCCCGCCGCGCGGCGCCCGGCCGTGGGAGGGGGCTCACCGCGCCGGCCGCTGCGATGAGGACGACGTAGTCCGGTCCGGCGAGTGTGCCCTTCGCCGTGCGCAGTACGGCGGTGCGCCCGTCGGGGGGTGGGAACAGCGCGATCTCCACCCGGCCGTCCCCCGTCGTGGCGCGGCGTGAGCCGGTCGTGTCCGGCCGGGCGGCCAGGGCCCGGCCCACCAGGTCGAGCAGCCGCCCGAAGACGGCGGGATCCAGGGTGCCGAAGGAGGACAGGCGCACGGGGCCGTCCGTCTGCAACGCCTGCCAGGCGCGCGCGAGTTCCGCCCGCTCCGCGCGGGCCCGTTCCGCGCGCTCGGCCCTGACCGCCGTGACGTCCCGCACCCTGGCCGTGCGGGTGAAGCGCTCCGTCCGTCCCCTGGTCCGCAGCAGCGCCGACACCTCCACGGGCGGGGCCTGGGACCAGGAACGGGACGACGGGATCAACTCGGGGTCGGGGTGCGCGAGGTGGGCGTGGCGCGCCGGGCCGAGTCCGAAGGCCGCCGACCACAGCCGGTGCAGGTCCTCCTCCGCGGGGGCCGCGGCGAACCAGCGGGCCAGCTCCCGGAAGTCCTGTACGGCGCTGGAGGAACGGCGCCGTGACTCGTTGATCCGCTCCAGGACCTGCAGGAGCGAGACGATGGCACGCCGGGCGATGTCGTGCAACTGTTCGATCCGAGGGCGTGCCCCGTCGTCCGGCAGGAACCAGGCCCGCAGGCCCGCCCAGCGCGCCCGCCTGCTCTCCAGCCAGCCGGCCGCGGGGTCCTCGCCGGCGACCGGGGGCAGTTCGGCCCCGCGCAGGGCCCGCTCGCGCAGCACGGCGGTGCCCCGCTCCTCCACCCGGACCACGGCCGCGGCGACCGCCTGTCCGCGCCGGTCGAGGTTGACCAGGAACTCCTGGAGGTAAGCGACGGTGGCGGCCTTGACCTCGCGGAACACCTCCAGGTCCGCGCCCTCGGCGCGCAGGAGGCGCTGCAGTTCGCCGTTGAACGCCTTGGTGTTCTCCACCAGGGCTTCCAGATGCGCCTCCAGCTCGCGCAGCGTGCTGAAGATCCGCCGGTCGGCGGAGGCGGGTTCGCCGGACAGCAGGCACAGCTCGTCCAGCCGGTCGGCGATGGCCTCCAGTACGGCGGTCTGCAGCGCCCCCGTGGAAGCCAGCACCTCGAGCGCGTGCCGCACTCCGGCGAGGGCCGCCTCACCCAGGCGGGTCAGCGAGTACTGGAGGTTGCGCCGCTCGTACTCCTCGGCCGTGCGGTAGTTCTCCGCGTGGTTGTGCACGACGTCGAGGAGCTCCCACTTCACCAGCCGGGCGAGCGCGTCGTGCAGTTCCCCGTCGTCGACGTCCGCCACCCAGCCCACCAGGCGCAGCCGCTCGCGCACCGCGTCGGCCGCCAAGGCGGTTTCGAGGTGCTCGCCGGCCACGCCGAAGGCGTCCAGCACCGCCCCGTACAGGTCGGCCTTCTCCCCCGTCGTGAACCGGAACATCTCCGGTGGCACCCTGCGCACGCCTGTCGTCCCTCCCCAGCCGCCCTGCGGCATCGGCGATCTCCACCGTAGAGGGCGGCACCGACATCATGGGCCGTGTCCGGGAAGAGGGGCGTGCGCCCCTCCTTGCGGGACAAGCCGTCTTGGACGACTGCCTGTACCAGCGAGTTCTGTTTTTCCACGCCAAGAACCCGTCAAGGCTCCCCCGCCCGATCAGCGGAAACGCTGGGGTGAGGCCCCGTGGTCCTAGCGCACAGTAAGCCCGGCCGCAGGACGAAACCGGCAGCCGGGCTCCTTGTACACGGCGGCGCGGCTACACCTTCCTGGCCTTAAGCAGTGATCTGCACGCGCCGAACAGTGATAGGCATATGCCCGCCGCCGTCAGCGCGATGTGGAGTCCACCGTCGGTGTAGGGCAACGATGCGCCCATCACCCCTGCGATAAGCAGGAAGAGAACCGCACTCGCCATTTCACGTTCACGCACTCACTTACACCCCTGACTTTTCTTGCCGCACTGCCCCGGGATTAGTCCGGGTTATCCGATGGGCCAATTCAACTTCACGCACCGCTTGTAGTCGTACGCCCGCTCGGCATGCCAGGCGATAGTAGCGGCGTTCGCAGCCACCCACTTGACAACAATGTTGCCAGCCCCGAGCACAGCGAGTCCGCCGATCACGACACCTGGCACCTCGGCTCTGGGTTTCATTCTCTTTGTCTCTTTTTTGTTGAAGTAGATGGCCCGGACTCAAGCGGTCGTCGCAACACCGGGGTCCTGAGTCGATAGTAGATGTTCGTCGAGGGCTTCGGCGGGTGTCTTCCAGCCGAGGGTTTTGCGGGGTCTGGTGTCGAGGGCGTGAGCGACGGCCTGAAGCTCATCGGGATCCCGTCGCGACAGGTCGGTTCCCTTGGGGAAGTACTGCCGGAGCAGGCCGTCGGTGTTTCTCGTTCGCGCCCCGCTGCCAGGGACTGTGCGGGTCGGCGAAGTAGACCTGCGGCCCTGTGTCGATACGGAGTTGGGCGTGCTGGGCCGGCTCCTTGCCGCGGTCCCAGGTCAGCGAGCGGCGCAACTGCTCGGGCAGCGTGGTGATCGTGGTGGCGATCGCGTCCCTGACGGCCTCGGCGCCCAGGCCGGCCAGCGCCGGTCCGTTCTTCGTCGTGCCCCGGGGCCGCGCGGTCCTCGGCCTCGGCGGGCCGCCGGCTGATCACCACCTCAGGTGTGATGTGTCCACTCGCCCGCTGCCGGGCACGGGCCCGGGGAACCCGCAGCGCCCGCCCGGTGCGCAGGCAGGCGACCAGTTCGCGCTTGAGCGCCCCGCGCCCCTGGATGTAGAGGGCCTGGCAGATCACCTCGTGCGAGATGCGCATGGACTCATCATCGGGGAAGTCGGCTCTGAGCCGGTTCGCGATCTGCTCGGGACTCCACGACAGCGCTCACCGGCGATCCCGACGCCGGGGCTTGTTGCGCCCCTTCCACGGCGATGCCTGCGGCCCCGTGACCGTTGTCCCGTCCGGACGGCAGACCTCACCGGCGAGCCGCTCCTGCACGTACTCACACAGCCGCTCGTTGGCCACCAGCTTCGGCGTCTTCGGACGCCGCGCCATCAGCTCCGCCTTCCACTGCGCGGTCGAAGCCCGGTAACCGAGCTGTCCGCCACGCGTGACGACGTTGCGCCGCAGTTCCCGTGAGACGGTCGACGAGTCTCTGCCCAGCCGGCGTGCGATCTCACGTACGCCCTCGCCCTGGGCGTTGAGCAGTACGATCTCCTCGCGTTCGGTGAAGGACAGGTACCGGCCCGAGAGCGGGCTGAGCTGGATCGACGGCATGCCGCCACGCTCACGGAACCACCGCGAGCCCACCACCGGGGATACGCCGCATGAGACCGCCGCGTCCTCGCTGCCCATCCCCTCAGTGATCTTCGCCCAGAAAACCCGTTCCGCATCTCGACGGATCGGAGGCCGGCCCGGCGACCGCATCACCGGACGCCCCGTCAACCTCGCTGTCCAACCTGGTGGTCTTCCCACGCGACACCTCCGTGATCAAGGTGTTGCGACGACCGCTTGAATCCACCCAGCACGCAGTAGTCACTGGAGAGCCCGCTGCACCGAAAGGGTGCACGTCAGGTTCGGGCCGGGGGCCACTGGAAAAGGGACCGCACAGCGGAAACCTCGCCAGTGGCCCACCGGTACCCCCGCACGGCCGGGTGCGGGCCGGGGCTTCTGCCTCACCCTCCTCCTCGACACGGCAACCGGCACCCTGCGTATCGCGGTCACCGACGCCTGCGGCGATCAACTGCCCATGGTCGCCGACGGGTCCGGAGCGCACAACGAGGAGCCGGGTCGCGGGCTGCTCCTCGCCACGGCCCTGGCCACCGCAGGGGGCACGGAACCGCACCCACCTTCCGGCAAGACCGTCCGGGTGACGGTCGGCCTGCGCGATCGCCGATAGGAGGCGGGATCCGGCCAATCAGACGGCCGGCACCGGCGAACAGCGTCCGAATGCTTTGAACGGCGGCGCCGGGTCGGCTTACGCTCCGACGGCGGATCATGCCGCACCCCGGTCACGCACATCACCCGCTCGCCCACTCCGCCAGTCGACAGGAGCGCGTCCCTTGCCCTTCCCGCCCGGTGACATGGTCGCCGCCTTCGGTAGGCACCTGCACTTCAAGAGCCTGGAACAAACTCTGCTCGATCGGCATCCCGACGTGGCCGAGCGGGTCGTCTTCGACGACACGAACCGGCTCATGCATCTGAAGGTGACGCTGTCAGCCGGGCGCTCGGTCGCCCTGGCGCAGGTGCACATGGGGTACAGCACGGTCTGGTGTGTGATGCCTCCAGGGCTGGACGGCGAGCCGTCCGTGTGGCCGCTGGACACACCCGACGGGGTGCTCGTCGACGCCCTGCACGCCGTCGCCTCGGCGCGGATCACCGGTGAGGCGGTCACCTCGCCGTGGCGCTGGGACGAGAGCGAGCCGTCCGACATGACCGAGCTGGCCGACCTCCTGGATGCCAGGGGTCTGCGGGTACGGCGGGTGGTGGCGGGAAACCGCTGGTCCGCCATCGGCCCCCGGCACGCACGGGAGCTCGACATCGCGGGCCGGGACGACGGCTGCTTCGTCGAGATGGAGTTCCCGGACGCGTTCGTGCGTGTCTCACTCAAGTCGGCCCTCGGCTGGCTGGCCGACGTGTACGTCCCTGAGGTCGAGGCCTGGGGCCGTGTCGACCTGGGCTGGCACCTGCGGGGCAGAACGCTGCCGGCGCCGGGGGTGCCTCGTACTGATGCCTCCGTGGCGGAGATCGCTGACATGCTGGGCAAGGGCCTGAAGGCCTGGGACCTCGAGGTGAGCGTCGGGGCGGCCGAGACAGCCGCACCGGACTGGTTGGAGGGTCTCGACGTCGGTCTCGACGAACTCGACGAGGAGTCCTCACCAGTGGACGGACCTCGCTCGCTGGGCCCTCGTGAGCTGACGGACGCGGTTTTCGACCAGCTGACGTCCTACGGCTTCGGTGACGTCGAAGAAGGTGATGCGGAAACCCCGATACGGTCGGGCACGTTCCACATCGAATGGCACAACCGGGCCAAGAACCTGTCAACCTCGGAGGTGCAGCGGCTGAACGGCCTGGCCGCCGCGGCCGGTGAGCACGTGCCCAAGCGGCTCATCGTGCTCACGACTGCCGGTATCAGCCGCCCGGCGGCGGACTTCGCCGACACGGCCAAGGCGTTCGTCTTCTTCGTCGACCGGACGACTGGCCGACTCATGGGCTTGAACTCACGGGCCCGCGAGGCCGGGTGGCCCGACACCGACCCGGCCCGGTAGGACCAGGAACCCTGGTGGACCGCGCGGCCTCCTGACACGCCCGCACCAGTCGGCGGAACAGGTTCTCCGCCCACTGTGGAACCGCGACCGGCACGCCCGTGATCGCCACAGCCACGTCCGGTCACGGTTCACGTGCCGGTACTGTCACCCGCCCAGCGCCACGCATTCCCGGAGCACCGGTTCCAGGCGCAGCTGGGTGTCCTCACGGTCGAACACTTGGAGGGCGTCGAGGTAGTTGACAATCCACCGCGCCTCGTCCTCGTCATCGATCTTGAGCGCGACAGCGGTCACCGCACCCTCGATGTCGAAGAGGCCGTCCTTGAACTCGTCGTCGAGGGACCGGTACCCGGCGGCCAGCAGCGGCTCCGCGTACACGCCGGTCGCCTCGGCGAATGCGCGGGCCTCGGCCCGGTCCGCGCGGAGGCCGGCCAGGCGGCGCAACACCTCGTCGGGGTCGCCCAGTTTCTGGTGCAGGCGGTGGGCCCGGTCCACCAGGAGCGGCCAGCCCCCGGTCAGTTCGTGGAGACGGTCCAGGCGGTCCTCCGTGTGGAACATCTCCACGCGCTGGGCCCAGCCACGCAGGCTGCGGTGGTCATGCCGGCGCAGCACCACCGGGGCGGCCGAGGTGGGTTCGGTTCCCGTCAGCAGGGAGCGCCACAGGGCGAGCTGAGCGGGGTCGGTGACGAGGACGACCGCGCGGGTGACCCCCGGGGTGGCGGGCAGCAGCGTCTCGGCCAGGTCGACGGCTTCGCGGCAGGTCTCGGGCCGGACCGGGTCCCGGTAGTTGACGAAGTCGCTGATGACGACCCGCCGTTCGCGGGGGCGACCGCCGGTGAGTTCCTGCTTGTAGACGCTGGGTTTGCCCACGGGCGGCAGCGTCCAGCCGTCGATCGGTCCGGCGATCATGCGCAGGGTCCGGGCGACGTCGGTGACTCCGGTGGCGGTGGTGCCGAGGACGACCCGGGTCCGGTTGGAGCGCTCGCCCAGGAGGTCGTCGAGCTGGATGTTGGTCAGCGGAGCAGGCCGGCCGTCGGGCAGCTCGGGGCGGCCCTCCTGCACGATGCTCTCCTGGAGTTCGCAGTCCTGTTCGGCCCTGAGCAGACGTGCCTCCACCTCGTGGGAGGTACCGATCATGCGCAGGGCGTTGGGACCGCGCAGATGCCAGCCCAGGCCGTCGTGGTTGGGCGCGAGGATGCCGAGACCGACCATCTCGGAGAGGTAGGCGCGAAAACCCTCGGTGTCGAGCTGTTCGAAGCCCTTGCGCCAGTACGTCTCGCACTCCTCGCGGAGCTCGGTGTCGCTCAGCCGCACCTCCAGGCCGTGATGGCGGGCGTGGTACGCCAGCACGTTGGCGATCACGTCGTAGCGGTGGTCGAGGCTCAGCGTGTCCTTGAAGGCCGCCGAGATGCCGTCCCGGAGCGCGGCGTCCGACTCCACGATCTCGATGTCGGCCACCTCCACCTCGTAAGGGGGTTCCCCGGCGCCGCGCCGCGTCCGCTTGCGGTGCATCAGCTCGACCAGCCGGTGCCCGAACATCTGCAGCAGGAACGGCTGGTACGAGCAGTAACCGAGTACACGGTTGACGAGATCCAGGTCCTTGAACTCGAACCCGAGCGCCCGCATCGGCTCGACCAGCAGTTCCGCAGCCGACTGGGGAGCCAGCGGGCCGATCACCTTCGGGGTCTGGGCGAGGTGGCCGAACGGCCCGTTGCTCGCGAGCTTGGAGAAGCGCTGGACGGAGTGCAGTCCTGCGAAGACGACCTTCGCCGCGTCCTTGGTGTCGGACCCGAGGCCCTTGAGCCTCTTGGTCTGGTCGAACCGCGGGGCGTCGGCCTCGAAGAACTGGTCGCACTCGTCGAGCAGGATCAGCAGTCGGCGTCGGGAGTCCCCGTCCAGCCAGGTCCGGATGCCGGCGCGCACCCGCTCGGAGATCTCCTGCCTTTTCCCGCGCCCCTGTGGCCGGTCTTCGAGCACCTGTGCCACGGTCAGCTCCCTCAGCAGGACGCTCCACAGCGCCTCCGGCCCGCGCGAGCTGCCCTTGCCGATGTTCTCCTGGTCGAGGTTGACGTACACCGTCTGGTGGTAGCCGGGGCGCTGCTCCGTGAACCGTTCCCCGGCGTCGGCGAGCAGTGCCGACTTGCCCAGGCCCCGGCCGCCGTAGATGACCTGGGTGCCGCGCGGGTCGAGGATGCTCTTGCGTTCCGCGTCGCGGCCGTAGAACATCTCGCCGCCGATCCGGCCGCGCTTCTCCCTGATGTACGGGTTGACGCCGGAGAAGGGCAGCAGGGTCTGCGTGGCGGCGCTGACCTGGCGGTTGCCGCGGGCCGCGAGATAGGCGAGGGCGGCGTCGTCCACCACCAGCAGCGGCTGCAACCGGTCGGAGCCGGCTGCGAGTTCGACTCGGGCCTCACGGCTCAGCGTGCCGAAGTAGACCACGAGAAGGCTCGCTCCGCTGGTGTCGCGCTCCGCCCAGCTCATGACGACCTTGGCGGGCGGTCTGCCCCAGACCATCATCACCCGCAGGTTGCCGCCCTGCTCCGTGATCTGCGAGCCGAACGCGGGTGCCTTCGCCCTGCCGTTGACCTCCACGCCGGTCGCTTCGAAAAGACGGTACTCCCGCCGGTGCTGTGACCGGTCGTCGAGCGGCCTGGCGCTCTTGGCGTCGTAGCCGAGGAGCTTGAGGAGGGGCGGCACCTGCCGCGTCGGAGCCACCTGGAGCCTGTCCTTCCGTTCGGTGGCCGCAAGCGCACGCCACTCGTCGAGGGCGTCGGCCGCCAGCGCCGCCTCGTCGGTGGAGAGGCCGCCGTAGTCCAGGACGGGGACCATCGGATGCTTGCCGCCTGACCGGACCAGCTCGACGAGGTCGTGGTCGATGCCTCCGGGCAGGCCGTCGGGCACGGCCGGGAAGAACTCGGTCAGATGGGATTCGCCGCCCTCGATCTCCGGGACGGGTTCGCCGATCTCCAGGAAGTAGACGAGATCGGCGGCGGTGGCCAGGTCGTTCGTCTCCAGGCGCCGCAGAACCTGGGCCCGCTCCTCCACGGAGGGGTCAAGGGCGTCGAGCCGGGCCCGGATCCGGTCCGCCGCCTGCTTCCGGAAGGCCGGCAGGCCACTCCGCACCTTGTCGAGCGCCCGCCGCACGTCCAGCAGGTCGTGCCGGCCGGTGCCTTCGAGGCGGTCACGGGCGTCGGCAAGCAACTCCTGAAGGCCCAGGTCCTGGTCCTCGGTCACGGCGCCGTCGGCCTGAGCGCGGTGCAGTTCCGCGACGAGGTCGCTGTGTGCCTTCCGCAGCTGCGCACGCCGAGCGGTCTCCCTGTCGTCGATCGCGGCTTCCGCGGGCGGGACGAACTCCCCGGCCCCGGAGGCAGGCAGCAACCCTCGTCCGGCGAGGTCGACGATGTCGCGGGCCGCGGTGAAGGCGTCGTGCGAGAGCCGCTCGTCGAGGGCGTCCTGCCAGCTCCGGTCGACCGCGATCAGCAGCTCACCCAGCGACGGTTGCCCGTCGTGTGTGTCCTGCACCTTCAACAACTCCGCGTCGAGCGCGAGTTCCGGGTCGACCGGGCCGCCGTGACGCGCGGTCACGCTGTCACCGGCCAGCAGAGCGAACAGCTCCTCCATCGAGGCGTGGGCCGCCCAGGCCATCGCGCCCGAGAGGGTGTTCGGACGCCGCGCCAGCCGCTCCAGTTCACCCAGCGCTGCTTCCCTGCCGTCCAGCAGGGACTGACGCAGGGAGGATATCTCCCTGACCGCACGGCTGCCGTCGGAACGATCGCCGCGACGGGTGCCGTCGACCGCCAGGCACCACTCCTTGACCAGGCTGACGGCCCGCTCCACGAGGTGCACCAGGTCCTGCCGCCCGGAGCCCTGGAGCGGTTTGCCGCTGGACGAACGGTACTTGCGGTCCATGCGGTCGATTTCGCTGTTGACCTCGGCCAGTTTCGACAGCCGGTCGGCCTGCTCCCGCACTCGCTGCAGCGCGTCGCGGTCGTCGCCGACGACGGTCGTGAGCAGCGATCCGAGCATCCCGTCGCCGGGGGCGAGCCAGCGCTTGGCGATCTCCGTGGCCCGTGCGAACCGCAGCCGCTGCGGCGTGAGCAGGTCACGGCTCTGCTCGCGCAGCTCCCGCAGCCGGGTCTCCGTCTCGGAGACGTCGGCGACCAGCGGCGAGGCGATCAGCAGGGCGCCGCTGAGGGCACGGTCGGCGACGGCGGTCGCCGCCTCTCCGAGCCGGTCCGGGAGCCGGGGCACCAACGCCTTGAGCTGAGCACCCGCAGCATGGTCGCCGGTGATCAGCGCGGTACGCAGCAGGGCGGGCAGGAGGAGGAGTTCGCTGCCCTCGGTGTCCTGGCCCGCGTATCCGCCGTACTCCTGGAGCAGGTCCGCTGTCAGCCGGACACTCTGGCTGTCCCCGGAGGTGAGCAGCGCGGCGGCACCGGCCAGGCGGAGCGCCGCCACCTGGGGCTCGACATGGCCGGCGGCCCTCGCCACATGGTGGGCGAGTCCGAAGCGCCGCTCCACGACCAGCCGCGCCAGGACCTTCTCGACCGCGGCCTCATCGGTGGCTCCGTCCGCCACCGGGGCCGCTTCCCGGACGGGCGTGTCCTCGACGGGAAGGACTGTGCGAGCGGCGGGTGCCTGGGCAGGCGCGTCGGCGGACGTGTGGGGCGCCGGGTCGCTGTCGGCGGCCGGCGCGGCGTCTGCGTCTGCGTCTGGGGCGTGGACCGGCTCGGCGGTCGTCGTGGCTTCCGGCTCGGCGGTGGACTGGGGCGCGTTCGCCTCGGTCGGTGCGGCCGACTGCACGGTTCCGTGTTCCGCGGTCGTCTCGGCGTCGGCGGGCTGGGCGGTGCCATGCGCCTCGGCGGCCCCGACGGAGTGCGGGTCACCGTCCACCGGCTGGTCCAGCGTCAGCTCGGGAGCGATCAGCACTGCCATGGCGCACGTGGGCAGGACCCGTACGACCTGCGCCTGCAGTGCCAGGATCTCCGTCGCGGCGTCCGCCTGCCGCCCCAGCCTGATGAGGCGGGCCAGAGCGGCGAGCGCGGCGCTCTCCTCGCGTTGCGGCTCCTCCCACACCGGCACGTCCAGCAAGCGGCGGGCCGCGCCGCGCACGGCCTCGGCGGCAGCGACGGCAGCGGCGGAGCTGTCCGGGCGGCAGGCGACATTCAGCAGCTCCCGCAGCGGCTCGCGGGCCTGGAGGTCACGCTCCCGCGCTGTCCGGTGCGCGCGTGCGGCGCGCGTCATGTCCGCCAGGCGACGCGGCACCCCCTCGATCCCGGCGGCCCGGAAGACCGCTTCCACGTCATCGAAGGCAGTGCTCAGCGCGGCGAGCGAAGCCATGTCCTCGTCGCGCGGAGGGCGGCCGTCCATGACCACGTCGGTGACCTTCTTCGCGGCCTGGCGGGCCTCTGCGAGGGCGGACTCCAGCTGCCGACAGGTCTCCTCCGGAGTCGTTCCCTCCTTGCTCGTGGCGCCCTCGGACGCCGCAACGGTCTCCTCGTGCGAGGCGCTGGGGTCCGCTGCCGCGGTCTCCGGTGCGGAGGCACTGGTGCCTGGCCGGTCGGCGAGGGCAGCGCGCTCGGGTTTCCCGTCCTTCGCGAGCGCCGGCTCGTCGTCTTCCGCCGCTTGGGAGGCGAAGTCGGGGTACGCCTCCACGAGGGACCGCGCAGCGGCAGCTACGGCGGCGAGCCGAGCCGACTCCTCGTCACCGGCCGTCACCCCGAGCCAGTCCTGGTCCGCCGCCCAGGCAAGGACATGGGCGTCGGTGACGGTGGCGTTGCACCACGCGAACACGGTGGCCCGGACCAGCGTGGCGCCCCACCGGGCAACAGGGTCGGGGACCGTCTCACCGTCTCGCGCCAGGACGAATTCCCCGATCTGGTTCATCACGGTGACCGTGAGTCCCCTGACCCCGCATGTGCACGCGTGCTGTCGCGACTCGCGCCGCAGTCTGGCGAGCACATCCCGGCACAGGGTACTGCTCACCCGTCGAGGGGCCGACATGCGGATGCCCAGACTGGTGAGCAACTCCTGGCGGTGTTTGGGCCGCAGGGAGTTGAAAGCGAGCTCCACCATGTCCGCAGTGAGGTCGTTCAGGGCGGCGACGGCCGGGGATTCCAAGGCGTTGAGCGCGGCGGCGAGGCCTTCGAGGTCCTCGGCCGAGACGCTCGGCGGGGACCATGGCGGCCCTGTGACGACGCGGTAGCGGTCACGCATGTACACGCACTCCGTTTCTGTGGGCGACGGATAGAGGAGAGGGCGGCCGAAGCCATGGACGCGCGAAAGCGGTGAAGGATCAGCCGCCACGCGTGTGCTCGGTCACGAACGTGTAGCCGTACGGCAGTTCCCAGCCGTCCGCCTTGCCGAGCCTGCGGCAGTGCTCCCGAAAAGCCGCGCGCTGAACGTCGCTGGGCGAACACCCCGGCCGCAGGCGGCGCAGATGACCTGGGACGAACTGCGCGCCGCGCAGTCCCTCACCGCCCGGTTCGCCACCGCCCCACGGACGTATCACCCGCGGCCTGGCGGGGCGGTAGCCGATCAGGGGGATGATCCGCTGTCCGTCACGCGGCGGGAAGTGCGGCTGCCCCCAGGCGTCCCTGCTACCGAGGGCCGGCTCCAGAAGACGTTCCGCGAGCAGTTCCGCGACGGCCGCGTCGAGGGCGGCGGCCTGCGACCGGGCCGGAAGACGCCCATAGACCGCGCTCGGCAGGACCGTTCGATCCATCAGGGCATGGCCGTCCAGGGTCAGCAGACCGCAACGGCGCACGGTGCGCATCACCAGCTGCCGGGGACCGAGCCCGACCGGGCTGTCACCATGGCGGCTACTGCCCGGCACGTCCTCCCTGGTGAGCACGCGAGGGTCGTAACAGTGCCCCGTCCCACGGTCACCGACCTGCACGCACTCCTTCAGTCGCGTCGTGGCGAGGCGGATCACCGTGTCGCTACGACGCCGGCGCAGCTCCAGCATCAGGCCGGGGAAAAAGTCACCGGGCCAGACGATTCCCGTCAACCGACCCGAGTCGTTCCCGAATTCGACCGTGACGTCCTGAACCGCCTCCTTCTCGTCCAACGTTTTACCGGCGTGGTCGAGTTCGAGGCGCAGCGTGGGGTGCGCGCTGTGCGACTCGAAAAGCTCTTCCGCGACGAACGGATGCAGGGGGAACCAGCCGTCGATGAGATGGGCCAGCCGCAGGGGCGCCCGCCAGACGATCTCCTGCGCGTCGCTCCGCAGGAGTTCACCGGTGCCGAGGAGGTCGTCGTCGGCGAGGGGCAGATCTACCGGTTCCAGCTCCTCCTCCGCCTCCGGCTCCGGCTCCGGCGGTGCGGGCAGCGTGGAGGCCCAGCCGCGTCCGGCCGGGACCAGGGGGTTTCCGGGGGCCTCCGCGTCACCGGGATGATGGGACCGCCACACCCCTCCCCCCTCGAACGCGTCGTCGAGGGTGATCCGGGAGCCGTTCCCGAACAGACCCTGGTCGCTGTCCCCCTGGACCACGTCGGCGAGCGCCAGGTTCACCCGGCACACCGCAGCTGCGTACCCCGCTCCCCTGAGCCGTTCCGCCGCCCCGGGGAAGCCGCGCAGCCGTGGTCCGACCGCTGTGTACACAGTGACCGGAGCGACGATGCCGTATCGCCGCCTCACCGGGGTGGCCGCGCGCTCCACCTCGGCCACGAGAGACCTGACATCGTCACCTCCCAGCGGACCGGTGTCCCGCCAGCAATCCGCGAGGGAGGCACGGGTCATGGCGTAGTGACCCCAGGTGCGCAACGCGGCACTGGAGCCGAGGACACCCCGCACCGTGTCGAGGAGACCGAGCAGTCCCGCCCGCAGGTCCTCGTCGTGCGTGCTGCCCACCAGGGCGGCGAGGGACACGGGGACGAAGGGGCTGAGCAGCTGCTGCCGTGCCGTTGTCAGAAGGTGGTCCGCGTAGGCCGTCAGATCGTCGTGCCGGGCTGCTTCCGAGGACGGGTAGCACACGTCGACGACGACATGCCCGTCCTCATTGATCCAGCGCCCGCGCGTGCGCAAGCGATGAAGCTGGGCCGGTGACAGGCCCAGGGCCGGACCGAAGGCGTGAAGGTCCGGGACCAACAGCTCCCTGCGCCGTGGCGCGGCGTCCGCACCCGTCCTCCCGGGGCCCTCGGCGCCCACGGGCGCCCCCGACACCCAGGCCGGCACGTCCCCGAGCGCGCCCACCTCCGGGTGCGCGCCCTCTCGGTAGACGATCTCGGCGTAGAGCGGCTCCGACCCGGTGGCGACACACACCATGGCACCGACCGGGAGCGCGGGAGCGCACTCGCCGGAGGTGAGCACGGGAAAGTCGTCGAGGCACAGCGGGCTTCCGCCATAGCCGTCGCCGCCGAGGTCATATCCGAAGTACACGGCGTTGAAGGCAACGGTGGTGTGCACCGGCGCCGGACGGGCCGCGACAACCGCCTCGAGGTAGCTCCGCAGCCGACTGCGTTCCTCGTCGGGGACGGCGGCGTAGCCCTCCGTCATGGCAGAGGTCAGAAGAGCCCGGTCACCGTACGGATCCGGCACCCCCGTCCGCTCACGTTCTCCGACCCCTTTTGCTGATACGTGCGGGTCCCCACCCATGACACCTCCGCCGCACTACAGGTCGCCCCGGCCCACCTGCGGTGATTCCCGCAGAGTATGCCCGTCCTTGGGTTTCCTGTAGCGCTTTCATCACTTTGCGACGGCTCACGACGATCGAATCCGCCACCGCGTTCAAGAAGACCGTAAAACCGCAGCGTTAGCGATGTCAACAGAACATGCGAAGCGATACCTCGTTGACGCCGCTAACAAGTGCGCCTCATACTGAAGACGTCGCTCGGCGTAGCGTGTACGACATGGGACCCACCGACCAGGGGGACGCGAAGATGACCACCACAGGCTTGGAAACACAGCCCAGCGCCACCACGTACGAGCTGGGCGACCTCGTGGCCCAGGCCTGGAGCGGCAGGATCCACGTCCCTCACTTCCAGCGCGACTTCCGCTGGGGCACCACAGACGTGCTCCGGCTCTTCGACAGCATCGTCAAGGGTTACCCCATCGGAAACCTGCTCCTGTGGGTCCGCAAGACGCCCGCGCGTTCCTTCAACCTCGGCCAGCTGAAGATCGACGCGCCGACCTCTCCGGACGCCCTCTGGGTGGTGGACGGGCAGCAGCGCATCACCAGCCTCGCCAACGCGCTCAGCCCCGAAGGACATCTGCACGAGCCGTTCTCCATCTACTACGACCTCAGGGAGAAGCGGTTCATCGCCCAGCCCAAGACGCGCGAGCCCCAGCACATCGCACTGCCCGTCCTTTTCGACCTGAAAAAGCTCCTCGGGTGGTTCCGCACGGAGGGTGAACTGGTCGCCGAGCTCTTCGACGAAGCCGACCGGGTGGCCACCGCACTGCGCCAGTACAAGGTGCCCGCCTATCTCGTGCGGCAGGACGACCTCGACATCCTGACCGACATTTTCGACCGGATGAACAACTACGGGAAGCGCCTCAACCGCGCGGAGATCTTCTCCGCGCTGTACGCGGGCCCGGAGGAAGGAGCCGCGGAGCGGCTGAACCTGTCGCGCATCGCCGACCGCATCGCCGCCAGGACCGGCTTCGGCACCATCGACACGGACACCGTCCTCGCCTCGATTCTCGCTCGCCGCGGACCGGACCCGTCGCGGGACATCCGTAACGAGTTCAGCTCCACCGGCCGCCGGACCGCCCCGGAGTTCGAGGGCGAGGACCAGTACGCCGCCTACGGCGAGGGCGAGGAGGCGCTGGTGCGCGCCATCGGTTTCCTGCAAGCCGAGGCGGAGGTACCGCACATCGCGCTGCTCGTCTACCGCGCGCTGCTCGTCGTCCTGACCCGCTTCTTCGCTCACTTCCCCGACCCGGAGCCCAACACCCGCCGCCTGCTGCGACGGCTCTACTGGCGGGTGGCCGTCTCCGGGCCGGCAGTCTTCAAGGGCAGTTTCACGCAGGTGTCGCGTGTCCTGTGCGCCCGTATCCGTAAGGGTGACGAGCGCGGTTCGATCATGGGGCTGATGGACGCCATGGCTGAGGCCCAGCCGTCGATCCCGACCATCGAGCGCTTCCGGACCAACGAGGCCGCCGCGAAGATCATCCTCAGCTCGTGGTGGTCCCTGCGTCCCCGCTCCCTGGTCACCGGGGTTCCCCTCGATCTCCAGAGCCTCTCGACACTGCTCGCCGATCAGAAGACCGCGGCCACGGTGGCCCATGTGATCTTCCCTCGTGGGCTCACCTCACAGCAGGTTCTGTACGCGGCGAACCGTCTGTTCCTGCCCAGCGCGGAAGACCCTGTCTCTGAGATCACGACATTGCTCGCTCACCGTCCTGACCATCTGGACGAGGAGACCTGGGACCGCGTTCTGGCCTCGCACGCCATGAGCCGACAGGCAAGCCGATCCCTCGCCGAGGGAGATCGCGAAGGTTTCCTGCAGCAGCGTCAGCAGATCATCCAGCAGTATTTGAACGACTTTCTCGGGCGCATGGCGGAGTGGGACTACGAGGACACTCCCTCGTTGGACTCACTGGACTTCGACGCCCTCGACGAACTCGACGAGTCCCAAGAGCTGTTCTAACCGGTCCGCTCACCGCGAACAGGACACCACCGCGCATGACCACGCTCCCGGAGAAGTACTACGCCGTACTCCTGCACTCCCGCCGGATCGGCACACTCTGCCAGAAGGGCGACCACACGCGCTTCGTCGTCAACGAGTCCTATGTGACCGACGCACAGCGGCCGGTACTCGGCCTCCGCTTCGAAGAGAACCTGCGCGCCCCCTACGCGTCCGCCCTGCGGCTGCCGCGCTGGTTCTCCAACCTCCTCCCCGAAGGCCCCCTGCGGGAGTGGATCGCCGACGACCGCGGCGTCTCACTCGACAGGGAGATGGAACTGCTGGCCCAAGTCGGCCACGACCTGCCCGGCGCTGTCCAGGTGCTGCCTGCCGACGGACCCGACGACGGCTGGGAGTGGCCTGACGGCGAGCAGTCGAAAGGAGAGGGAAGACGCCCCGGTGGGGCCTACGGCTTCCCGTCCTCCGACTCACCGTGGCGTTTCTCCTTGGCAGGGGTCGCCCTGAAGTTCTCCATGCTGGCGAGAGGAGACCGGCTCACCGTTCCCGCCGCCGGCGTGCACGGCGACTGGCTGGTCAAATTTCCGGACTATCGCCATCCGGACGTACCGCGCAACGAGTTCACCATCATGTCCCTGGCCCGGGCCGCAGGGCTCGACGTTCCCGACGTGCGCCTCATGCACCGTGACGAGCTCGACGGGCTGCCTGACCGCATGTGGCCGAACGACGAACAGTGGGCCTACGCCGTCCGCCGTTTCGACCGCACCCGGGACGAACACCGCGCCCCCGTCCACATCGAGGACTTCGCTCAGGTCAGGGACAAGTACCCTCAGGACAAGTACCAGTCGACGTTCGAGACGGTCGCGGCTGTCGCCTATCGCGGCCACGACAGGGAGTCCCTGCGCGAGGCCACCCGGCGGATAGCGTTCTCCATCGTGGTGGGCAACGGCGACGCCCACCTGAAGAACTGGTCCCTGATCTATCGCGACCGCCGGGTCCCGTCGCTGTCGCCGGCGTACGACCTGGTGTCCACAGCGCCCTACGCGCCCAGCGACGAACCGGAAGACCTCGGACTCAAGTTCGGCGGCGGCAAGTCCTTCGAACGAGTAAGGCTCGCCGCCTTCGACCGGCTCGAAGGCGCCCTCGACCGCCGTTTCGGGACGACCGACGCCCGACTGCGCCAGGAGGCCGTGCGGACCATCGAGCGGACCCGCGCTCACTGGCCGCGGTACGAGGAACACCTCGCGGAGAACCAGAGCCTGCGCAAGACGATCGGGGCGTGGATCAACAGCTCCGCCCAGCGTCTGCTCAGCGGCACCTGCTGAGGGGGAGGCGGTCCATGACGTCGCCGGGGACGGTGACGCCGGTGGGGCAGGCCCCGGGGCCGAGTTCGGCGTGGACGGCCAGTCCGGTGCGGGTGGCGCCGATGGCGCTGACCACGACCCCATGGCTGGTCAGGGGCCTGCCGCACCAGTTGATGCCGATCTGGGAGAACAGCCGGTGTTCTATCTTGTTCCACTTTGAAGTAGCCGGAGGAAAGTGGCACACGGCCACCTGCGGTCCGGTGTCGTGGGCGAAGCCGGCAAGTTCCTTCTTCCATGCGCGCACCCGGTAGCCGTTGGACCCTCCGGCATCAGTGGTGATCAGCAGACAGGAGGCGTGCGGGCTGCATCCGCGAGGCCGTCGGCCTCCTGGCCGCGTCGGCTCCGACGCTGGAGCAGGCCATGGACACGGCCCCCGGAAGGCTTACGTGATCCTCGACGGCACGATCCTGCCCATCGACCGCATCGCCGCCGACCGCCCGTACCACTCGGGCAAGAAAAAGCATCACGGCATGAACGTGCAGGTCCTCGCCGACCCGGCCGGACACCTGATCTGAGCCTCGGACGCACTGCCGGGAGCCACCCACGACCTGACCGCGGCCCGGACCCACGACATCCCGGCCGCTCCGACCGCCGACAACATCAAGTGCCGGGCCGACAAGGCGTGCCAGGGTGCAGACCCCGCCATCCGCGTCCCGCTCCGCGGCAGGAGCCTGCGCGGCCGGCGCCGGCGTCACAACCGGGACCATGCCAAGATCCGCAGCCTCGGCGAACGCGCCATGGCGGTCCTGAAGGGCCGGCGGCTCCTGCGCAAGCTCCGCTGCAGCACCACCCTGATCACCGCCGTCACCCGAGCCGCCGTCGCCCTCGAACTCGTCAACTGATCAAGATGGAAAACGCTCACTGATCCGAGAAAAGCGGAATGCGTGGAGCCAGCACCGCTTTCCAGAACTCTTTCAGTCCCGCACCACACGATGCCGAACGTCAGGAAAGGGGGAACCAGATCGAGAGGCGCTTGGCGATGGCCGGTACATCGATGTTGTCCTGCGCGACGTCCTCGACGAACGGGCCGGCAACGGGGACGGGCGGCGGGACAGTACTGGCGCTGACGCCGTTGAAGCGCAGGAAGACACGCATGGCGAGCCAGGCGGTGCGCTCGTTGCCGTCGATCAGCGCGTGATTGCGGGCGACGGAGTGCAGCAGCGCCGCTGCCTTCTCGTGCAGCGTGGGATACAACTCGGCTCCGAACACGTTCGTCCGGGGCCGCTCGATCGCCGACACCAGAAGACCCATGTCACGCACGCTGCGCTCGGTGCCGTTGACCGTGCGGGCGATGGCCAGGATCTCGTCGATCTGGAGGTAGCGCACGCCGGTCACTTCAGGTAGTCCAGGATCTCCGCATCGCTGTCCATCAGCTCGGCCAGGACGTCATCGACCTTCAGCTCGGCCCGGTCCTGGGCGTCACGGATGGCCTCGATGGCAAGCTCCTGCTTGCTGCGGCCCTCCCGGCGAGCCCGCTCGGTGAGCTTCGCGTCAAGGTCGCCGGGGAGTCGGAGAGTCATCGCCATACACACATGATACCGGGCCGGTATCAAAGCGGTGCGGTCGGTCCCGGCCGGCCGCTCGCACCGCTACTGCGGAGGTACAGCAGAAGCTCGGTTTCGAGCGTCGTCCGAACGTCAGGAGTCTCCGAACGACCCTTTGAAGGCGTTGTTCATGCAGGCACCGCGCCTCACGAATCCGCAGGTCAGCGAACTGACAAAGGTCGATCCGTCCGCTCAAACCGCTGCGCGGGGGAAACAGGTCCAACAACCGACCCGGACAACAAAAACGCAGGTCAGGACGTCTTGCCCGCAGGCTCCAGAATCGCCACGCACTCCACATGATGCGTCATCGGAAAGATGTCGGCCTGAGCGAGCCACGGAAAATACCAGGTCAGGGCCACTTCTCTTACTCCCCGCACAGCGTGAGTGCACCCAGAGCGTCAAACGAGCGTCACGGTCGATACTCCATCCCGCCCACTCGGGCCAGACGAGGCTGGCACGACCAGTTGCCCCCGCAGGCTCCATTCCGCGAACTCCAGAGGCCAACTGGATCCTCATACCCCGCGCCACGACTCCGACCTCAGAGTGGAAGCGTCCCCTCCAGCCTTCACCACCCCGACAGGAGTAGCTCCAAGCCCGCCCGGACAGCCAGAGCCTCATCGCGGTCCTGCGGGTCGTCGTCCGCCCAATTGTCGGCGTACAAGCGAACGTGCACCACGCAAAGATAATTAGCATTATTTTTTCATATCACCTTCACGTGATCTTACTGTGCAACCTTTCAATGAAAGCGCAATCGTACAGGAATATCGAAACGGTTAAATCGGTGGGGCATGACACTCGTCAACCTGCCGCTTTGCACATTCATTCGTGAGGGTTACGCGACTAGTCTATTTCAGGCGTTCTTCTACCGATTCATGGTGTGACGTCCGTTCAAGGTGGGACCCGGGCGTTTCGGCCGTCCGGTGCAGGAACGCTTCTTCAGAGAGCAACGGCGCATACCTGTCGTGAGGCAGGTAATGCAAACGCGTCGGCAGCACGTGGCCGGAAAGCATCGCCAGTCTCTTCCCGAGAATCTCCTTTATGCGCTGTTCTTTCGATGGTGTCCGCGGCCACCGCAATCTCAGCGCAAGAAGACCGGCCGGGCCGTTTCCGGGCACATCCATACGAAGGAAATGGGGGACAGTCGTGCCCGCACCCGCTCCCGTGCGCGTCGCACTGGTCAACGGCAGCTTCGAGCAGCCGCAGGTGACCGACTACGAAATCCTTCCGGACGCCTCACAGCCGCAGGCGCCCAAATCCGTGCCCGGTTGGCGAACGACCGCGTCCGACCACAAGATCGAATTGTGGCGCAGTGGCTTCCTGCAGGTGAAGGCCGCCGAGGGCGAGCAGTTCGCGGAGCTGAACGCCAACCAGGAGTCCACGCTGTACCAGGACCTGCCCACCACCCCGGGCACCAAGCTGTACTGGCGGCTGTACCACCGCGGTCGCCTGGGGCAGGACACCATGGCGCTGGACATCGGCGCGCCGGGCAGGCTGGTGGAACAGCACCGGTTCACCGACGGCGACACCGCCTGGGGCTACTACACCGGCACCTACACCGTCCCCGCGGGCCAGACACTCACCCGCTTCGCGTTCCGCTCCGTCTCCGCGGCCGGCGGCAACCAGGCGATCGGTAACTTCCTCGACGGCGTGGTGTTCGCTACTGCTCCGTTCGTGACGCTCACCAAGTACGCCGTTCCTGAGGGGCCGCTGGAGGTGGGTGATGTGGTCACCTACCGGATCGTCGTCAAGAACGAGGGCGGT
>NZ_JBUDHV010000056.1:0-34302 GCF_054956795.1 Streptomyces sp. SYSU D01066-1 | reverse complement strand
CGGACCCGGCACCGCCTATGGCGAAGACCATGGCCACGACCGAGACCACGACCACGACCGTGATCAGGCGCCCGGTGGCCCCCCCCCCCCCAACCCCCCCCCCCCCCCCCCCCCCCCCGGGGGGGCAACCCCACACCCCTCCCCCCCCCCCCCCCCCCCCCCCCCCCCCCCCCCCCCCCCCCCCCCCCCCCCCCCCCCCCCCCCCCCCCCCCCCCGCGCCCCCCCCCCCCCCCCCCCCCCCCCCCCCCCCCCCCCGCCCCCGACCCCGAACCGCACCCTGGGCGCTACGCGCACCCCCACCGAACCCGCGCAGGCGCCGCAGGCGTACACGCACCGCATCCCGCGCAGGCGCCGCAGGCACGCACGCACCGAACCCGCGCAGGCGCCGCAGGCACCCCGCACCCCCACCCGCCCGAGCGGAACCGATACGCCACACCCGCCACCCTCTGCCGAGTTTGTCTGATTAGCGCGTATCGTCGCCCCATGCCCACGCCCTACGGATCCCGCGGCGGCCTGGCGTTCGGTGTCGAGGAGCTGTGTGTGCTCCGCCGCGCCCTCGCCCTTGCCCTCAGCCCCAGCCCCGACTCGACCGAGGATGTCCAGGACTGCCTCCGGCTGGCCGAGTCGCTCGACGAGGCGACGCGGGAGAGCGCCCGGCTGCGCGCCTTCCTCCTGGCCGACCTCGCCCGCTACCGCGCCGCCCTCCCCGGCACCGCCGCCGGCTACCTGGCGCTCCTGGGCGAGGTGCTGAACGCGGGCCACCGCCCGACCCGGGACGATCTCACCGCGCTCGGCGCCCTCCGCGGCAACCCCGCCGCCGCCACCCTCCTCCGGCGCTGCCAGGCACTCACCCCCACGGTCCCCGCCGCCCGCACCCCCCTCCTCGCCCTCCCCGGCGGCGGCCCCGCCTCCCACCCCCACCCCCACCCCTACCCCGACCGCGACTCCGGACAGGAGCCCGGCACCCCCCGGCCCGGCCGGCCCGCCCGGCCCGCCGCCCCCAAGCGACCCGTCCCCACCCCGGGCGAGGTCTTCCCCCGCCGCAAGCCCGCCCCGGTTCCCGACGCCCCCGGACGGCACCTCGCGGCGGGCTGACCCGGCCCGGTGGCTACTCTGGGGGCATGGACTACGTCTCCGCGCTCCTGCCCCCGGTCGTCATGGCCGTGCTCTTCGCCGCAGTGATCAGGGTGATCGTGAAGACCCAGGGCGGCGCCAACAAGGCCAAGGAGGACGCGGCCGTCGACGCCGCCATCGCGCAGGCGGAGGGCACCCGCCGGCCGGCCGCCCCGCACACCGAGGCCTGAACCCTTCATCCCATTTGCCGGTGAACCGCACGTCCAGCACGCTCCGGGCGGAATCTCCCACTAGTGTGCTGAACGTGCCTCGCCCATTGGGAGAACTCGAAGACGCGGTCATGACCAGGGTGTGGAAGTGGAACCGCCCGGTGACCGTACGAGAAGTCCTTGAAGATCTCCAGCAGGAACGGTCGATCGCCTACACCACGGTGATGACCGTTTTGGACAATCTCCATCAGAAGGGCTGGGTCCGCCGCGAGGCCGAAGGCCGGGCCTATCGATATGAGGCGGTCTCCACCCGCGCCGCCTACGCCGCCGCGCTGATGAACGACGCGTGGTCCCAGAGCGACAACCCGGCCGCCGCTCTCGTCGCCTTCTTCGGCATGATGAGCGAGGAACAGCGGCAGGCCCTGAGAGACGCCGTCCGCATCACCCAGGGTCCCGAAACACCCGAGCCCCGGAACCACCCGCGGAGCCCTCACCGGAACCCGCCCGGGAACCCTCCCCAGAACCCCGGTTCCGCACCCGGCCCCGGTGAGCGATAGCGTCCGCTCATGTCAGCAGTGAGCCCCGAAGTCACCGCAAAAGCCATCACCGTACGCCGGGCCCGTACCAGCGATGTCCCCTCCGTCCGCCGACTCCTCGACGCGTACGTACGCGGCCGCATCCTGCTCGACAAAGCGACGGTCACGCTTTACGAGGACATCCAGGAGTTCTGGGTCGCGGAGCGGGACGACAACGCCGAGGTGGTCGGCTGCGGAGCCCTGCACGTGATGTGGGAAGACCTCGCGGAAGTGCGGACTCTCGCGGTCAAGCCGGGCCTGAAGGGCGCGGGTGTCGGTCATCGGTTGCTGGAGAAGTTGCTGGAGACCGCGCGCTGGCTCGGCGTTCGCCGGGTTTTCTGTCTGACCTTCGAAGTCGACTTCTTCGGCAAGCACGGCTTCGTGGAGATCGGCGAGACGCCGGTCGACACCGATGTCTATGCGGAGCTGCTCCGTTCCTATGACGAGGGTGTCGCGGAGTTCCTGGGCCTCGAACGGGTGAAACCGAACACCTTGGGCAACAGCCGGATGCTTCTGCATCTGTGATCGTCGCGGCCGGGTCCGCCGGATCTCCCGGTTCTGCCGCACCGGATCCGCACGCGTCCGCCAGGTTTATTCCCCCGGGCGCCCCCTCGCGGGTGCCCTTTGTCCGAAACGCGCATCTTCCGTCCCCGGCGGGGAGCCCTGCTCTCCGCCGGGGGTTTGTGTTTTTCCGGCAAAAGCGGTTTGCTTTCCGACGTACTGCAGTACTGCATATAACAAGGGGCGGCGATACGGCTGACGCCGGCGGACCCCGGCCCTCAAGTTATCGATGAAAGGAAATCCGGTGGCACAGAAGGTTCAGGTCCTTCTTGTCGATGACCTCGACGGCGGCGAGGCGGACGAGACCGTGACGTTCGCGCTGGACGGCAAGACGTACGAGATCGATCTCACCACTGCCAATGCGGACAAGCTCCGTGACCTTCTCGACCCTTACGTCAAGGGCGGCCGGCGCACCGGAGGCCGCGCTTCCGGCGGACGCGGCAAGGCGCGCGCTTCTTCCGGCGGCAGCCAGGACACCGCGGCGATCCGCGCCTGGGCCAAGGAGAACGGTTACGAGGTCAACGACCGCGGCCGTGTTCCGGCGACCATCCGCGAGGCCTACGAGAAGGCCAACGGCTGATCACCGGTTCCGCCGCCCGCGTCGCCGCCGGACACCCGGCGACGGAAGCGGGGCCGGCTCACCGGAACCCCTGCGAGCGCGGCGGGCCCGCGCCCCGCAGCCGGACGCGATGGCAGTGGGTGGCCACCGTGTCGACCAGCCGTACGAGATCGGGTGCGCGACCGGGGGCGCCCCCGGCGTCCCCCGGAGCCCCCGCGGCCGACAGCGCCGGCAGCGAGGCCTCGACCCCACTCCCCGGCACGGGGGGCCGCAACCACACAGCGGCCCCCTGCCGACCATCCCAGGGCACCGCCCCCGCCGCGGAACCTCCCGCCCCGCAGGGCACCGCCCCCACCGCGTGATTCCCCGCCCCGCAGGGCACCGCCCCCACCGCGTGATTCCCCGCCCCCCAAGGCGCCGCCCCCTCCACGAGCCCCTCCACGAGACAGCCGGCCGCACAGGGCGCCGGGGAGGCCGAGGGCGCCGGGGAGGCCGAGGGCGCCGGGGAGGCCGAGGGCACCACCCCCGTCGCGAGGCCCCCCGCCCCGCACGGCGGCGGAGGCGCCTCCATGAGGCCGCCCTCCCCGCTCGCCGACAGGTCCAGCGGCAGCGAACCCCACTCCAGCCACCGCAGCAGCCCCGGCAGCTCCTCCGCGCTGCCCGCGGCCACCAGCAGCAGCATCCGGTCGCCCCGCAGCGCCACCGGGGCGTGCGCGCCGAGCCGCCGCAGGGACGCGTGCCCGGCCTCGGCCGGGACGTCCAGGACGTCGAAGCGGACGCCGGTGCGCAGCCGTAGCGGAAGGCCCGGCGCCGTCTCCCAGCCCAGCCCGCGCTCGTACCACCACCGCACCCGCTCCCACGGCACGGCGGAGGACCCGGGGGCGGCGGGAGCGCCCGGGGGGACCGCCGGTGTGACGCCGACCATGCCAACAGCAACCGCCCCGGGGACGTACGGGTTACGTTGGGTAGCAGTCCGTGCGCGAAAAGTGCCGGACGGGAGGGCGTGTGGGGGTGCGGCGAGGTGCAAGGTTGTTCGCCCGTAGCGGAGGGAAACGGTGTGCGCGGCATGGACTGTCAGTCCGGGCGGGTAAGACATGCCTAGTGGGAGGGGGCGACACGCAGGAAAGGCCGTCTCGCGTTCGCCATCGGCGTACTGGCGACTGGGGTAAGTACCTGGCCTGCGGGAACATCGTCTCGCACCATCGGGTTGGAGCAGATGTCGGCGTTGCGGGTCCGGAGGCCATCGACGGTGTCGGCAGTTGGAATGAGCGGTCCCCGCTCGCGGGACTAAGCTGCGGAAGGACAGGGAGGGGAAGTTCCCCTTACTGCCTGACCGCTCTGAGGAGCGATTAACGATGTTCGAGAGGTTCACCGACCGCGCGCGGCGGGTTGTCGTCCTGGCTCAGGAAGAAGCCCGGATGCTCAACCACAACTACATCGGCACCGAGCACATCCTCCTGGGCCTGATCCACGAGGGTGAGGGTGTCGCCGCCAAGGCCCTTGAGAGCCTCGGGATTTCGCTCGAGGCGGTCCGCCAGCAGGTGGAGGAGATCATCGGCCAGGGCCAGCAGGCCCCGTCGGGTCACATCCCCTTCACCCCCCGTGCCAAGAAGGTCCTGGAGCTGTCGCTCCGCGAGGCCCTCCAGCTGGGCCACAACTACATCGGCACGGAGCACATCCTGCTCGGCCTGATCCGTGAGGGCGAGGGCGTCGCCGCCCAGGTCCTGGTCAAGCTGGGCGCAGACCTCAACCGGGTGCGGCAGCAGGTGATCCAGCTGCTCTCCGGTTACCAGGGCAAGGAGACCGCCACCGCCGGCGGCCCTGCCGAGGGCACCCCCTCGACGTCCCTGGTCCTCGACCAGTTCGGCCGGAACCTCACCCAGGCCGCCCGTGAGTCCAAGCTCGACCCGGTCATCGGGCGCGAGAAGGAGATCGAGCGGGTCATGCAGGTGCTGTCCCGCCGTACGAAGAACAACCCGGTGCTGATCGGTGAGCCCGGCGTCGGCAAGACCGCCGTCGTCGAGGGCCTCGCGCAGGCCATCGTCAAGGGCGAGGTGCCCGAGACCCTCAAGGACAAGCACCTCTACACCCTGGACCTCGGCGCGCTGGTGGCCGGCTCCCGCTACCGCGGTGACTTCGAGGAGCGCCTGAAGAAGGTGCTCAAGGAGATCCGCACCCGCGGCGACATCATCCTGTTCATCGACGAGCTGCACACGCTGGTCGGCGCGGGTGCCGCCGAGGGCGCCATCGACGCCGCTTCGATCCTGAAGCCGATGCTGGCCCGCGGCGAGCTGCAGACCATCGGCGCCACCACCCTCGACGAGTACCGCAAGCACCTGGAGAAGGACGCGGCCCTGGAGCGCCGCTTCCAGCCCATCCAGGTCGCCGAGCCCTCGCTGCCGCACACGATCGAGATCCTCAAGGGCCTGCGGGACCGCTACGAGGCCCACCACCGGGTCTCCATCACGGACGAGGCCCTCGTCCAGGCGGCCACCCTGGCCGACCGGTACATCTCGGACCGCTTCCTGCCGGACAAGGCGATCGACCTGATCGACGAGGCCGGCTCCCGGATGCGCATCCGCCGGATGACCGCGCCGCCGGACCTGCGCGAGTTCGACGAGAAGATCGCCGGCGTCCGCCGCGACAAGGAGTCCGCGATCGACTCGCAGGACTTCGAGAAGGCCGCCTCCCTGCGGGACAAGGAGAAGCAGCTCCTCGCCGCGAAGGCCAAGCGGGAGAAGGAGTGGAAGGCCGGCGACATGGACGTCGTCGCCGAGGTCGACGGCGAGCTGATCGCCGAGGTCCTCGCGACCGCCACCGGCATCCCGGTCTTCAAGCTCACCGAGGAGGAGTCCTCGCGGCTCCTGCGCATGGAGGACGAGCTCCACAAGCGGGTCATCGGCCAGAAGGACGCCGTCAAGGCGCTCTCGAAGGCGATCCGCCGCACGCGCGCCGGTCTGAAGGATCCCAAGCGTCCGGGTGGCTCGTTCATCTTCGCCGGCCCGTCCGGTGTCGGTAAGACGGAGCTGTCCAAGGCGCTCGCCGAGTTCCTCTTCGGGGACGAGGACGCGCTGATCTCCCTCGACATGTCGGAGTTCAGCGAGAAGCACACGGTGTCGCGTCTGTTCGGTTCGCCCCCCGGCTACGTGGGCTACGAAGAGGGCGGCCAGCTGACCGAGAAGGTCCGCCGCAAGCCGTTCTCCGTCGTCCTCTTCGACGAGGTGGAGAAGGCCCACCCGGACATCTTCAACTCGCTGCTGCAGATCCTGGAGGACGGTCGCCTGACCGACTCCCAGGGCCGGGTCGTGGACTTCAAGAACACGGTCATCATCATGACGACCAACCTCGGCACCCGGGACATCTCCAAGGGCTTCAACCTCGGCTTCGCCGCCGCGGGTGACACGAAGACCAACTACGAGCGCATGAAGAACAAGGTCTCGGACGAGCTGAAGCAGCACTTCCGGCCCGAGTTCCTCAACCGCGTCGACGACGTGGTCGTCTTCCCGCAGCTGACCCAGGAGGACATCCTCGCGATCGTCGACCTGATGATCGGCAAGGTGGACGAGCGCCTCAAGGACCGGGACATGGGCATCGAGCTGTCCCAGTCCGCCAAGGAGCTGCTGTCCAAGAAGGGCTACGACCCGGTGCTGGGCGCGCGTCCGCTGCGTCGCACGATCCAGCGCGAGGTCGAGGACACGCTGTCGGAGAAGATCCTCTTCGGCGAGCTGCGCCCCGGCCACATCGTGGTCGTGGACACCGAGGGCGAGGGCGACGCCAAGACCTTCACCTTCCGGGGTGAGGAGAAGTCGGCGCTCCCCGACGTCCCGCCGATCGAGCAGGCGGCCGGCGGCGCCGGACCGAACCTGAGCAAGGAGGCGTGAGCCTCACGCGGTGAAGGAGGCGTGAGCCTCACGCGGTGGAAGAAGGGCCGGTGCGCGCGCACCGGCCCTTCTTCCGTCCTACGCGCTGCCCGCCTCCCTCGCGTTCCAGACACTGACCCGCAGCCGCGGGCGGCGTAGGCGCAGCCGGGTCAGGGCCGGGCCGTCGGCGGACAGTTCGTGCGCGTGGGCCGCCACCAGGGTGAGGCGCTTCAGCCCGGGGAAGACCTCCGCCAGCAGCTCCATGCCGTCCGTGTCGGCCACCTGCCGCAGCCGCAGCGACGTCACGTGGGGGAAGGGTCCGTGCTGCCTCAGTTCGGACAAGGGCGGCGCGGTCGTGTCGACCTCGGTGATCCGCCGACGGCCACGGACGAAACCCCAGAACTCCGCGGTGTTCAGCGGCAGGGGCAGCGTGAGCGAGGTCAGTGCTTCCCAGGCGTCGATGCCCCCGATGTCGACCAGCCGCCGGGCCGGCAGCGCGAGCCGGGTGACCGTGCGGTGCACCGGGATCTCGCTCACCCGGGTGAGCCGTGACGTGTCCAGGGTCAGCGAGGTCAGGGCGGGCACGCTCGCCAGCTGCCGCAGCGCGTCGGGTTCCAGCGGCACCCGCAGGGTCAGCGAGGCCAGCAGGGGCAGTCCGGACACCGCGGAGATGTCCCGCAGCGCCGAGGCGTCCGCGGTGACCTCCAGGGATTCCAGCGACCGGCCGTGGACGCGGAGGAAGCCGAGGTCCTCCAGGGCGGGCAGCCGGGACAGCCGCAGCGCGCGCAGCCCGGGCAGCCGGGCCGCGGCCAGCTCGGCCGAGGTGAAGGGTCCGCTGAGCACCAGTCGTCTGCCGACCGGCAGCCGGTGCAGCAGCTCCAGCTGCTCCCGGGTGTTCACGGGCGCCGACAGCTCGGGCGACATCAGGCTCAGTACGGCGCGGGCGTACTCCTCGGCGGGGAAGTTGTCCCAGGAGTGCAGCAGCCGTACCGGCACCGAGCTGGACAGGCCGGGGGTGGTGATGAGCCGGCGGGCGTACGGGATGGCCTCCGCACCGCCGATCCTGCCGACGAGGTCGGCCATCGTCCGGCTCCGCGCCGCTCCCAGTGTCTGCGGCTCCGGCAGGAAGGGGAGCACGTACGGCCCGAGCCGGGCCGCCTGGGCCACGTCGGCGGGGGTGAGGGCGGCCATGAGGGCGCGGACGCGTTCGCGTATCCGTTCCTGGAGCGAGCTGTCCAGCCAGGCCGCGTGCTGGGCGCACAGGGCGGTCAGCACGGTCAGCTGGGTGCGCAGCGCGGCCGGGGTGCCCGGGGCGTCGGAGCGCGCCAGCAGTCCCGTCAGCAGTTCGCCGATCTCCCGGCGGCAGTGGCCGGCGGCCAGCAGGACGACGTCCTGCCACAGCGCGTCGTCGGCGTTGCGGACGAGTTCGCGCAGGGAGTTGCTCTCCACGAGCTCCTTCGCGGCCAGGAAGTCCTGGAAGGTGCGGTGGATGAACCGGTAGGACCCGTCGCCGCGTTCCCGCAGCAGGCCGGAGCGGTTGATCAGGTGGGTGAGGACGGACTCCGCACTGCCCTGGGCGCGGACCCGTTCCATCCCGGCGAGGGCCGCCGTCAGCTGGGGCCGGGCCTCCTCGCGGGTGAACTCCGACTGACCGCAGCGCAGCAGCCACACCGCGATGCGCTGGAGGATCTGGTGGTGCTCCTCGACGGTCATGGTGACGCCGTCGGGGGCGTCGACCCGGCGGCGGGTGTCGCGGTGGCCCAGGAGCATCTCCAGGGCCGACCGGTAGAGCTTGAACCGGGTCTCGGGCAGGAAGCCCTGGTGTCTGCGGTGCAGCGCGCAGATCACCGCGCACAGCAGCGGGGTGCGGGCCAGGTCCCGCAGGGCGGGGCTGTGCCGGAACTGCCGCGACAGGTCCCGTTCCAGCTCCGTGAGCAGGGCGTGGTCGTCGTCCTCCAGCCGGGCCGCGCGGTGCCAGAGGGCGACGAACGTCTGGATGTCCTCGTCCCGCATCGGCAGCAGCCGCAGTTCCTCGAACCGGGCCTGGGCCAGCCAGTCGGGTTCCACGGCGAGCGGCCGTACCGTCACGACGCAGGACGTGCGGGGGTAGCGGGCCAGCAGCGCCGACAGCCAGCGGTGGGCCTCCTCGCGGTCGGCCGCCGGTACCTCGTCGAGCCCGTCCACCAGCAGCAGCGCCCGCCCGGCCTCCAGGACCCGGCCGGCCCAGCCGGCGGGCGGCTCGTCGACCACGGTGCGGGCGGCGCGCGGCAGCCCGCCGGGGGAGGGGAAGGCGCCGCCCTGGGAGCGCAGGGTGCGCAGCGGGACGATGAACGGGACCAGGCCGTTGAGCCCGGCCAGGGCGGGGCCGAAGGTGCCCGCCGCGGCGTGTGCCGCCAGCCACCACACCAGCGTGGTCTTGCCGGCGCCCGCGTCGCCGCGCAGCAGCACCCGGGGCCGGCCGGCCAGTAGGGCGTCGATGCGCTGCGGGAGGCGGGCGGCCACCGAGAAGGGCTGCCGTGTGGTGGTGGTGTCCAGGTTCCGCGCGGTGGCTTCGGGGGCGCGGGCCGCTGCCTCCAGGCTCAGGTAGGCGGTGTCGAGGTCCCACTCCGCCTCCCGGCGGCCCAGGTCGTCCAGGCCGAAGATCCGCATCTTGCGGAACGCGCTGCTCACGGCCCGCGCGTAGTCGCGCTCGTAGACGCCGTCGACCGGGTGGTGCCGGGTGATCGGCTCGGTCTCCGGGAGGTCGTACGGCAGCGCGGTCAGGTCGCTGATGAGGACGCCCTCGGCGCGCAGGTGGCCGCGGCCGCGGGGGACGGACGTCACGATGCCGAGGAGCACGTCGCCGGCGAAGACGGGGGCGCCGGACAGGCCGGCCAGCGGGCTCGGAGCGTTCGGCGGGCCCTCGGCGGCGGGGGCCCGGTCGAAGGAGAACGTCAGCACGGAGCGCGGGGAGGCGGCGGCGGGCAGCACCCGGCCGGTGAACTGGTCGGTGGCCAGACGGTTCCCGGTGTGCCGCTGGATGTCCGGGTAGCCGATGATCTCGCAGTCCGGCAGGGCCTGCTGGGTCGCCGGGTGGCCGATCCGCACATGGGCGGAGCAGGGGAGTTCCTCGCTGGTCAGGAGCAGCGCGGTGTCCTGGGCGGGGTCGGACCAGACGACCTCGGCGGGGATCCGGCCGGCGTGTGCGGGGTGGGCGACGTGCGGTGCGCTCCCCGTGCCGGCGACGTGGGCGCAGGTGAGGACGAGCCGCCCGTTGAGCGCGACGCCGGTGCCCTGCCGGTTCCCGAGCACGACGACGGTACGGCGTGCCGGGGTGTCGGCGGGCGTCACGGCGCGGGGCGAGAGGGCCCGGGCACCCGGGCGGAGGGGTCCCCGAAGCCCGCCGTGCTGCCGGGGTCGTCGTGGCCGACCAGCCAGGGGGCGCGGGTGCGGGTGTCGCGCGGGGTGAGGGTGAGGCACACACGGTGGGTGAGGCCGGTGGCGCGGGCGGTGTCGGCGCCGGCTTCGACCACCCAGGCCCTGACCTTGCCGCCGCCCTTGTTCTCCCGGCGCAGCTCCAGGGTGAACTCCATCTCCACCGGGCCCACCTCGAAGGAGACCGGCGCTCCGGTGGCCCGGGCCGCCGCCTCGACGAGCTGGTCGCGGACCGTGGCGATGGCGTCGGCGAGATCGACGCCGGCGGTGTCGGCGATACCGGTGCCGGCGGTGTCGGCCGTATCCATGCACTACCCCCCGTGGCAGCCCCGTCACGTTCACAGCTACCGCAAGGTTACGCCTGCCCCGCGTAGCCCGGGTCACATTCCGCCGGTCACCGATCACGGCCTCCGGTGACGTGCCGCACAGACGATCCGGACCGTACTACCGGGAATAGTGGAAAGGGCGAGAGCTAATAAAACAGACATACCCCTGCATGGGCGAGCTGTTCTCCCGGCTTCTTGACCTGCTATGTCCTGAATGCATGAGAAGTCAAGAGGTGAGAAGTTTCCGGCTCAATTACTAGATACGGTCGTAGGTCACACCTTTGTGCGGGTACGGCCGGGTGGGTTACCAAGGTGGAGCCCGCCCGGCGAGCGACCGTTCGCCGGATGGGCGTTCCCCTGATCCCCTCCCCATGAGGTTCGTATGTCTCCGCGCGTCACGTCCCGTTCTTCCCGTACGACCGCCATCCGCACCCGCGCCGCAGTCCTGGCCGCCGGCCTGGGGGCCTCGGTCGCGCTGGGAGCCGGGGTCGCGGCGGCCGCCGGCGCCACGGCGGCCTCCAGCACCGCCGGTGCCGTCGAGGCGCAGGCCGCGGCCCAGGCCAAGGCCGCGCAAGCCGCCGCCGGAAAGGCCGGGACCGAGCAGGCCGCCGCCAAGAAGGCCGCCTCCTGGGTCGACCCGGTCAAGAACTACACGCTCAGCGCCAAGTTCAACCAGGCCGGCGGCATGTGGGCGGCCAAGCACAGCGGCCAGGACTTCGCCGTGCCCACCGGCACCAACGTGATGGCCGCGCACGGCGGCACCGTCGTCAAGGCCGGCGGCAACGGCGCCGGTGACGGCCCCGCCTACGGCAACGCCATCGTCATCAAGCACGGCAACGGCACGTACTCCCAGTACGCCCACCTGTCGCGGATCGACGTGAGGATCGGCCAGGTCGTCGCGACCGGTCAGCACATCGCCGCCTCCGGCTCCACCGGCAACTCCAGCGGCCCGCACCTGCACTTCGAGATCCGTACGACCCCGAACTACGGCTCGGCCGTCGACCCGGTGGCCTTCCTGCGCTCGCACGGCGTGACCGTCTGACGGGTGTCAGGGCGGGCGTGACCCGACAAGAGCCTCAGTCGCCCTGATGGGCCTGGGTTATCAGATCGATGGCGACCTCGAGAGCGGCCTTGCGCTTGGCCTCGGGGTCGCCTTCGAGGTCGTGCAGGACGAACATCCCCGCGTGCAGCGTGAACAGCGCGCTGACGCAGCGCACCTGGTCGGTCATGTCCGCCTCGGGGTCGACCAGGATGTCCTTGAGGCTCAGCGTGCGGCTCTTGAGCATCTCGCCGATGCGCAGTTCCCGTATCGTCGCCTGGTTCTCCTGCATGAAGCGGAACAGCGGGGCGGCGCCCGACAGGGCCGCGCTGTACCGGCGCACTATCTCCCGCTTCGTCTCCAGGGAACGGGGCTGGCCCAGCCCCCACTCGATCAGCTCCTCCATGGGCTGCGTGAGGTCCTCGAAGATGCTGACCAGGATCTCTTCCTTGGTCTTGAAGTGGTAGTAGAGGGCCGCCTTCGTGACCTCCAGGCGCTCGGCTATCTCGCGCAGGGAGGTCTTCTCGTACCCCTGCTCGGCGAAGAGTTCGAGCGCCACGTCCTGGATGCGCTGGCGGGTGTCCCCGCGGCGTCGGTGCTGCTTGGTGCCGTCCATCGTGTCGCCCATCCTCCTACGTCGCCTCCGCCCAGCGCACATCGCACGGAACTTACTTGACGACCGGCTAGTTGCGCGGCTACCTTCCGAGTGTAGTCACTAGCCGGGCGGCAAGTAAGTCCCCGGAGGCTGGGGGAGACGGAGTGATGGCACAGACAGCGACGGCCGGGGCGACCGGCGGGAAGCAACCGAGGAGCGTGCGGGTCGTCCTGCTGGCGCTCATGATCGCGATGATGCTCGCGATGCTGGACAACATGATCATCGGTACCGCGATGCCGACGATCGTCGGCGAGCTGGGCGGACTCGAACACCTCTCCTGGGTGGTCACCTCCTACACCCTCGCCACCGCGGCCGCCACACCGCTGTGGGGCAAGCTCGGCGACATGTACGGCCGCAAGGGCACGTTCATGACGTCGATCGTCCTCTTCCTGATCGGCTCGGCGCTCAGCGGCATGGCCCAGGACATGGGCCAGCTCATCGGCTTCCGTGCCGTGCAGGGCCTGGGCGCCGGAGGTCTGATGGTCGGCGTCATGGCCATCATCGGCGACCTGATACCGCCCCGGGAGCGCGGCAAGTACCAGGGCATGATGGCCGGCGTCATGGCGCTGGCGATGATCGGCGGACCGCTGGTCGGCGGCACCATCACCGACCACTGGGGCTGGCGCTGGTCCTTCTACATCAACCTGCCGCTCGGCGCCGTCGCGCTGGTGCTGATCAGCGTCGTCCTGCACCTGCCGAAGAAGCGGTCCGAGGCGCGCGTCGACTACCTCGGCGCCGCGCTGCTGACCATCGGCATCACCGCGATCGTCCTGGTCACCACCTGGGGCGGCACGGAGTACGCGTGGACCTCCGCGCGGATCATGGAGCTGATCGGCATCGGGGTCGCCGCGCTGGTCGGGTTCGTGTTCTGGCAGACCAGGGCCGCCGAGCCGATCATGCCGCTGCACATCTTCCGCAGCCGCAACTTCACGCTGATGTCCGTGATCGGCTTCATCACCGGCTTCGTGATGTTCGGCGCCACGTTGTTCCTGCCGCTGTACCAGCAGTCCGTACAGGGCGCGTCCGCGACCAACTCCGGGCTGCTGCTCCTGCCGATGCTGGGCGCGATGCTGGTCACGTCGATGGTGGCGGGCCGCGTGACCACCAACACCGGCCGGTACAAGATCTTCCCGATGGTCGGCGGCGCGCTGATGGCGGTCGGGCTGTTCCTGCTGTCGCTGATGGACACGGAGACCTCGCGGCTCACCTCCGGGGTGTACATGGCCGTCGTCGGTCTCGGCATGGGCTGCCTGATGCAGATCACCATGCTGGTCGCGCAGAACAGCGTGGAGATGAGGGACATGGGCGTGGCCTCCTCGTCCACCACTCTCTTCCGCACCCTCGGCTCCTCCTTCGGTGTCGCGATCATGGGCGCGCTCTTCAACCACCGCGTCCAGGACGTGATGGCCGAGCGGGCCGGGGACCTGGGCTCGAAGGTGACCGAGCGGTCCGCCCAGCTCGACGCGGCGAGCCTGGCCAAGCTGCCGGAGCTGGCCCGGGAGGCGTACCAGCACGCCGTGTCGGCGGGCACCCACGGGGCGTTCGCGCTCGGCTCCGGGGTGGCGCTGCTCGCGCTGATCGCGGCGGTGTTCGTCAAGGAGGTCCCCCTGAAGGGGACGGGCCCGAAGACGGACCGGGAACCCGGGGCCGGTCCGGGCGGGGACGCGGCGCCGAGGACACCGGCGGCGGAGGCGGTCTGACCGCGGTCAGCACCTGTCCGGCCGCCGACCGATCGGCGCGCGCGTCGACGGGGCGTGTCCCCCGGGCCGTTCCAGGGCCCGGGGGACACGCCCACCGGCGGGCCGGCAGGGTTGCGCCGGGGCTGGTTTTCGCCGGTCGGGTTCGGCTGGGGCCGGCTTTTGTCGGTCGGCTCTCGTCGGAGTCGGCTTCCGTCAGGGCTGGTGCTCGTCGGTCGGGTTCCGCTGGGCGGCCTCCACCGGCGGGCTCCCGTCCGTTCCGTCCGTAGGCTTCCGGCCGCCGGGCCCTGCCGGTCGGCTACCGTCGGCCGGCCCCCGCCGGTCGGCTTCCGTTCGTTCTCCTCCGCCCGTCACCCCCACCGGTCGCCTGGTCCGGCAGCATCGGATAGCTGCCGGTGTTCGTCGGCGCGTGTTCCGGGAGCCACAGCACGGCGACGGCTCCCTCGGCGGGCGCGTCCTCGGACGCGCCGGGGGGCCGCACGTTGCGGAAGGTCAGCCGCGCGCCCATGACCCGCGCCTGCCCGGCAGCGATGGTCAGCCCCAGCCCGTGGCCCCGCCCGGCCCGGTCCGCGCTGCCGGTGCGGAAGCGGCTGGGGCCCTCGGCGAGCAGCGCCTCGGGGAAGCCGGGACCGTGGTCGCGCACCCGCACCACCCGCCCCTCGACGCTGACCTCGATGGGCGGCCGGCCGTGCCGGGCGGCGTTGGCCAGCAGGTTGAACAGCACCCGCTCCAGACGGCGCGGGTCGGTGGTGACCTCCGACTCGTGCAGCACCCGCACCGTGACGTCCCCGCCCTTGGCCGCCACCCGGCGGGCCACGAACTCGCCCAGCACGATGTCCTGCAACTCGGCCCGCTCCGAGGCGCTGTCCAGCCGGGCCACCTCCAGCACGTCCTCGACCAGGGTGCGCATCGCCTTGGCCCGGTCCAGCACCAGCTCGGTGGGCCGGCCCGGCGGCAGCAGCTCGGCGGCGGTCAGCAGCCCCGTCACCGGGGTGCGCAGCTCGTGCGCGATGTCCGCGGTGACCCGGCGCTCCGCCTCCAGCCGCTGCTGCAGCGTCTCCGTCATCGCGTCCACCGCCCGCGCGAGGTCGTCGGTCTCGTCCCGCACCACCCCGCCTATGGCGTCCCGCACCCGTACGTCGGTCTCGCCCGCGGCGACCTGGTTCGCGGCGGCGGCGGCCTTGCGCAGCCGGCGCGAGAGCTGCCCCCCGATGAGCACGCCGAGCGCGCTGCCGCCCAGGACGACCGTGATCGAGCCGATGACCAGCGCCTGGTCGAGGTCTTCGAGGATGTCGGAACTGCGGTCGGTGAACCCGGTGTGCAACGACATCACGTGCCCGTCCTTGAGCGGCACGGCGGCCCAGATGTCGGCGGCGCCGCCCGGCCGGTCGGAGACGAAGGTCGCCCGGCGCCCCTCCTGGGCCTTCGCGCGCAGCTCGGGGGGCAGCCCCGGGTCGTCGATCCGGGCGTTGGGGAAGTTGAGCCGTCCCGACAGCTCGTAGTTGCGCTGGGCAATCAGGACCCGTTCGTCGGCGAGGTCACGCGCGTTGTCCAGCATCGAGACCCGGGCGGCGTTGTGCACGACCAGGCTGAGCACGATCGCGACCAGCGCGCCGACCAGCGCGATGGCCGCGCTCAGCTTCCACCGCAACCCGGTACGGAGGCCGGCCCGCCGCAGCACGGCGGCCCGCCGGCCGCTACGGACACCCGCACCCCGCGGCCCGTCGGCCGACCCGCCCCCGACACGCACGTCCGCGCTCCGGTCGTCGGTGCCGCGGGTTTCCGTGCCCCGGTCCTCGG
The DNA here is from genome assembly GCF_054956795.1 of Streptomyces sp. SYSU D01066-1. Lineage (NCBI taxonomy): Bacteria > Bacillati > Actinomycetota > Actinomycetes > Kitasatosporales > Streptomycetaceae > Streptomyces > Streptomyces sp. SYSU D01066-1. The sequence goes on along the minus strand of NZ_JBUDHV010000056.1, from coordinate 18,533 downwards.
CGCCACGGGTCTCCGCGTCCCGGCCTTCGGCTCCACTCCCACTTGTGCCCCGGTCCTCGGCGCCACGGGCTTCCGCGCCCCGGTCCTCGGCGCCACGGGCTTCCGCGCCCCGGCCCTCAGCCCCACGGCCCTCCCCGCGACGGCCGCCACGGGCACCTCCCCCCCCGAGCGCCGCGCCCCGCGGGGACCGGAAGAACTGCCGCATACGCCCTCAGCCCCTCAGGCCTTGAGCTTGTAGCCGAAGCCGCGGACCGTCTCGATCCGGTCCTGGCCGATCTTCGCGCGCAACCGCTGCACATGGACGTCGACGACCCGTGTGTCCCCGCCCCACCCGTAGTCCCACACGCGTTCCAGCAGCCGGTCGCGGGAGAGCACCGTGCCCGGCGCGGTGGAGAACTCGAGCAGCAGCCGCATCTCCGTCGGCGTCAGCGCCACCGGCCGTCCCTCCCTGCGCACCTCCATGCCCTCGGTGTCCACCTCCAGCGCGCCGAAGGTCAGCACCCCGCCGGCCGGCGCGGCGCCCCGGTCGTCGTACCGGCCGCCGCCCGCGTGGCCGAAGCGGCGCAGCACCGCGCGGATCCGGGCGACCAGCACCGCCGCGTCGAACGGCTTGGTCACGTAGTCGTCGGCGCCCGCCTCCAGGCCCAGCACCACGTCGATGGCGTCGGCCCGCGCCGACAGCATGATCACCGGCACCGTGGACTCGTCCCGGATGCGGCGGCACAGGCTGACGCCGTCCAGTCCCGGGACCATGACGTCCAGCAGCGCGATGTCGGGCCGCCTCGCACGGAACGACTCCAGGCCCGACAGGCCGTCGGGCACCGCGGTGACCGCGAAGCCGTCCCGCTCCAGGGTGAGCTGGGTGGCCTCGCGGATGACGTCGTCGTCCTCGACGAACAGGACGTGGGTCTGGTCTGTCATCCGGGTGCTCTCAGTCCTCGAAGGTGGTCGGTGCGGGCGCCGCGAGCCGGTCACCGTTCCATCGGTCCGGACCGCCCGTCCGGTTCACTGGCGCGGTCGTGCCGGGGACGGTGCCCGGGTCAGCTGTCCGGGCCCGGCGCGGCACCGGCCCCGACGGCATTGCTGTAGTCGTTGTGCGTGCGGTACTCCTCGACGAACCGGCCCGAGGCCCAGCGGTACGTGATCACGTTCTCGCCGGACGGGACCGACACCGCGTCGTCCCTCTCGTACACCTGCTTGGCCACCACCAGGTCGCCGCGGTCGATCTCCGCGTAGACCGGCGGTTCCTCCGCCTCGAACACGTGCCGGTACCCGCCGTTCTCCTCCCGGTACACGTAGCTGCCCACGCCGACCGCGTCACCGCAGGTCAGGACGTTGATGAGGATGTCCTCGGCGGAGTTGCCGGTCAGGTCCCCGTAACTGACGTCGACGGGGTACTCGTCGGCTACGCACGGCTTCAGCTCCCGCTTGACCTCCGCCGAGACCTGCGGGTCGTTCTTGACCAGGCGAACCGCGTCCACCCGGCCGGCCGCCCCGGCCGAGGAGACCGACGGCGAGGGCGAGGAGGCCGGGGCGGTCACCGGCTCGGCGCGGGCCGGCCCCTCGTCGCGGGCGCCGGTGCCGCCGGCCGTGCAGCCGGAGAGCAGCACGGCGACGGCGACGGCCCCGGCCACCACCGGAACCGCCGCCCCGACGCTCACCCGGTCCGGTCCGGACCGTGGGCCGCCGCTCAGGCCGCGCACCGCTCCCGCTCCTCGTGCTCCAGCGCACGCGCGTCCGACTCGCGGGCCATCAGCTCCTCGCGGAGCCGGGCCAGCGCCCGGTGCAGCGTGCTCTTGACGGTGCCGGCCGACATGCCGAGGGCGGCGGCCGTCTCCTCCGTGGACATCTGCTCCCAGTGTCGCAGGACGACCACGCTGCGCTGCTTGGGGGCGAGCACCTTCAGCACGTCCATCAGCAGGGCCCGGTCGGCGTGCTGGTCGGCGGCGTCGTCCACGCAGGGCTCCGGCAGCTGCTCGGTGGGCACCTCCTCCAGCCTGCGCGCCCGCCACCACTCGGTCCGCGTGTTGATCATGACCCGGCGCAGATAGGCGTCCGCGAGCCGCTTGTCCTCGATGGTCTCCCAGCGGCCGTACGTGCGGACCAGCGCCGTCTGGAGGAGGTCCTGTGCGTCGACCGGGTCCGGGACCAGCCGGCGGGCACTGCGCAGCAGCGCGTCCTGCCGGGTGCGGACGTACTCCTCGAAACCCAGCACCTCGCCGTGCGCCTGCGCCTGCGCCATGGTGAACCGCCTCCCGTTCCCCGTTGTGTGTCGCGTGGTCCCGCTGTGTCCGACGGGCACGGGAACGAAGCTAGGGAAGCGTTGTCACGGCGCTGTGCGAGGAAGGCCGCGACTGGCGATCGGCTGTCCGTCGGTTGTGTAACGGAAATAAGGTCCGGATAAGGGCGCGGGTGATTGGGGCGGCTATCGGCGCGTTCGCCGGTGCCGGTGCCGGTGCCGGTGCCGGTGCCGGTGCCGGTGCTGGTCCTGGTCCTGGTATTGGTCCTGGTGCCGGCCAGGTCAGGTCAGGTCAGGTCAGCGGCAGCCGGTAACGGTCGCCGGCCAGCGGCTCCACCAGTCCGTCGGCGACCAGTCCGTCCAGGGCGCGGGCCCGCTGGACCGGCTCGTGCCACACCCGGTCGAGGGCCGCCCGCGGCACCGGCCCGGGGGCCTCCCGCAGGACGGCCAGCAGCCGGCCCCGCACCTGGCGGTCGGTGCCCGCGTAGGTCTGGCCGCGGCGCGGCGGACCCTCGTGCGGCGGCTTGCCCGCCAGCCGCCAGGCGCACTGCGCGGCGATCGGGCAGCGGTGGCACGACTCGTTCTTCGCGGTGCACACCAGCGCGCCCAGCTCCATGGAGGCGGCGGCCCAGCGCGCGGCGGTCGGCTCGTCGTCCGGCAGCAGCGCGCGGGCGAGCCGGCGCTCGGCGGCGGTGGTGGCGTTCGGCGGGTACTGCACACCGGTGACGGCCCGCGCGAAGACCCGGCGGACGTTGGTGTCCAGCACGGCGTGCCGTCGGCCGTAGGCGAACGAGGCGACGGCGGCGGCCGTGTACTCGCCGATGCCGGGCAGCGCGAGCAGCGCCGCGTGATCGGACGGTACGTCCCCGCCGTGCCGTTCCGCTATGGCGACGGCGGCGCCGTGCAGCCGCAGGGCGCGGCGCGGGTAGCCGAGCCGGCCCCAGGCGCGGACGGCCTCGCCGGGGGCCTCCGCGGCGAGGTCGGCGGGGCGCGGCCAGCGGGCCAGCCACTGCTCGTAGACGGGCAGGACGCGGCTGACCGGCGTCTGCTGGAGCATGAACTCGCTGACCATGACGCCCCAGGCACCGGCTTCCGGGCGCCGCCACGGCAGGTCGCGGGCGTGGGCGTCGAACCAGTCGATGACGGGGGCGTGCAGCGGCGAACCGGGTCCGGCCGAATGGGGTCCGGCCGGGTCGGGTCCGGCCGGGGCGGGTCCGGCCGGGGCGGGTCCGGCGGGGTCGCTGGGTGAGGGCTGGGGCTTCGTGGGCGCAGTCATGACCTACCGATCCTGCCACGGGAGGACGGCTCCGCGGGCGCGGCGCCACTTGGCGACGCGCGTCAAGCGATGGCCAAAGCTGCAAGCGCCGCGACCGCGAACGCCGCGGCGGCGGCCATCGCGACGGGTGACCGTTTCATCCGTTTCCTCTACATGACGAACCGTCGGACACGGTCTCCGGAATGATGATCCGCAAAAGTTGATGACCCGAACGGCGGGTGGCGCAAGGTAACGCACCGATCTCTCGTACAGTTTCCGCCGTGGGATCTCTGCGCAATCCGGTCGGGCCGCTTCCCTCCTCCATCTACTGGCGTCGGAGGGCCGTACTGCTGTCCGTCGTCGTCCTGTTGGCGCTTCTGGTCACGTGGATCATGACCATGGGCGGCGGAGGTGGCGGGGACGGTCACGACGACGGTGCCGACGGCAAGAATCCCGCTCCCTCGATCACGCCGGGCCCGTCGGGCTCGGGACCCGCGATCAGCCAAGCACCGGGCGGGCGCGACGAGTCGGGCGACGAGGACTCCGGCACAACCGGCTCCGGTGGGGAGGACGGCACGGGCGACGGCACGGGCGACGGTTCGACCGGCGGTTCGGGATCCGGCGCGGGGGAGTCCGGCGGCGGCTCCGGTGACGCGGGCGGTTCGAGCGGTTCCGGGAGCGGCGCGGGCGGCGGTACGGCGGCCGGTGTCGGCTCGGGCGACGTCCTGCCGGCGGGGACCTCGCTGCCCGACTGCACCGCCGGTGCGGTGGAGTTGAGCCTGCGCAGCGTGCGCAACACCTACGAGCCGGGCCAGACCCCCGCCTTCGAACTCACCGCGCGCAACGGCTCCGGCAGCGACTGCAAAGTCGATCTCGGGCCCGAGCGTACGGTGGTGACGATCACGCCGGCCGACGACGAGGACGCGTTCTGGTCCTCCGACGACTGCGTGAAGGGTGCCGAGAGCCTGGTGTTCCGGGTCCCGGCCGGCACCGGCATCACCTACACGGTCAAGTGGGACCGCAAGCCGAGCGCCCCCGAGTGCGCGACCCCCACGTCCGGCAAGGCCAAGGCGGGCACGTACCTGGTCGAGGCCAAGGCCCCGGGCTTCCCGAAGACACAGACGTCCTTCGTCCTGGAGAGCGCCTGAGGGAAAGCGCCCCGTAAGGGGCGCGGGACTGCACCGAGGCGCGGACCCACCGCGTGGACGCGAGCAACCGCACCGTACCAGCGTCCGAGACCGCACCGTACCGGCGCCCGAAGCCGCACCGTACCGGCGCCCGAAGCCGCACCGTACCGGCGCCCGAAGCCGCACTGCACCGGCGTCCGAGACCGCACCGTACCGGCGCCCGAAGCCGCACTGCACCGGCGTCCGAGACCGCACTGCACCGGCCCCCGAAGCCGCACCGAACCGAACCGCCGGAGACTACACGTACCGCTCCAGAATGGAACTCTCCGCCAGCCGCGACAGCCCCTCCCGCACGCTCCGGGCCCGAGCCTCCCCGACCCCGTCCACGGTCTGCAGGTCGTCCACGCTCGCGGCGAGCAGCTTCTGCAGCCCCCCGAAGTGCTCCACCAGCCGGTCGATGATCGCCCCCGGCAGCCGCGGCACCTTCGCCAGCAGCCGGAAACCGCGTGGGGACACCGCCGAGTCCAGCGTCTCCGGTGAGCCCAGGTACCCCAGCGCCCGGGCCACCGTGGACAGTTCGAGCAGCTCGGCATGGCTGAGCTTGTCCAGCTCGGCCAGTGCCTCGTCCACCGTGCGCGAGCGCTTCGCGGTCGGCTCGGGCACGTAGTCCCGTACCACCAGCTCCCGTTCGGGCTCCACGCCCGCGATCAGCTCGTCGAGCTGGAGCGCGAGCAGCCGTCCGTCGGTGCCCAGCTCCACCACGTACTCGGCGATCTCGGTGGCGATCCGGCGCACCATCTCCAGGCGCTGCGCGACCGCCGAGACGTCCCGGACGGTGACGAGGTCCTCGATCTCCAGCGCGGACAGCGTGCCCGCGACCTCGTCGAGGCGCAGCTTGTACCGCTCCAGCGTGGCCAGCGCCTGGTTGGCGCGGGACAGGATCGCCGCCGAGTCCTCCAGGACCCGGCGCTGCCCGTCGACGTAGAGCGCGATGAGCCGCATGGACTGCGAGACGGAGACGACGGGGAAACCGACCTGCTTGCTGACCCGGTCCGCCGTACGGTGCCGGGTGCCCGTCTCCTCCGTGGGGATCGTCGGGTCGGGGACCAGCTGGACGCCGGCCCGCAGGATCTTCGACAGGTCCGAGGAGAGCACGATGCCGCCGTCGAGCTTGCACAGCTCGCGCAGCCGCGTCGCGGTGAACTCCACGTCCAGCACGAAGCCGCCGGTGCACATCACCTCGACGGTCTTGTCGGAGCCGAGCACGATCAGTCCGCCGGTGTTGCCGCGGAGTACGCGCTCCAGGCCGTCACGCAGCGCCGTCCCCGGTGCCACGGCGCTCAGCGAGGCGCGCATCAGGCCATCGGAACCGGCGCTCCCACCGGATTTCCCGGGAGCCGCCGCCCGGTCGTTGGCTGCCACTGCACTCCTCCGGTCGCTGGTTTCGGGACGCCCCCGTTTCGCGCACTCGGTTCGTACGGACGGGCGAGACCAGGGCAAAGTCTACCGGCGGTCCTCCGTCTCCCGTGGGGCCTCTCGGCGACGGGACCGCGGAAGGACGCGCAGGGCGTCCCCTATGTCCGCCACTTCCAGGACCTTCATGCCGGGCGGGACCTTCCCCGGATCGCCCGGTACCAGCGCGTGTGTGAAGCCCAGGCGGTGCGCCTCGGAGAGCCTGCGCTGCACGCCCGTGACCCGTCTCACCTCGCCCGCGAGGCCGACCTCGCCGATCGCCACCAGGTTCTTGGGCAGCGGGGTGTCGCTGGCCGCGCTGGCCAGGGCGAGGGCGACGGCCAGGTCGGCGGCGGGCTCGGAGAGCTTCACGCCGCCGACCGTCGCGGAGTAGATGTCCCGCTTGCCCAGGGCGCTGATCCGGCCGCGCTGCTCCAGGACGGCCAGCATCATCGACACCCGGGACGTCTCCAGACCGGACGTGGTGCGCCGCGGGGAGGGGATCTGCGAGTCGACGGTGAGCGCCTGCACCTCGGCCACCAGTGGGCGGCGGCCCTCCAGAGTGACGGTCAGGCAGGTGCCGGGCACCGGCTCGGCGCGGCGGGTCAGGAACAGTCCGCTGGGGTCGGCCAGCCCGACGATGCCCTCGTCGGACAGCTCGAAGCAGCCGACCTCGTCGGTGGCGCCGTAGCGGTTCTTGACGCCGCGGACCAGGCGCAGCCGGGCGTGCCGGTCGCCCTCGAAGTTCAGGACGACGTCCACCAGGTGCTCCAGGAGGCGGGGGCCGGCGATCGCGCCGTCCTTGGTGACGTGGCCGACCAGCAGGGTGGACATGCCGCGCTCCTTGGAGGCGCGGATCAGCGCCCCCGCCACCTCCCGGACCTGCGCCATGCCGCCGGGGGCGCCGTCGATCTCCGGGGAGGCGACCGTCTGCACCGAGTCCATGATCAGCAGGGACGGCTTCACCGCGTCGAGGTGACCGAGGACCGCCGCGAGGTCGGTCTCCGCGGCGAGGTAGAGGTGGTCGGCGAGGGCGCCGATGCGGTCGGCGCGCAGCCGGACCTGGCTCGCCGACTCCTCGCCCGTGACGTACAGGGTCCGGTGCTCCTCGTCGGACGCCTTGGCCGCCACGTCGAGGAGCAGCGTGGACTTGCCGACGCCGGGCTCCCCGGCCAGCAGCACCACCGCGCCGGGGACCAGTCCGCCGCCCAGCACGCGGTCCAGCTCGGGCACGCCGGTGGAGCGGGCGGTGGCCTGGCGGCCGTCGACCTGGCCGATGGGCAGGGCGGAGGTGGTGACGCGCCCCGGCGCCGTCGTCCGGACCGCGGGCGTGCCGTACTCCTCGATCGTCCCCCACGCCTGGCACTCGGGGCAGCGACCGAGCCACTTGGCCGTCTGCCAGCCGCACTCCGTGCAGCGGTAGGACGGACGGTCCTTGGTGGTCTTCGTACGGGCAGCCATGCACGAAACCGTAACCGCACCCACTGACAATCCCGCCGACAGTCCCACCGACAACCCGACACCGGACCGCCGCCGGGTCACCGGCGACCCGGCAGCGGGCCACCGCCGGACCGCCGGCAACCCGGCAGCGGAGCGCCGCCGGACCGCCGACAACCCGGCACCGGGCCACCGCCGGCCCGCTGCCGACGGGCGCGTAACGGCCATCTGCCGTAAAACGCCAAGGCGGAACAAAGGGTTCCTGTCCTCTATCGAGGGATCATTTCACCCGTACGAATTAAAAGTGGCCAACGCGCCAGCCCGCGCCACCCATGGCCCCCTACGGTCGCCGGATGAGCAGCAGCAGTCCGCAGACCACGACCCGCACGACCGGCGCAGACCGGGCGCACCGGGAAGCGCGTGACCGCGGCGCGGCGCGCACGGTGGCGCAGCGACCGCCCACGCCCTACGAGCCGTACCTGGACGGTCTGTTCACCTACTGCCTGTCCGTGCTGTGCGACCACGACACCGCGACCGCCGCCCTGGGCGACGCCCTGGTCCTCGCCGAGCGCCGCCACCACCGCCGCCCCGAGGCCGCCGGGGACCGCCGGGCCTGGCTGTACGCGCTGGCCCGCTGGGCCTGCCTGCGCAAGCTGTCCGAGGCCCAGCAGAAACGTCGGGCCGTCCACGCGGCGGACCGCGAGGCCGCCACCGAGCCGCCCCGCGCCCCGGACGTCCCCGAGGACGTCCAGGAGTACCGCAACCGCCAACTGGCCCTGCTCGCCTGGCCGGAGGCGGCCGGCACCACCCCGGAGCAGCGCGAGGCCCTCGAACTCGCGGTACGCCACCACCTGGCCGCCCACGAGGTCGCCGCCGTCCTCGGCACGCCCCCGGCCGCCGCCCGCGAACTGCTCGCCTCCGCCGCCTGCGAGGTCGAGCGCACCCGCGCCGCCCTCGCCGTCGTCGAGACCGGCACCTGTCCGGGCGTCGCCCGCTTCACCACCGGGGACGGCCGGCCGGCGCTGAGCGCGGCGCTCCGCCGCGAACTGGTCCGGCACGTCGACGACTGCCCGCGCTGCCGCCGCACCGCCGAGCGCGCCATCCCCGGCCGCTGGCCCGGCACCAGCGTCACGCCCGCCGCGCTGCCCGTCCTGACCGCGCCCCGCGCGGCGCTGCGCGGGGCGATGGCGCGGCTCCCGCGCGCGCGGGGCGCCGCTCCCCGCTTCGACCGGCGGGGTTTCCCGGTGCCCCCCGGCGACCGCGCGGCCCGGCGCGACCGGCTGCGCGTGCGCGCCGTCGCCACGGCCGTCGTCGCCACCGTCGTCGCGGCCCCCGTGTTCGCGCTGTGGGCGACCTGCCGCGGCACCCCGTCCACCGGGGCCGAGGACGGCCGCACCACCAGCGCCGGCGAGACCCACGGCACCGACGGCACCGACGACGCGCCGGCGGGCGGCCACGAGCGCGCCGGCGGCACCGGCACCGCACCGGGCACGTCCTCCGGCCCCGCCGGCGGCCTGCGCGTCTCCGTGCAGGTCCGCGGGGCCGTCGGCCGGGAGGGCACCGCCCGGATGGAGGTGACGGCCGCCCGCAGCGGCACGACCACGCTCATCACCCTCACCGCCACCGGCCGCTCCCCGCTGCGCTGGTCCGCCTCGACCGGCGCCCCCTGGCTCTACCTGAACCGTTCCTCGGGCACGCTCGACCCCGGCACCACCACCACCACGATCAAGGTCCACGTCGATCAGCTGCGCGAGCCCTCCGGCCACTGGAGCGCCCGGGTGGCCGTCGAGCCCGGCGGCGCCGTCGTCTCCATCAAGGGCTACGGGACCGCACCCGGCCCCTCCCGGCCCGGCCCCCGCCCCGGCGTGCCCGGCACACCGGACACCCCGCCCCCCGCCGACCCGCGCCCCACCACCACGGCCCCGTCACCAGCCGGATCCGCCCCGGCCGCGACGCCCACCCCCACGCCCCCCGACCCCACCCCCGCCGACCCTTCCCCCACCGGCACGGGCGGCCCGGAGGCCCCGTCCGACGCCGGCGGCACCCCGAGCCCCGCGACGCCGTAGGCACCGGCCGGACCGCGGCACCGAAGCACCCCGGCACCGAAGCACCCCGGCACCGCCTGCGCCACCGGAAGCACAGGCGTCCCCCGAAGCACGGGCAGCACCGGAAGCACGGACGCCTCGGAGAAGCCGGATCCGCCCGGCGCCGTAGACACCGGGCGGACCGCAGCACCCCAGTACCGCCTACGCCACCGGCACCACCTACGCCACAGGCACCATTACGCCACCGGCGGCACCGGAGAAACCGGCTCTACCGGAGAAGCCGCCGCCACCACCGGAGAAGCCATCGGCGCCGGATCCGCCGGATGCGGCGCCAGCAGCGGCAGCCGCGAGGCCAGCCGCTCCTCGCACAGCTCGGCCAGCCGGTCGTAGCCCGCCTTGCCCATCAGCTCGATCAGCTCCGGCCGGTAGGAGACGTAGACCGGCTCGCCGGCACCGTGCGCCGAGGTGGCCGACGTGCACCACCAGTGCAGGTCATGGCCGCCCGGCCCCCAGCCGCGTCGGTCGTACTCACCGATCGACACCTGGAGGACGCGCGTGTCGTCGGGCCGGTCGATCCACTCGTACGTCCGCCGCACCGGCAGCTGCCAGCACACGTCCGGCTTGGTCTCCAGCGGCTCGCGCCCCTCCCGCAGCGCCAGGATGTGCAGCGAGCAGCCCGCGCCCCCGGCGAAGCCGGGCCGGTTCTGGAAGACGCACGACCCCTGGAAGGGACGGGTCTGCCGGGAGCCCTCCTCGTCCTCGGACACCCAGCCGTTCGCCGTGCCCTCGGCGTGGTGCTGCCAGATGTCCGGTGTGAGACGGGCCACATGACCGGCGACCCGGGCCTCGTCGTCCTCGTCGGAGAAGTGGGCGCCCAGCGAGCAGCACCCGTCGTCCGCGCGGCCCGCCTGGATGCCCTGGCAGCCGCTGCCGAAGACGCAGTTCCAGCGAGAGGTCAGCCAGGTCAGGTCGCAGCGGAAGACCTGCTCGTCGTCGGCCGGGTCCGGGAACTCCACCCACGCGCGCGCGAAGTCGAGCCCCTTCTCGTCACCCGCCGGCGCTGGCACGGCCCGCGCGTCCTTCTTCTTCCGTCCGCCCTTCCCGGGCTGTTTCGCGTCCTTCGCCTGCTTCGTCTTTGGCACCCGTCCAGGGTAAGTCGCCCACTGCCGGTACCCCCACCGACGGCGGCCGTCCTGGCAGTAGCGTTCCGTGCATGAGACTCGGTGTCCTCGACGTGGGATCCAACACGGTCCACCTCCTGGTGGTGGACGCGCACCCGGGCGCACGCCCGCTGCCCGCGCACTCGCACAAGGCCGAACTGCGCCTCGCCCAACTCCTCGACGCGGACGGCGCGATCGGCGCCGCCGGGGTCGACCGGCTCACGGCCGTCGTCCGCCGGGCGCTCCAGGCCGCCGAGGACAAGGGCGTGGAGGACCTGCTGCCGTTCGCCACCTCCGCCGTGCGCGAGGCGAGCAACGCCGACGAGGTCCTCGGCCGCGTCCGCGCCGAGACCGGCGTCGAGCTGACCGTGCTGACCGGCGCCGAGGAGGCGCGGCTCACCTTCCTCGCCGCCCGCCGCTGGTTCGGCTGGTCCGCGGGCAAGCTGCTGGTCCTCGACATCGGCGGCGGCTCCCTGGAGATCGCGTACGGCATCGACGAGGAACCCGACGCCGCCGTCTCCCTGCCGCTCGGCGCGGGCCGCCTGACCGCCGGCCGGCTGCCCGGCGACCCGCCCGACCCGGACGACGTGCGCGCCCTGCGCCGGCACGTCCGTACGGAGATAGCCCGGACGGTCGGCGAGTTCAGCCGCTTCGGCGCCCCCGACCACGTCGTCGCCACCTCGAAGACCTTCAAGCAGCTGGCCCGCCTCACCGGCGCCGCCCGCTCCGCCGAGGGCCTCTACGTCCAGCGGGAACTCAAGCGGTCCTCCCTGGAGGGCTGGGTCCCGCGCCTGGCCGCCATGACCACCGCCGAACGCGCCGGACTCCCCGGAGTCTCCGAGGGCCGGGCCGGCCAGCTGGTCGCCGGCGCCCTGGTGGCCGAAGCGGCGATGGACCTGTTCGCCGTGGAGACCCTGGAGATCTGTCCCTGGGCCCTCAGGGAGGGCGTCATCCTGCGGCGGCTTGACCACATGGGTCATGGCTGACGCCGACGAGGGGCGCGGGGCCGTACCGCTCCGCGGCCCCGCCGCGTGGACGCGACAAGCCGCGCCGGACCCGGCACCGCCTATGGCGAAGACCACGACCGAGACCACGACCACGACCGTGATCAGGCGCCCGGTCCCACCCACCCGCGAAGCCGCGCCGGACCCGGCACCGCCTATGGCGAAGACCATGGCCACGACCGAGACCACGACCACGACCGTGATCAGGCGCCCGGTCCCACCCACCCGCAAAGCCGCCCCGGCCCCCACACCCGCCTATGGCGAAGACCACAACCGCGATCAGACGCCCGGGCCCACCCATCCGCACCCCGTAACCTGAACCCCATGGCGGAGCCCCTACGCATTCCGGACGCGAAGGTCGCCCTGTCGACGGCCTCCGTCTACCCGGAGTCGACGGCGACGGCCTTCGAGATCGCCGCACGCCTCGGATACGACGGCGTCGAGGTCATGGTGTGGACCGACCCGGTCAGCCAGGACATCGAGGCACTACGCAGACTCAGCGACTACCACCAGGTCCCGATCCTGGCCGTGCACGCCCCGTGCCTGCTCATCACCCAGCGCGTCTGGTCCACCGACCCCTGGGTCAAGCTCCAGCGCGCCCGCGCCGCCGCCGAGAAGCTCGGCGCGAGCACGGTCGTCGTCCACCCGCCCTTCCGCTGGCAGCGCCAGTACGCCCGCGGCTTCGTCGAGGGCGTGTGGCGCATGGCCGACGAGACGGACGTGCGGTTCGCCGTCGAGAACATGTACCCCTGGCGCTACCGCGACCGCGAGATGCTCGCCTACGCCCCCGACTGGGACGTCACCAAGGACGACTACCGGCACTTCACGATCGACCTCAGTCACACCGCCACCGCCCGCACCGACGCCCTCGGCATGGTCGACCGCATGGGCGGCCGGCTCGGCCACGTCCACCTCGCCGACGGACGGGGCTCCGCCAAGGACGAGCACCTCGTCCCCGGCCGCGGCACCCAGCCCTGCGCCGAGCTGCTCGAGCGCCTGGCGCTGACCGGCTTCGACGGCCATGTCGTCATCGAGGTCAACACCCGCCGGGCGATGTCCGGCGCCGAGCGGGAGGCCGACCTGGCCGAGGCCCTGGCCTTCACCCGCCGCCACCTGGCCTCCGCGGCGAGCACCTCCCGCGGGTGAGGGACGGCGGACCGCGGAGCACCCCGGCCCACGAGGCGGCCCACGGCACGGCCGGCGAGACACGCGTCCCGTCATCCGGACACCGTGTCCCGGTCCCTGGATGACCGGCGTACGCTCGACGTCAGTCAGAACCCTGCCGGTGCTCCGAGCGGCACCGGCAGAACTCTCCGAAGGAGCGAGCGACGATGCCCGAGCTGAGGTCCCGCACAGTCACCCACGGCCGCAACATGGCGGGCGCCCGCGCCCTGATGCGTGCCTCCGGTGTACCCGGTGCGGACATCGGCCGGAAGCCGATCATCGCGGTCGCCAACAGCTTCACGGAGTTCGTGCCGGGCCACACCCACCTGGCCCCGGTCGGCCGGATCGTCAGCGAGGCGGTCAAGGCGGCCGGCGGCATCCCGCGCGAGTTCAACACGATCGCCGTCGACGACGGCATCGCCATGGGCCACGGCGGCATGCTCTACTCCCTGCCCTCCCGCGACCTGATCGCGGACAGCGTGGAGTACATGGTCGAGGCCCACTGCGCCGACGCCCTGATCTGCATCTCCAACTGCGACAAGATCACCCCGGGCATGCTCAACGCGGCCCTGCGCCTGAACATCCCGACGGTCTTCGTCTCCGGCGGCCCGATGGAGTCCGGCCGCGCCACCCTGGTCGACGGCACGGTCCGCACGCTCGACCTGGTCGACGCGATGTCCGAGGCGGTGAACGAGAAGGTCTCGGACGAGGACATGCTCCGCATCGAGGAGAGCGCCTGTCCGACCTGCGGCTCCTGCTCCGGCATGTTCACCGCCAACTCCATGAACTGCCTCACCGAGGCGATCGGCCTCTCCCTCCCCGGCAACGGCTCGGTCCTGGCCACCCACACGGCCCGCAAACAGCTCTACGTGCGCGCCGCCGAGACGGTCATGGACCTCACCCGCCGCTACTACGAGCAGGACGACGCCTCGGTCCTGCCCCGCTCCGTCGCCACGTTCCAGGCGTTCGAGAACGCCATGGCCCTCGACATCGCGATGGGCGGCTCCACCAACACGATCCTGCACCTGCTGGCCGCCGCCCAGGAGGCCGGCGTGCCCTTCGGCCTGGAGCAGATCGACGCCGTCTCGCGCCGCGTGCCCTGCCTGGCCAAGGTGGCGCCGAACGTCGCCAAGGACCGCACGTACTACATGGAGGACGTGCACCGCGCCGGCGGCATCCCCGCCCTGCTGGGCGAGCTGCACCGCGCGGGCCTGCTCAACGAGGACGTGCACTCCGTGCACAGCCCGTCCCTCGCCGACTGGCTCAAGACCTGGGACGTCCGCGGCGGCTCCCCGTCCGCCGAGGCCGTGGAGCTGTGGCACGCGGCGCCCGGCTGCGTCCGCTCCGCCGAGGCGTTCTCCCAGTCCGAGCGCTGGGAGGCCCTCGACACGGACGCCGAGGGCGGCTGCATCCGCTCCGCCGAGCACGCCTACTCCAAGGACGGCGGCCTGGCGGTCCTCAAGGGCAACCTCGCCGTCGACGGCTGCGTGGTCAAGACCGCCGGCGTCGACGAGTCGATCTGGACCTTCGAGGGCCCGGCGGTGGTCTGCGAATCCCAGGAAGAGGCGGTCCAGAAGATCCTCACCCAGCAGGTCAAGGAGGGCGACGTCGTCGTCATCCGCTACGAGGGCCCCAAGGGCGGCCCCGGCATGCAGGAGATGCTCTACCCGACCTCGTACCTCAAGGGCCGCGGCCTGGGCAAGGCGTGCGCCCTGGTCACCGACGGCCGTTTCTCCGGCGGCACCTCGGGCCTGTCCATCGGCCACGCCAGCCCCGAGGCGGCCTCCGGCGGCACCATCGCCCTGGTCGAGGACGGCGACCGCATCCGCATCGACATCCCGGCCCGCTCCATCGAGCTGCTGGTCGACGACGCCGAGCTGGCCCGCCGCGAGCAGGCGCTGAACGGCACGTACGCCCCGAAGGACCGCGACCGCAAGGTCTCGGCCGCCCTGCGCGCCTACGCCGCGATGGCGACCAGCGCGGACAAGGGCGCCGTCCGGGACGTCAGCAAGCTCGGCTGACCCGGTCCGCCGCCGCGCGGATCCGTCCGCCCCTCACCAGGCGGCCGGGTTCCGCCCGTCCACCGCGAGGACCGTCCCGTCGGGGGCACCGGCGCAGACCCGGCCCCCGACGGGACGGGCGCGGGCGGCGCGGCGGCCACCCGGTCCGCCGCACCGCCCAGCCGCGGGGCCGTCTGCCCGAGGAGCCGTCCGGTACGGGCGTCCACGCCGAGCAGCCGCCCGTCCGGGGCGGTGACGCACACGTGCCGTCCGCCGGCGACCGGCGCCGAACCGCGGCTCAGGCCCGTCCCCCGGCTCCACCGCTGCCCACGCGCCGCGGGACCGACGGCCGCCAGGGTGCCGCCCGCGCCCATCACGTACACGACGTCCCCGCGCACGGCCCCTCGCGCCCGCGCCACCGGCACCGCCACCCGGCGCACGGCCCCCGTCCCGGAGGTGTGGCGCACGACGGCGCGCGTCTCGCCGTAGACCGCGTCGGCGTCGAGGAGAACGACGGAACCGTCCGCCGCCCCCACCGGCCCCGCGCCCCCGCCGGCTCCGCCGGCTCCGCCGCACGTCACCCGTCCCGGGGGCCACGGCCGTGACCGGGGTGCTCGTCCCGTCGTCCGACACGCCCGCCGCGTACACCGCGCCGTTCCCGGCGGCCCCGGTGGAGCCCGTGACCGAGGAGAAGCACGGCATCGCCCGGCCGGGGAACCGCCGCGACCACACGGTGTCACCGGTGGCCCCGTCCACACCGGCCACCTTCCCGTCCGCGCCGGTGAGCAGCACCATCCCGCCGGCCGGGCACAGGCTCCGGCACCCGGGCACCTCCCGGCGCCAGGCCGGCTCGCCCGTGACCGGGCCGAACGCCGTCAGCGTCTCGCCCTCGTCCAGGGCGAGCCGCACGGGACCGCCCGCGACGACCGGCGGCCCACTGCGCGAACGGCCCGCCACGGAACGCCGCCGCAGCCGCCTCCCGTCCTCGGGACCGAGGGCGAGGACCGCCCCGCCCCGCGCGCACAGCAGCCGCTTCGCCCCGTACGCGCACACGAAACCCCCCGTCCCGGGCGCCGGGGCGCTGACCCACCCGGCGAACGGCGCCGACGCGCTCGGCCGCGCCCCGGACGGCCCCGCGTCCGTACCACCGGGCCAGTACGGCGAAACGAGCGTGCCGACCACCGCGAGCCGGACCGCCCCCGCCACCGCCGGGAACGCGAACAGACCAGGGAAGCCACCGGCGGGGACGAGGACGAGGCCGTCACCACGGCGGCGGCGGACCTCACCTGCTTCGCGGTGGCGCCGGGCGTGCGCCTCAACGCCCGCACCGGCCCCGGCACCCAGTACGCGCTGGTGAAGCAGCCGCCGCCGGGCGCCAAGGCGCCGACCTCCTGCCAGTCCCCGGGCACCCGGGACACCGGCGCCCACGGCACCACCGACATCTGGGACAACATCGACAACGGCCAGTTCGTCCCGGACGCCTACCTCCGGACCGGCAGCGACGGCTACATCCGCCCGCGCTGCTCCTGACCCGCACGACCGGACCGCCCAGGACCCGCGGCGGGGCGGCGGAACGGCCGACGGCCATAATCGGCGCGTGAGCGCAGAGAACGGCAGCCCCGAAGCCACCGGTACCGCCACGGGCGCCCCGGCCGGCCCCCGCCCGGAACCCATCCGGTTCTTCGGCACGACCTGGCTGCGCCACGACGGCGGCTACACCGCCCGCCGCCTCGGCCTCGCCGCCGGCGCGCTGGTCCTCACGGCCGCCGACTGCCTGGTCCTGCGCCTCGCCCACCAGGGCCTGCGGATCGCGGGGGTCGGCGGCTTCGTCACCGCCCTGGTCGTCGTGGTGTTCGCGGTGTGCGGCGCCCTCGCCTTCGGCCACACCTGGGGCGCCTTCACCACCCGCCCCGGCCCCGACCGCCAGGCGTCCCTGCGCGGCCTGCTCACCGTCGGCTTCCTCGGCTCCCTCCTCGCCTACGCCCTGCGCTGCCTCGTCGAGGCCCCCGGCGAGAGACTCCACCGCGCCGAGTACGAAACGGCCGTAGCCCAGCACGAGAAGCGCACGACCCGCCGCTCGGGCAACCCGCGCAAGCGCCACCGCTGAGACCCCGGCCACCACGGCCGTACGCCCCCGCCCGCGCCGTCTCCCCCCACGACACCGCGCACCCGGCAACCGCCCCGCCCGCACGGCCCCGACGGCCGCCCGGTGTCCGTCCGCCGCGAGATCCGCCGGAGCCGCCGCGTCCCGCCCACTGGACGCACCGCCCCCGGCCGCCCCCGGGGTGCGAGGATGGCGACGGACGACGCACCCTCGGAGGCACCGCAGCCATGACCCAGAAAGTCGCAGTCCTCGGCACCGGCAAGATCGGTGAAGCCCTGCTCAGCGGAATGATCCGGGCCGGCTGGACCCCCGCCGACCTGCTGGTCACCACCCGCCGCCAGGAGCGGGCCGACGAGCTTCACGCCCGCCACGGGGTCACCCCGGTCACCAACGCCGAGGCCGCCAAGACCGCCGACACCCTGATCCTCACGGTCAAACCGCAGGACATGGGCACCCTCCTCGACGAGCTGGCCCCCCACGTCCCCGCCGACCGCCTGGTCATCAGCGGCGCGGCAGGCGTCCCGACCTCGTACTTCGAGGACCGCCTCGCCGCCGGCACCCCGGTCGTCCGCGTCATGACGAACACCCCGGCCCTCGTCGACGAGGCCATGTCCGTCATCTCCGCCGGCACTCACGCCACCGCCGCCCACCTCGCCCACGCCGAGGAGATCTTCGGTGCCGTCGGCAAGACCCTCCGTGTCCCCGAGTCCCAGCAGGACGCCTGCACGGCCCTCTCCGGCTCCGGCCCGGCGTACTTCTTCTACCTGGTCGAAGCCATGACCGACGCCGGCATCCTGCTCGGCCTGCCCCGCGACAAGGCCCACGACCTGATCGTCCAGTCCGCGATCGGCGCCGCGACCATGCTCCGTGACAGCGGCGAACACCCGGTCAAGCTCCGCGAGAACGTCACGTCCCCCGCCGGTACGACGATCAGCGCGATCCGTGAACTCGAGAGCCACGGAGTCCGCGCCGCCCTCATCGCCGCCCTGGAGGCCGCCCGCGACCGCAGCCGCGAGCTGGCCTCCGGCAACAACGGCTGACGCCGGCCCACGGGGGAGCAACCCCTTCCCCGCTGTCGGTGACGGCCCGCACGCCCCTCTTCCGCGCCCCCTCCGGCTCATCGAGCGGACGGACGATCCCCGGTACGGCGACGCCGTCCGCCGGCCGCCCGCACGCGCACCGAGCGGGCACGACGCACCGAAGTTGACACGCCGGTCCCCCCTCCGTAAGGTTCTCCGAGTTGTCCGACGTGAGCGCCGACTCCGGTCGGTCCCCGGACAGCCATTCCGCACGTAACCAACCACCTCAGGTGGCACCGGTATGCGTATTTACGGAGTGAGGAATCCAGGTTCGAAAGAACGCGCCCCCCGATTAGGTCGGGAGCCGGGAATCCGCTAAAGTCTCACCACGTCGGAACGGCCCAACAGCCCGGAAGACAGCCCACTCCGACTGGGAATCAGGCCCGAAAGGATCTGATAGAGTCGGAACCGCCGGAAAGGGAAACGCGGAAGCGGGAACCTGGAAAGCACCGAGGAAATCGGATCGG